>NZ_QFWH01000004.1 GCF_003149375.1 Vampirovibrio chlorellavorus
CTTGGCTGGGCAAATTCAGAAAGCTTGAAATCCGCTACGACTATCACTGGCAGAATTGGGAGGCCTTCTGGCAATTGGGCTGCGCCATGCTCTGCCTTCAGAAAGTTACCGTATGAGTTCTAGCCGTGGTTGAAAAATTACAGCAGCTCTCATACTCCTCTTATCCCAGTATTTCTCAAGTTTTATATAATAAGCAATTGATGGGGTCAGGATATTCAAAAAGTGTTAAAACAAATCAGCCACTGGTAAATAAGATTTCGTCTCAAGATGTTGATAAATTAATCAAGATTTTTGAGAAGCCGTTGGATATTAATAGTGGTAAAAAGTTACTCATAAAAGCACTGGAAAATCCTGAGATTGCAAAGCTGTGTATGTGTCCTGATCTAAGTCAAATAGTAGCAGGGGGTAGACTTTCTAAGGCCATGCGGAGATATAGTTTATCTGCGCAGGATTTAGATGCAAACCCTTTAGTATTGAAAAATCTTATTGTTGTTTACCGTCAAGCTGCTGAGCTAAAGAACCAGTCAAAATTATTTAAACAGGGTCAAAAGAAAACTCTGGCAGGTGATTTGTTATTCGGTGCTGGTTACAACACGAATACCGCAGAAAGACGAAGGCAGGCTTTGGGGGTTGTTACTGCATTCTCAGCTGCTAATGGTACTGTGTGTACATTCGCTCCTCCTGTCTTAGACTTTGCAGCTATTGGGCTTGCCTCAATGGCAATGGGTGCCGCTTTGGCTGACATTTATGGAGCGAAAGGTTCTGGCTTTACTGTCACTGGGCTAACTGATATTGCTGCTGGCCTAGCAGTCCATAATGGCTCAGATTATATTATTAGTAAGACCTCAAGTTGGCTTTTGAGCCACGTTCCATTCATGCAGCCTGTGGCAATGGCCATTGAAGGAGGTGCCTCGGCAGCCTCCCAGGCTGCTATCGGCATTGCAACCATATGTATTTTTGAATCACAAATTAAGCGGGGGCAACAACCAAGATTTCCACAAGGTATGAATGCTCTTGGTATGTTTGCTACTGCAACATATTCTGCTATGTTTGGGATTGGGTTGAAAAATAGTTTAATGATGCTTGTCAATGGACGTGGTAACCAAATTCTAGATAAGGTTTTAGATAACGGTGGTGATGAGCTTATTCAAAGAGCAATAATAGCAGCTTGCGAGCATTTATAAAAACTTTTATTTAGTTCATACTGCTATTTTTGCTGAAAGTGTTGTAGGTAGGCTTCTAGATTATTTTTTCTTAGATTATAGGATTGTTGATGGCCCGTGAAAATATTTCCAAAAAGACTGAATAAGCCAATTCCAACAGTGGTTTTTAATAAATAGTCAAAAAATCTGGGTATGATGGGGAAAATTTTAGGTCTAATTCCTAAGGGTAACAATGCAGCCAAAGAAGTTAGGAGTACAATATCACTGGTATTTTCTGTTTTATAGACTTTTTTACCCAAAGATGTGATTGTCTCAGTAACTTTTTCAGCATTTGTTTTGGCTTGCGTACGAACAGGCACTACAGAGCCTGAAGATAGTTGATAATTTGGATAAGCTAAATTGTAAGACATTGTTCTAATGCTGATTTAAAGTTTCATAACTGAAAAATATAATAAAAAGCAAATCATTTTACAAGATAGATCTTTATTTTTCCATCATTCTAAATAAAGTCAATAGACATCAAAACATGATCTGAAGTTCGAAATTTTACAAATTGGCAGAACGCAATTTGTCACTATGAATGTATTGTTTTGACCCGCCCACTAAACCCCAGGTAAGCGATTAATCCCACTGCCGAAGCCAGGGCCACGGCCATGCGGGCCAAGGGCGGCACCGCCTGATTGAGGGACACCATGCCTTCGATAATGCCCGCAATCACCAGCAGGGGCACACAGCCGGCAATCAGGATAATGGCTTCTTTGGACTTGAGCCGCACCGCCTGCCATCGGGGCAACTCCCCCGGAAAGAGAAGGGCAAAGCCAATCAGCATGCCCGCCCCCCCGGCAATAAAAATGGTGGTCAGTTCAATAACCCCGTGGGCCAGCATAAAATTGAGCAATCGCCAGCCCATGCCGTGGTTAAAACACACTTGCAAGGGGCCGCCAAAGGCAAACAATCCGTTGTGAAACAAGAGCAACAGGGTGCCCACCCCAAACAACACCCCGAAGGTAAAGGCGTTAAAGGCCACCCGAATGTTATTGGTCATCAGGAAGCTGGATTCCGAGGGGTTGGCCTGCATGTTGTCCGTCCATAGTACCCCTTGATCCAGTTGATCAATGACCGGGCGGGGCAAAAAGTAGGTCTCCGTGCGGGGATCCAGATGCACAGTCAGCATGGCCAAAACTGATCCGGCGGCAAACAGGGCAAAGGCCAGGGCGATAAGCCCGGCGTTTTTGCGAAAGCACCGGGGAAACTCCCGCAGAAAAAAATGGGCCACGTCTTTGCCGCTGGCCGGGGGGCGCTCATACACTTTGCCGTGGCAGCGCTGCACCAGGTTATTCAGGTAGGGCTCCAGGTGCTGGGCTTCCGGCTGGCTCTGCGCCCGGGAGAGATCCAGAATCACCCCACGGTACAGCAGGCCCAACTCCCGGATTTCCTCCGGTGGCAGGTTGGCGGTGCTGGGCTGGGCTTTGGATAATAGAACTTCCAGCCTTTGCCAGTGCGGCTCTTGCGCTTGAATCCACCGTTTGTGAGACATAAAACTCCTGTTTTCGTTCGCTTGCCTTCCGGGGCCACATTGCCTACCATCATTATAATGCCCGGCGGAATATCAGGCGCTCGGCGGCATCTGTCATGCCCGGGCCGGGAGAATTCCCGGAAAAATTTAAGGAGGCGCTTTGGACATTCGCTCCATTCACACCATTGAAACGGCTGAAAATATCCACATCAAGGTGGAGTTGGCCGGTCTGGCTTCCCGGGTGTTCGCCTTTCTGATTGACGGGGCCTTGATGGGGTTGCTCAGCGCCCTGGTGGTGGGGCTGTTTGCTCTGTGGGCCTATGTGGCCAAGGTGCCGGAAATCGCCAAAACCGGCATTCCGCTGGGCAGTTTCGCGGTGTTTTTTGGCTACCATTTGTTTCAGGAGTGGCTGTGGAACGGGCGCACGGTGGGTAAGTTCCTGTTGCACATTCGGGTGGTGCGCAACAATGGGCAGGCCATTGGCTTTTGGGAATCACTGGGGCGCAACCTGATGCGGCTGCTGGATGTGTACGTGCTGGGGGTGGGCCTGCTGTGCATGATGTTCAATCGGGGAGAGAAGCGCTTTGGGGATTTCATCGGCGGCACTATTGTCATTAATGACGCCAAAGTGACGAAGCCCACCTACCAGTTGTCTCCGGCATCGGCCTTACTGGATGCCGGAGAATTTGCGGACGTGCGGCTGACCGCTGAAGAGGCCGAATTGCTCAAGACCTACCTAAGGCGTCGCAAGCAGTTTTTAAAGCCTGCCCGGCTGCGTCTGGTGGAACAGTTGTGCGCCTATTTCAGTCAGCGCTGGCACCGTCCCGTGAGTGGGGAGCCGGATCTGGACGCCGCCTTGGCCGCCTATCAGCAAGCGCAATCAACGTCGAGTTAATTTAAGGCAGTATGGCTCAATTTAATCTTCCAGCGTGGAGGTATCCCCTTCCGGCAGGCCCAATTCCCGGGCTTTCAGCAAACGGCGCATGATTTTGCCGCTTCGGGTTTTGGGCAATCCTCCCAGAAACTCAATCTCTCGGGGGTAGGCGTGAGCGGCCAGACGGGTGCGCACGAAATTCTTGATTTCCCGCTCCAGTTGCGGGGAGGGTTCAAAGCCCTTCTTTAGGGAGATAAAGGCCTTTACAATCTCCAGACGTTCCGGGTCGGGCTTGCCGATGACCCCGGCCTCAGCCACTGCCGGATGCTCAATGAGGGCGCTTTCCACTTCAAATGGCCCCACCAGATGCCCTGCGGTGTTGATGACATCATCGGCCCGGCCAATGAACCAGTAATAGCCGTCGGCATCCATGCGGGCCCGATCTCCGGTAATGTACCAGCCGTTTTTAAACTTGGACTGGTACATGTCCGCTTTGCCCCAGTAATTCTGGAAGATGGAGGGGGCTTGCGAGCGAATGGCCAAATGGCCCTCTTCGCCAGCGGGTAGGGGGGTGAATGCGTCATCCAGAATGCCCGCTTCCACCCCGGGGAAGGGCTTGCCCATGGAACCCGGTTTGACCGGCAGGCACGGGTAGTTGCAGATGTGCATGGCCCCGGTTTCGGTTTGCCACCAGGTGTCGTGGAACACATGCCCGAACACTTTCTGGCCCCATACCACCGCTTCCGGGTTCAGGGGTTCGCCCACGCTGCACAAGTGCCGCAGCGATGAAAAATCGTACTGGGCGGCCACGTCTTCCCCGGCTTTCATCAGCATACGAATGGCCGTGGGGGCGGTGTACCATACGCTGACCTTATAATCCTGAATGAGTTGATACCAGGTTTCGGCGTTAAAGGGCCCTTCATACACCAGCAGGGTGGCCCCCAGGGCCCAGGGGCCAAACATCCCGTAGGAAGTACCCGTAACCCAGCCGGGATCGGCGGTACACCAGTAAATGTCTTTTTCCGGCTGCAAATCCAGAATGTACTTGGCCGTGGCCGCCTGAGCAATGACGGCGGCATGGCGATGCACGGCCCCCTTGGGCTTGCCGGTGGTGCCGGAGGTGTAGTGGATGATGGAATAATCATCCGGATCGGTGTAGGGCACCTCAAACGCTTCCGATGCGTTTTGCATGACGGTTTCATACCGCACTTCGTGACTTTTGAGCGGATGATGATACTCTCCGTCGCGATCCACCAGAATCACGTGCCGAATGGCGGGAAGCTCCGGCAGCACGCTGTCCAGACGCTCCTTGAGATCGGGGCTGGTGATGACCACCACCGCGCCGCTGTCCTCCAGGCGATCCTTAATGGCCTCCGGGCCAAAGGCGGAGAACAGAGGGCCGACCACGGCCCCCACTTTCAGGGCCCCGAACAGGGTAATAAAAATTTCCGGGATGCGCTCCAGATACACAAATACCCGATCACCTTTTTGCACCCCCAACGCTTTCAGGGCATTGGCGAACTGATTGGTTTTCCGCTTCAGTTGCTCAAATGTATAGGTTTCTTTATGGCCATTGGTGGCTTGCCACAGCAGGGCGGGGCGTTGCATCACTTCCGGCGGGTGCCCATCCAGGCAGATGGACGCTTTATTCACCCCATTGGCCCGGGGCAGATTCAAGGTGTCCTTGGCAAAGGCTTCCCAACGAAAGCGCTCATACAGATGCTCGTAATTCTGCATATTCACTGTACCGGGAACCACCGATTTCTGGATGGTGGGATAGTGGGATGTTGGCTCTGTGGACTGTGACATCTGCTTTCCCCTCTACTCATCAAATTCGCTACGGGTCCCTGAAGGTATGCCCGGCACGAGCGGAACACTTGCAGGCGGATTCTATACGACGATGATTGTTCCCTGATGCAACCCGGAGTTTCTTCATTTTAGACAATTTCGCTTGATTTGTTGAGTCTTGTCCACAAAAAACTTGATTTTCGATTGGGCTTTATCGATATTGATAGAGATGATTGGCGTCACGATCTGGCGAATAGTCTGGTACTCCAACAGATTGACGTGCGTTCATGGTGATTTTGGGTATTCCGGGTTTATCTCAGTGGGTTGTCCCGGTCGTGATTGAAAAAACGGTTATCCCCCCAACAACGGGATTCGGTGAACGGGTTATGGAAATTTGGGGTGAAAGCCCACTTTAGCGGCACAAGCAGGACTTCAGCATGCAAGTGAATGATTGGTATGGTCAGCAGTTCCTAACCACAACACAGGGGCGGGTGGTCGCTTTTGCCGGACGGGCCAATAAGGGCAAAGCCCCGGTTGTTCAGCAGGTTGCTGGCTCCGACAGTTTCCAGCGCAGTGCCTCGGCGATTGGCCCCCTGACGGTTAGGACAGAACCGCCGGATTCCCCGGACAGCTCAGTGGGGTCATCAGAGCTGAATGACTTGAAGCCCTTTGCCGACGGGGTGTTGCCCGATGCGGACGCGCTGGTGGATCGGCTGGAGACGGTGTCACCGGTTTTGGCCAAATGGTTTCGTCCCCCGCACTATAAACCGGGGGGAACGGTGGCGTTTCTCTCGCTGCCCGATGCCCTGATTAAAGGAATCGAGGCCTCCACGCGGGTCAGCACGCCCCGCAAAAAAGCCGGTCGTCCCCTGTCGGGAGCGGCCTCTCCCAAGCTGGAAGCGTTTTTGCCCGGAGCGGCCACGCTGGATTTTGATCGGGCCCCGGTCATGCAGGTTTTACAGAAAGCCAGGCTGCAATTGCAGCAGTTGGTGGTGTTTGATAATCAGGACGATCCGGTGGCCGCTTCCCGGCTGAGTCGTCAGTTGCTTAGTCGGTTTTTGGACGAGCCCGGGCGTATCGATTTTTCTACGGCGGCCTTCCTGGAAAGTTTGTGTCAGCCGGAGTCAGCACCCGGTGCGGATGGGGCGACCCCACCTGCCCTGATACCCGAAATCCGTGCCGTGGTGGGTGACTTGCGGGCCGCTCTGGAAGGGCAGCGTCGTTTGGCCCTGGATCCGTTTGAAAAAGAGTGTCCCACCCTGTCCCGGTACAGCGATAATCTGATCCGTCGAGCCAAAGAGCGGCAATTACCGGATGTTCTGATGCGCGCGGAGACGGTCGAGCGCTTGTGGGCTCTGATTAACGCCGGAGGGGCGCATAATGCCCACTTAATGCTGCAAGCCCCCAACGGTGAAGGCAAAACCTATACCCTGCTGGGTCTGGCCCAGCGGTTGGCCGGACAAGAAACATCTTCGGCCGCTGAGGGGGTACACTTGTTGCAGTTGGATATACCGGCTTTACAGGCCGAGGGCTCCTGTAAGGGAGAACTGGCGGAAGAGGCCCTGTCGCAGTTGCAGCGTTATCTGCAGGGGCATCCCCGGCAAAAGGTGGTTTTGGTGATTGATGACGCGCAAGCCCTGATGCCTGTGGGGGACGGTGCCCAGAATCTGCCGTTGTTGTTGCGGCAATCGGGGCTGCTCCAGTGCCAGAATTTAACGGTGATAGGCGCCATGACCCCGGAGCATTGGGAACAAACCTCCCGATCGGAGGATCACAATTTCTGGAGGCAGTTTCAGCCCGTGGTATTGCCCCCCTTCCGGGATGCCCGGCAGTTGAGTCTGTTGGGTCAGAGTGCCCTGCCGCTAGAAAAACGCTATGGTGTGCGGATTCCGCCGGACATATTGGAAAAAGCCTTGCGTTTGTCCAGAACTGTCTGGCCGCAAGGTTCATTGGAGCGAGCCACAACGCTGTTACGGGGAGCGGTGGTTGATTTGACCCAGGGACCCGCCTTGCGTCTGGCCACCCTGAATGATGAATTGCAGGAACAGGCCTTGGCGGTGGCTACTCTGGAGCGACAGGAGCCCGGCGGGCTGGCGGATCGTTATCAAAGACAGTTGCAGGCGGCCCGGCAGCAGGTGGTCCGCCTTAAGCGGGAGATTGAATCCCGGCTGTGGCAAAAGGACAGCGCAGGCCCGACCCGGGGTGAGCCACCGATTTTGCAGGAGCAGCACCTGCAAAACGCACTGGCCACCATGACCGGGCGAGCAGCGGAGACCCTGACTCCGGCGGATTTAAAAAAGTTGCGCAATGCGGAAGCGGTCATGGCTCAGCATATCGTGGGGCAACCAGAGGCGTTGCGGTCGATTGCGCAGGGTTTACGGGAAATCGCCATTCGGCATAAAACGGGTGTGGTGGCCAATCGTCCCATCGTCAGTTTGTTGCTACCGGGCCCCACCGGAGTCGGCAAAACCGAGGCCGCCCGGGTCATTGCCCGGGAGTTTATGAACGGACATCTCATTCGTCTGGATATGTCGGATTACATGGAAAAACATGCCGCCAGCCTGCTGACGGGGGCTCCACCCGGATACGTGGGCTATGAGCAGGGTGGATTGGTGGATCAGGTGCGTCGCCATCCCAAATCGGTGGTGGTGTTTGATGAGATCGAAAAGGCTCACCCGGATGTCTTTAACCTGCTGCTTCAAATTCTGGGAGAGGGGGAGCTGAGAAATAACCGGGGCGAGGTGGTCAGCTTTCGGGACACCGTCGTCATCCTGACCAGTAATCTGAACCATGAGGCCCTGACTGAGCTGGTGACCCGGCATCGCCATGGTGCCACGGCCCGAAAAGATCCCGAATTGGCGGCCAATGAACTGGAGAAAAAGGTGCGCGCCCTTTTAACGGCCAATGGCGCTACAGGCGGTGCCGGTTTTAAGCCGGAGCATCTGGGCCGGATTGATTATGTGATTCCGTTCAACCCTCTGACTGCTGAACATGTGCGGGGCATTGTTGATATTCAGCTGCAGCAGCTCAATGCGCAGTCCTTCCTGAAGGAACGCCAGCTGAAAGTGGCCTTGTCCCAGACGGCCTTGAATCGACTGGAAACTCTGGCACGGGGGCATGAGTTGGCTGACGTCAGCGGGGCACGGGAGGGGGGCTCGGTGATTGCTGGCGGGGCCCGGGCCATTGGGGCCCAGTTTGATCGTTATGTGGCCCAGCGGGTTTTATCCGAATTGGCCATGAACCCTGACTGGGACGAACTGGAAAATGCCTGCATTACCGTGGCGTACGATGCCCAGCGTCAGGGATTTTCCTTGCGAGTTTCGTCTGGACCCGCTTTCACAGGTTGAGCCCTGGCACTAGAAAACTCGGTGGGGGACACATGCCAGCGGCGAAGAAAAGTCGCGGAGCGCTGAGAATCGGAGGGCTTTCAGCGGATTCCCTCCCGGTTTGTTTTCGGAAATCGGTTAAAATAGAGCAATGAGCGCACCATCCATTCAATCTGAGCAATCCAGCCCGTCGGTTCCCCCGCAGCCGTTTATCCGGCTTGAGAAAGTGTCCAAGCATTTTCCCATCCACAAGGGGTTTTTCAACCGCAAGGTGGGTGAAGTGCAAGCGGTGACCGAGATTGATCTGGAGATTTACGCCGGGGAAACGCTGGGCGTGGTGGGAGAGTCCGGCTGTGGCAAGTCCACGCTGGGGCGCAGTATTTTGCAGTTACTCCGACCCAGTGGGGGCCGGGTACTTCTGGATGGGATCGATCTGTGTACCCTCAGCAACCGGCAGTTGCAGCCTTTGCGCCGGGAAATGCAGATTGTCTTTCAGAACCCCTATTCCAGCCTGGATCCCCGCATGACCATTGGAGAAACCGTGGCTGAGCCCTTGCAGGTTCACCATCTTTACAAGGGGCCAGCCTTAACCCGGCGAGTGGCTGAGTTATTGGATATGGTGGGCTTGCCTCGGGATGCTTTCCGGCGGTATCCGCATGAATTTTCGGGCGGGCAGCGTCAGCGTGTGGGCATTGCCCGGGCCATTGCCCTGAATCCCCGCTTTATTGTGGCCGATGAGCCGGTCAGTGCCCTGGATGTCTCCGTGCAGGCCCAGATTTTGAATTTGATGGACGATCTGAAAAAAGAATTCAAACTGACTTACCTGTTCATTGCCCACAATCTCAGTGTGGTGGAGTATATCAGCGATCGGGTGGCGGTCATGTATCTGGGTAAAATCGTGGAAATCGCCCCGGCGGCTTCTCTGTATCATCAACCCTTGCACCCGTATACCAAGGCGTTGTTATCGGCCATTCCGGTGCCTGACCCCACCGTGGATTTGAGCAAGCGGGTGTTGCTGCAAGGGGATTTGCCCAGTCCGTCCAATCCGCCTAGTGGTTGTCGCTTCCATACCCGTTGTCCCTATGTGGTGGACAAGTGCAAGACCGAAGTTCCCGCCGGGATTGAGTATTTACCTGGGCATGTGGCTTACTGCCATCGGGTGCTGGAAATCAATGCGTTACCCCCATCTCTATAAGCACCGCTGCCCGAGATAAAGGGTGCAGGATCCCGGGGTGATTGGCTCGTTTTGGGGAAACGGGATTTTGAATTTCTGTAAAAACAAACTGAAAATCATCCATTTGGCACTCAAGTTTCTGCGGGCTTGTCCGATAGCTGGGTTACGGCAAAATTTTGTCGGTAACCATCCCACTTGAACAAGAAGGAGTTCGTGTCTTGAAATCGCAGAATGGAAAATGGGCCGAGCTTTTTAACTTTGATGATGACGTACTGGATGATTCCCTGGGTCTGGGCGATGAAGCCGAAGAGGGTATCCTGTTTTTAGAGGAAGCTCACGAAGCGTTGAACAAGCTGAGCCAAAAGGCCAACACACGGGGCAAATTAATGAGACAACCTCGCAAAGCGGAAAGCTGGCACTGAAACCGTCCATTTTATGTCTATTTCAAGGGGGAGCCGTATGGGGCTCCCTTTTTTGATTCGCCGCCAGGGCATGCAAATACCGAGACTTGGGCTAAAATAAGCGGGTACTGACCTGAAGGTAACGCTTATGCCCTCGATCCTTGGCCATGTGGATGGCGTCAAGAAAAGTCTGGTTCACCGGCTGGAAAAGCTCTATCAGCGTCGGGTGAAGGGGGGCGTCCTTCTTTCCCGCGACCTGGCAGAGGAATTGTGTGAGCTGAGTTTGTTACTCAAACGTGAAATTTCCGTGTTCATGGACTTTCAGGGACGGGTGGAGCTGGTGGTGGTGGGCCCGCTAAATGATCTGGATCAGTTGCCCATTGCCCTGCCTGCCAGTACCGATGGTCTGGCCCGTCGGTACTGTTTGCACACCCGTCTGGGCTGGCAAATCCCTGCCTTGGGAGATCAGGTGATGGTTCTGCAATTTCATCTACCGGTTTTGGGAATCCTGATGGCCGGTTTGTCGCCGCAGCATCCGGGGGGCTTTAGTCGCCAGTTTGGGGAGCAACCGCAGTTTTGCGATGGTTTTTATCTGCTGAGCCCGGCCAGTGAGGCTTTACCGGGTGGGGAGACCCGGCGTTCCTGCGAGGTGGGCGACTTAACCACCGTGGGCAAAGCCGCGGAGGAATCTCTGGAAAAGTGGATTGAGTGGACGGAGCCGGTATTCGCGCGGGGACCGCATCAATTGGCCCAGTCCGGCGAACGGGCCTTGTTAATGGGTATTCATACCGGGGGAGCGCAGGCGGAGAGTGACTTGCAAGACACCCTGGATGAGTTGAGCCAGCTGGCCAAGTCCGCCGGGGCGGTGGTGGTGGATCGGGTCACGCAGGCCCGCAAGCATCCCGATCCGGGAACCTACATCGGTTCGGGCAAAGCCGATGAATTTGCCTTCCTGATTCAGCAACTGCAAATCGATGTGGTGATTGCCGATGACGAGTTGAGTCCGGTTCAGCAGCGCAATTTGGAGCGAATTTTACGCACCAAGGTGATCGATCGCACCGAGTTGATTCTGGATATTTTTGCCCAGCGGGCCCAGTCCCGGGAAGGTAAAATTCAGGTGGAACTGGCCCAGTTGCAGTATGAAATGCCCCGCCTGAAAGGGCGAGGGCGGGCGTTCAGTCAACAGACCGCCGTGGGGGCCAAAGGGGGCATTGCCACCCGGGGGCCGGGTGAAACCCGGCTGGAGACGGATCGGCGGCTGTTGCGGGAACGGGTCACCCAGTTGGAAAAAGAGGCCCAGCAAGTGGTGCGGCATCGCCAATTTCAGCGCCAGTCCCGCAAGCAGTCTCACATGCCACTGATTGCGCTGGTGGGTTACACCAACGCCGGAAAATCAACCCTCATGCGCCGCCTGACGCTAGCCGATGTCTTGGTGGAGGATCGCCTGTTCGCCACGCTGGACCCCACCATTCGCAAGTTGTACTTACCACCCGATGCCCAGGATGTGGACACGTTGGGGCAAGAGGTGCTGCTGTCCGATACGGTCGGTTTTATTCGTAAGCTGCCCACCTTTTTGATCAAGGCCTTTCGGGCCACTTTGGAGGAGGCCGCCTCTGCGGATTTGCTGTGGCACGTGTGGGATATCAGCCACCCGGAGCGTCTCAAGCAGATGGCATCCGTGCAGGAGGTTTTGACTACTTTGTGGGAAGAGTTGGGCATTGAGCCGCCTCCCATGTGGACGGTGTGCAACAAGATGGATCGCTGGCAGGCCCTTTCCGTTGAAGAGCTGGCCATGCTGGAGGCTGCCGCCCAGACTCCCGTTTTTCCCATTTCGGCCAAAGCCGGAGATGGTATTTCGGAACTGTTGCGCGCCACTCGGCACTTTTTACAGGGCCCTGCGTCTTATGCTGATCAACGAACGGATTTTGCAGAACGTCTGGAGCGGTAGCTTAAAATCCCCTCAACGTGCTTACCGCCCCTGATGGGGTGAAAGCGGATTTTTGTGAATGGTAAAGGAGCGACCTACGTGAAACCCTCGCACCCTTCTCTGGAGCGCTTACGGCGTATCGCCAATTTGATGGATTCCGCCGTGACCATTCCGGTACTTCGCAAGAAGATAGGGTTAGACCCCTTGTTGGGTCTGTTCCCCGGGGGGGGAGACGCGCTGGGCTTGCTGTTATCCTCTTATGCGGTATGGGTGGCGTTTGAGCTGGGTTTACCCCGCATCGTGATGATGCGGATTGTGATTAACATTGTGCTGGATTGGCTGATTGGGCTGGTTCCGGTGGTTGGCGATGTGGCTGATATTTTCTGGAAAGCCAACCAGATGAATGTGCGAATTGTGGAAGCGGCTTATCGGGAAATGCTGGTTCAGGGCCATGGTGCCCAAAGCAAAACGGTCACCATTGATGTGACCGTTGAGCCTGTTTAAAACCAGTATTTATGGGAACCGAATGAGCCCCTTGTCAGGGGTTATTCGGTATGACCGATGTGGTAGATCTTCAGCATGTTGTCGGCACCCTTCATTTGGGTGTTACCAGCGCAAAAGACCACACCTTCCCCTTTTTTCAGGAGGTTTTTCTCAAAAATGGCCTTCTCGCCATTTTCCAGCATCACATCGGTCTGTTCGGACTGCGGGATGACCACGGGCACCACGCCCCACAGCAGGGCCATTTTGTTAGCCACTTCGGCCTTGGGGGTCAGGGCGATGATGGGACGAGTGGGCTTGAGCTTGGAAATGCGTTGGGCCATACTCCCCGAGTTAGAGAAAACTACTACCGCCTTGATATTGGCTTTTCGTGCGGCATAGCTGGCCGTTTGGGCAATGGCATGGTAGAAGTTGGGTGAGACCGTGCGGTTCTCTTCCATGGGGCGATCCAGGCTGTTGGCAAAAATGCTTTTTTCCGCTTCGTGGATAATCCGGCCCATCATGGTGACGGTGGCCACCGGATGCTCACCCACGGAGGTTTCGCCAGAGAGCATCAGAGCATCGGCACCATCAAAGACGGCGTTGGCGATGTCGCTGACATCTGAACGGCTGGGCTGCACGGAGCTAATCATGGATTCCAGCATTTGGGTGGCAATAATCACCGGTTTGGCGGCGGCGTTGGCTTTGGCCACCAGCATTTTCTGCGCTACGGGCACTTCTTCAGGACGTAACTCCACGCCCAAGTCGCCTCGTGCAACCATTAAGGCATCCGTTTCCTGAATAATATTGTCGATATCCTTGAGTGCCTGGGGTTTTTCGATTTTAGCCACCACCGGCGGGCAGGTATAACCCAGCGATTCCACGTACTGGCGCAATTCCACGATATCTTTGGCCTGCTGCACGAAGGACAGGGCAATGTAATCCACTTTGGCGGCCACGGCGGCGGCCACATCCTCTTTGTCTTTTTCAGTGAGAGACGGGATAGGCAGCGTTGTACCGGGGATGTTGATGCCTTTGCGGGCCTCCAGCAGTCCGCCCTGAACCACCTGACACTTCAGGGTTTCAGCGTTTACCTTTTCCAGCACTTCCAGACGGATTTTTCCGTCATCCAGCAAAATGAGGGCACCGGGCTCCAAAACCGCGATGAGTTCGCCGTATTTGGTGGCCACCACACCGGGTGAACTTTCCCGGGTGCGGCTGGTAAATTCCACCACGGAAAAATCTTCCAGAGGAATGGGCTGGTTGTCTTTCAGAAAGCCGGTACGGAGTTTGGGACCTTGCAAATCGGCCAAAATGGCCAGCGGTTGATTGAGTTCAGCGGCTACGTTTCGGAGCATTTGCACACGGGCACCCTGTTCATCGGCGTTGCCATGAGACATATTCAGGCGAAAAACACTGACACCGGCTAAAGCCAGTTGCTTGACCATTTCGGGAGAAGCCGTGGCAGGGCCCAGTGTGGCCACAATTTTGGTACGGTGTAAAAGGCTGATGTCTGCGTGTTGGAGGGCAGGGTTATTCTTCTGAGGTTGGGGGGAGGCTTGTTGTGTTGCGATGGTCATTGATGATGGTTGTCCCGGTGACGACTAACGGTGCGGAGACTTTTTCGGGCTCATGTGTAATTTGATACCCGTCAATCTTCGCATTTGAGGGTACCATAAATATAAAATATCGTTCCAGTTCCATGCGGGGGTATAAATTGACGGTGTTGTTTTCCACCAGTTTCTGTTTGAGGACTTCGCCATAGGTGGTTCCAAAGTCGTTGCCAAGCTGGATTTCTAAAGGCTGAGAATAGCGCTCCTCTTCCTTGTCCGTGATGTTTTGCAACACGAATTCCCGGGAGGCCAGCGTCAAAGTTTTATTCGCCTGATTTTTTAAATGCGCTTTTACCACCAGATACTGACCGTCCGGGATCTTTTTACCCAAAGCGTCCAGTTGATCCACTTGCAGGACTTCCATAGAGAAAGCGGTTTGTTTTTTCTCTGCGTTTTCAGTCTTTTTACCAGCGCAACCAGTTAATAGCACCGGGCTGATTGCCAATAAGCCAAAGCAGCTAAGGGCAAACAGCGATTGGGAGAGACAGTTTTTTTTCATAGGGCCCTCTAAAATAAAACATCGGACTAAAACGCGATTAGACTGACAACCTCAGTATCTAGACGTCTCAAAGTGTTCTTTTATTTTACCAATAAACTACTCGCCATGAGCGCAGCCAATCAGCTTATTCAGGCTGTCCAGATTTTCTGTGCGGCAAAATGCCTGCAAGTCCGACTGAATGGTTTTGAAAATGGTGGGTTGCCGAAAGCAAATGGTGCCCACTTGTACCAGGCTGGCCCCTGCCATCAGGAATTCCAGAACATCCTGAGCGTTGCTGATGCCTCCCACCCCGATAATGGGCGTTTCCGGGAAGTGTTTGTGCAGATTCCAGATGGCGTGCAGGGCGATGGGCTTGATGCCGGGGCCGCTGTATCCGGCGGAGACTCGGGGCATTACCGGTTTTTTCTGGTGGATGTCAATGGCCACGCCCAAGACGGTGTTGATGGCGGTCAGTCCGGCCGCTCCCCCCTCAATGGCCGCTGCTCCAATGGAGACAATATCGCTGACGTTGGGGGTCAGTTTGGCGAACACGGGTTTGGGGCAAATGCCGGTGACCGCGCTGAGGGCTTCCTTGACCGAATCGGCGGCGCTGCCAAAATGGATGCCCCCCTTGGCCACGTTCGGGCAAGACAGGTTGAGTTCTATGGCGTCAATCTGGGCGGCGTGAGGATGGCTGAGCGTGGTTTCGATCATCTGGGCAAATTCCGCGCTGCTGTTGGCGGAAATGCTGAGGATCACGGGCAGGCCCATCGCTTTGAGTTCGGGGATTTCGGTTTCCAGACTGTAGGCCAGCCCCGGATTTTGCAGCCCAATGCTGTTCAGCATGCCGATGCCGGGCAACTCGGTGGTGCGGGGTTGCAGGTTCCCGGCCTGCGGGTTTTGGGTCACCGTTTTGGTCACAATGCCGCCCATGACCGCTTTAAGCGGGAAAAGCTGGTTGAACAAGGGGGCGTTAAAGGTGCCGGAGGCGTTCAGCAAGGGGCTGTGAAACGACAGCCCGGCGGCGGAAATACTCAGAGAAGGCATTACTGTGGACATGGGGCCTCCTCACAGAACGCGCTGAGCGGGCGAGGGGGGCCGCCTTGCCAGTCGATCAGGCTGGCCTCAAACACGGGGCCTTCCAGACAGACTTTGGCGGGCAAATAGCGGTCGGTACGTGGGATGACGCAACCGGTGCAGGCGCCTGTGCCACAGGGCATACGCTCTTCCAGAGAAACTTCTACCCGAATGGCCGGATTGATGGACTTGAGCAAAGTGGCGGTGGCCGCCATCATGCGGGTAGGGCCACACACGTAGGCCTCCTGGGCTTGCGACACCAATGCGGTGTGTTGCTCCAGCAACTGGCAAACGTTGCCATGAAAGCCCGCAGAGCCGTTGTCGGTGGCAATGTGCAGATTTTTCCCGAATTGTGCTTCCAGCGCGTTTTGCAGGCCAATTTCCCCGGCGTTACGAACCCCGTAGAAGCAATGGCCTTTTTCTGGCTGGCTTTTGGCCAGAAAATAAGGCGGGGCAATGCCAATGCCGCCGCCAATGTACAAGGCCGACTCTGGCTGGGTGGGCGGGGTGAATCCTTTGCCCAGCGGCCCCAGACAGTTGATGATCTGCCCGGGCTGAAAGTCCCCCATCATGGCGGTACCCACGCCCACCTGCTTGTAATAAATATCCAGCGTTTGGGGATCAGGGGTATCCAGCACACTGAAGGGCCGCCGAAAGTAGAATTGAGAGTCTGGCAGGTCCAGCATGACAAACTGGCCGGGCAAGCACTGGAATGAACCATCCAGCAGCCGAAGGCGCAGCAATTTGAGCTGGTTTCCGCAAATCTGGTTGGAGATCACCTGACAGCGCATATCGGTGAGCAGGCTTGGAAGGGGCGTTTGCAGCGGGGTTTGCATCGAAAAATAGGCCTGTGATGGGTTTAACGAGGGACGGCAATCTTACTGAGGGTTTGCTGCACCATTTGATCGGCGGTCAGCTCATCCAATTCCGCCTCCGCGGTGAGAATCAGTCGGTGGCGGATGATAGGGCCCGCCACGGCTTTGACGTTATCCGGTGTGACAAAGCCCTGCCCCTGAATGGCCGCGTGGGCCCGGCTGGCCGCCAGCAGCGATAATGCGGAGCGAGGGCTGCAACCCAGTTCGATATTGGGGTTTTGCCGGGTGTCCTGAATAATTTGCAGCATATAATCCCGCATACTGTCTTCCACCAGAATGTGCCCCAGCAGTTTACGGCACGCCAACACTTCCTCCCGGCTGACGATGGGGGTGAGTGCTTTTTGATAGAGGTAACGGGTGCCGGCGTGTTTGGCAAATTCGCTTAGCATCTGTTTTTCAGCGGCAGGGGCCGGGTACTTCATCTGAATTTTCATCATGAAGCGATCCAGCTGGGCTTCCGGCAGGGGGAAGGTGCCCTCAAACTCCACCGGGTTGAGAGTGGCAATGACCGTAAACAGGGGAGAGAGCGCATTGCGCTGCCCGTCCATAGTGACCTGTTGCTCTTCCATGGCTTCCAACAAGGCGGATTGGGTTTTGGGCGGGGTGCGGTTAATTTCATCGGCCAGCAACAAGTCGGTGAAAACGGGCCCTTGTTTAAAGCTGAAGGAGCGGCTGTTCATATCGTAAATGCTGGTGCCGGTGATTTCGGCCGGTAACATGTCCGGGGTCAGTTGAACCCGATTGAAAGTGAGTCCCAAAAGCTGGGCCAGACTTTTGACCAGCGTGGTTTTGGCCGTGCCCGGCAGGCCTTCCAGCAACATGTGTCCCTCAGAGAGCAGGCCAATGAGCAGGAGATCAATCACTTCCCCTTGGCCAAAAATGACCGTTTCCAGCTGGTTTTTCAGGGCTTGGGCAATGCCTGAGATGGTGGTGGCGGCTTGCTGGCCGTGGTTGGGATGATGGTCTGTGTTTTTGCCTGTGTTTTTGCCTGTGTCTGTGTCCATTGGGGAGCCTCTCGGTTCTGGGGCTTTTTCAGGTTCAGAATTTCTGGGTGCCTAGAATTTCTTGATGTTGAGAATTTCTTCAATCACGGTAAGCTGTCGGGAGGTTTTGAGCAGGGTTTGCGGTGTCAGGTGCTGCTTTGTTTCCGTGGCCCTGATGGCCAGTTTAACCGCCGCCATCAGCTCATCTGGTGAGCTTGGAATATCCCCTTCTCTATGACTCTGGGTACCACTATAGTGGGCAAAACGGGAGAGAAGCAAGTCATGGACTCGGGCCTCCTCGCTCAGGTTGATGCCATGGCGTTGGTGTAAGGTGGTTTTTAGGCGTTTCAGCTGGGGTGTTAGGGCCAGTGAGGCCGATTTGCTTTTTATGTACAAACCGGCCAGAGAGTCAATATAGGGGCTGTGAGCCCCTTGGTCGGGGGGTGGGTTCTCCTCCCGCAGGGTGGCGAGCGGTTTCCAGCGCACAAAGCCCAGCCACAGCAACAGGCCGAAAAACAGCATCAACTGGGCGAAGATGCCCCCCAAGGGCGTTTTTTTCTGAAAGTAGCTCAGCAAGTCGCCACTTTCGGCGTAGCCATGCACAAACTCATTCACCACAATGGGGTGGTTGGTTTGCCGCAGCAGGTTGGTTAAAAACTGGTAGTTGTCATTGTCCGGCTGGTTCAGGTAGCGGTTTTCTCCCAAATCCGTCACCGTTCCCAGAATCAGCCGACCTTTGCGGTAGGGCAGCCACACCAGCACGGGTTGCTTCTGAACGTCCTGCAAGATGGGCTCGGCGTTCAAAATACCACTGTTTCCGGCCTGAAGTGTGGCGGTGTTTCGGCTGAGCAGGGGGGCTTTGAGGAAAGCGCCCAGGGGAATTCTGGCTTGCGGAGAGAGAGACAGTGAGCGCAGGGCTGGTTTGAGTTTGGACGGCTTGAGTTTGGCGGGCGCGGGCAGGCTGACATTCAGCTGAAAGCGCTCCAGTAAAGCGCCAGAGCCCACCCGCCGGAAATCATCCAGCAGCACCAAGGTGTTGCCTTTGGCCACCCATTGCAGCAGTTTGGCGGTTTCTTTTTGGTCGAAGGCCACACTGTCATTGGTGACCGTGTATGGCTTGACGATCAGCATGGTGGTGGGCGTGGGCAATTCATTGAGGGCGTCAAAGCCGTTTTCCCAGCTGGCAATGGCCAGTCCGCTTTTCTGGCTGGCCAAAAACCAGGCCTTGTAGCCGGAGGGGCCCGCGTTGTGGATGGAGTTTTCCACCAGCGCTTCCGCGCCGGAACGGTTTGAGGGGGGCAACAGGGCGGCCAATCCCACGAAAGTGATGATGCCGGTGATCAGGAAGGTGAGCCACAGGGCCTCTCTGGAAACCGGTTTGTTTCCGTATTTAGCCATGCGGCACCTTCAGGTGGGTCTGCAGGGCCTCAAACCGGGTATGGCTGCTTTGGAACTGCGCCGCTCCGGCGTGCTGTTTTCCGTAGCGGATGCCTTCAAAGGTCTGGGCCATGGCGTGAAAGTCCTGTTTGAGATCCTCTCGGGCCTGTGCGCTCAGTTGGCGCTGGTACTCCAGGTTAGTGCGCGCGGATTCGTAGGGCACAACGGACTTTTCATCCAGCAGGCACAGGCTTGCCATGTACAGTTCCCGGATGGCATTCTGGTAATCGCCATTTTGAGCCGCCTGAAAGGCGTTTCGGTAATGATGCTCCGAGGTGGTGAGCAAGGATTCCTCGAAAAAGCGGTCCGCTGCTTTTTGATTACTGATTTGCCTGCCCTCTTGCCAGCGAATGAGTAGGGTTAGCAGTAAGTAGACGCCGTAAAGCCCTGCCAAAACCAGTATAAAGCTGATAAAAATACTGAACAGATCCCGGATATTCTGGGGGAGATCGGGCATCCAGTGGGGTTGCGCCTTCCCCAGAAAGTTGACAATGCCCTTGAGAGCCGCTTCCAAGGCCTGCCCGGCGGCGTCATAGAGTTTTTGGAACCACGGCTGTTTCAGCAATGCGTCCAGTGGCGAGGGCGGCGGCGGCTGAAATTCGGGCAGTCGCCGGACTTCTTCCAGGGCCGGGTGGATATCCAGGTTGTTCTGGGTAAATTGGTTCAGGGGAAGCCCATGCAGGCGTTCCAGCGGGGAGGTTCCGTTGGCCGCAGGGGCGGCTGGGTGCTGTAACGCGCCAATGGTCATGGGGTAGGAAAATTCCGGGCTTGGGCTATAATGCTAGATAAGAAGGCCTCATTCCTGATTTTACACCATAACCAAGGAGATTTCCCCGAGACCATGGCCGTTTTGAAAGTCATTAACTATGGCGAGCCCGTTTTGAGACAAGAGGCGGAAAAGGTAACCAAGGTTTCCGCCAAAATTCAAAAGCTGGTGGCCGATATGTTTGACACCATGTACGCCTACAATGGCTGTGGTTTGGCGGCGCCGCAGGTGGGGGAACTCAAGCGGATTTTTGTGCTGGATTGCTCTACGGATGAAAACCCGATGCCGCAAATGGTGTTTATCAACCCGGTCATCGTGAAGCGGGACGGGGCCATTATCAGCCGGGAGGGCTGTCTGAGTTTCCCGGGGGTGTACACCGATGTGAAACGCTATGGCTCCGTGACCGTCCGGTACATGGATTTGAAGGGCAAAACCCAGACCATGACCGCTCAGGAAGGCACCCTGTTGTGCCGGGCCATTCAGCACGAGCTGGATCACCTGAATGGGGTGCTGTTTGTGGATCATGTGATCGATCGCTTTAGCACCGATCAATTGCTCTCGGAGCATCAGTTGCCCCCCATTCAGCCGGAAAAAATGATTGAAGAGCCGGAGTTGGATCAGGCTTTGCAGGGCGTGGCTTTATAGCGTTGAAGCAGTCTCACTCAGTCCGTCTGAAAAATGGGCTGAATCGCTTTGTGGGGGGGGACCTGGTTGATAGACCAGCTGGTTTGCGTTTTCAGCCTTTCCAGGGCCGGTAAGCATTCGGTCGCGGATGACTGCTCGGCTTTTGCTGGGGCTTTTTGCGGGCGCTGTTTTTTGTTGTTATGATGGCCGTAGTTTTACCCGTTCCAAGGAAGCATCACCATGACCGCAAACCCCATTCGCATTGTTTTTCTGGGCACACCTGCCTTTTCTATTCCGGCCTTACAAACCTTGAACGCTGATGCGCGTATTGAAATCGCCGCGGTGGTGACTCAGCCGGATCGTCCGGCGGGCCGGGGGCAAAAGCTGACCCCGCCGCCCATCAAGAGCCTGGCCGATGAATTGGGGCTCCCGGTGTTTCAGACCGTCTCCATTAAAAAAGATGAGGCCCTGAAAGCGCATTTGAAATCGTTGGCGCCCGATTTTCTGGTGACCGTAGCCTTTGGGCAAATCTTAACCCAGGAAGTGCTGGACATTCCCAAGGTAGGCACGGTGAACGCCCATGCCTCTCTGCTGCCCGAATTCCGGGGGGCCAACCCCATTCAACAGGCCATCCTGCAAGGAAAGTCCGAAACGGGCATTACCACCATGCTCACCGAATTGGGTGTGGACACGGGCCCCATGTTGCTCAAGCATGGGGTTGCCATCGGCCCGGAGACCACCATGGGGTCTCTGACCGAGCAGTTGTCCGTGGCGGCAGGCCCATTGCTGGTAGACACTTTGGTGGGCATGATGGCAGGCAAAGTCTATCCTGAGGTGCAACCGCACGAGCTGGCCACCCATGCCCCCAAGTGCCAGAAGGAAGACGCTATTTTGAACTGGCAGGAATCGGCCCATCAGTTACAACTGAAAGTGCGGGCCTTTAACCCGGCACCGGGGGCCGCCACATTTTTGGGCAATGAGCGTATTAAATTGCTGAAAGCCCGGGAGTATCAGCTCAACCCGGGTAATCAATCTGAAGAAATCCTTAAATCTGACCAACCGGGCCAAATTTTAGCTATTATTGATACAGGGCTTTTAGTGCGCACCGGGGACGGCATACTGGAAATCCACAGCCTTCAGCCCGCAGGCAAGAAGGAAATGGCCGCTCGCGACTGGGCTCTGGGAGCTTTCAAGGCGATCAATAGCAAACGGGAACTGGGCAGTTTTAATGCCAGTCAAGCGGCCCCGCTTCCCGCCTGAACTGGAACTTTTTGCCCCGAAACTCATCTACTATTCAAGCCGATATTCAAGGCTCAACGAGGTGACTGCACATGTTTTTTCACGACCCCTTGTACATGGTGATTATGTTGGTGGGTGGGGCCCTGGTATTCTTGCCCCAGCTTTGGGTTAAAAATACAGTGGCCCGATTTAGCGAAGTCAGAACGGCCCGTGGCAGTTCCGGGCAATCCGTGGCTCGCCGTATTCTGGATGAACACGGCTTGCGGGATGTGCCCGTGGAAATGGTGGACGGCTTTTTGAGTGATCACTACGATCCGGGCCAGCGGGTGGTGCGTCTCTCCCCGGAGGTGTATCAAGGATCTTCCGTGGCCAGTGTGGCCGTGGCCGCCCACGAATGCGGGCACGCCATTCAGCATGTCAAAGGCTTTTACCCGGTGGTGGTTCGCTCCAGTCTGGTGCCTCTGGCCAATTTGGGCAGTCAAATGGGGCCAATTCTGTTGATGTTGGCCGTGTTTTTGGGGCTGGGTTCCAAAATGGGCGGCATGGGCTTTTATGTGGCGCTGGCGGGCGTGGTCCTTTATGGCTTGGCGGTGGCCTTTCACTTTGTAACGCTTCCCGTGGAGCTGGATGCCAGCGGTCGGGCCCTGAAGGTGCTGCAGGGCAACTACTATCTCAATCAGGATGAGCTGTCCGGGGCCAAAAAAGTGCTGACGGCGGCGGCCTTTACCTACGTGGCCACGGCCCTGTATGCCCTGATGGAACTGCTGTACTGGGTGTTCCGCCTATTGGGCTCCAGGCGTGACTGAGAATAAGACCGAGCATAACAGTGTGGTGAAAACCAGGGACTTGCCCCGCAAACTGGCGTTGGATGTTTTACTCCGTTTTGAAAAGGCCGGGCTGGAAAAATTAAAGGCCGATAGCCTCCTACAGCAAGCGTTTGGCCCGCATCCGCAGTTGATCGATCAGGAGCGCGGCTTTTGTCGGGCCCTGGTCATGGGCACGTTGCGGCGCTGGCTGGTTTACGATGCGTGGATCACGCAGTTGACCGGCCGTCCTTTGAAGAATGTGGTGCCCATGGTGCGCTGTTTACTCCGTCTGGGCCTGCTTCAGCTGGAGGGTGGCGTACAGGTGCCGGACTACGCGGCCATAGACAGCGTGGTGCAACTGGCCAAAGGCTTGAAGCAGTCTCCCAATACCATCCGGTTCCTGAACGGGGTGTTGCGTTCGGCCCAGCGGCGTCTGGCGGATCAGGGATTTGAGTGTCCTCCCCTGGCGTCAGATTTACCCGGTCATTGTCAGGCCCGCTTTGGTTGGCCGTCCTCTTTTACAGAGTCGTTATCGGCGGTCTACACTGCCGGGCAGATCGAGGCGATGGCCCAGGCGGCCCAGCATCCGGCGGTCTTAAGTATCCGGGTGAACACGTTGAGGACCTCCGTAGAGGCTTATCAACAGGCGTTGACGGCGGGTCAAATCGTGTTTGAGGCACTGCCCGATCTGCCGGAAGGTTTTCTTTTGCCGGAATTTTCAGGCTCTCCCCGCCAGTTGCCGGGATACGATGAGGGCTGGTTTTACGTGCAGGATGCCGCCTCCATGTGGGTTTCCAGATTACTGAATCCGCAGCCGGGTCAGCAGGTGCTGGATTTGTGTGCCGCGCCCGGTTCTAAAACCACCCATATGGCGGCCTTAATGGACAATCAGGGTGCTATTGTGGCCGTGGAGCCCAAGGAGGCTCGCATCCACTTGTTAAACGAGAACCTGCAAAGGCTGGGCGTGACATGTGTGACGGTGCAGCAAGGCGATGGCCTCCAGCTCGATTTGGCGGATTCCCCGCGTTTTGATGCCGTGCTGGTGGACGCCCCCTGCTCTGGTTCGGGCACCTTGCGCCGTCATCCGGAGCAGTTGCTGCAGTGGAAGCGGGTGGATTTAGGGGCCTTGAACGAGATTCAGTTGGCCTTACTCAAGCAGGGCTTTGCGGCTTTAAAGCCCGGCGGCAGACTGGTGTATAGCACTTGTAGTCTCTTGCCCCAGGAAAATGTTCAGCTGGTTCAGCGCTTTTTGGCGGAAACGCCTGAAGCTGAACTGGCGCAGGACTCTCAACGTTTGATAGACAAAAAAACGGACGGTTTTTACGCCGCCCGCTTTTTGAAAAAATAGTTGGGATTTAGAAATCAGACCCGGTTGGCCTTGATGTCCACCACCTGGCTGGAAGGCTTGCTGGGGTTCTGCGCGGCCTTGCGGTCTTCGCTGAAGTTCACCCACAGGGTTTGAATGAGCATCAGGGCGGTGGTGACCACCAGATAAATCAGCGCCCCGGCGGGAATGGGGAAGAAGAACATGATCACCACAAACATCAGGGGCATGAACTTCATGATCGGAGACTGCATGGCCGCAGCGGCAGGGTCATTTTTATCCGCTTTGGGCTGTTTGGCCGTCATGATTTGCTGATAGAGCAGGGTCAGTACGCCGTAAATGATGATCAGGGCCAGCACATCCAGATTCATTTTGCTTTCGCCGGGCAGGGTGGGCACTTCCTTGGTCAATACGCCGTTCACATTGGTAAAAGTAACTTTTTCCAGTTCCCGGCTTTTTTCATTGACCACCAGCACATCGGCGGATTTGACCAGGGTTTTGTAATCGTCGCTCAGGCCCATTTGCTTGAAGTCCAGCACCATGGTGATGGGCGAGCCGGGCAAAAGCGGCTTGGGGGAGATGGTAATCAGCTTGTGCTGATCGGTTACTTCCTGCTCCTGGGTTTTGCCGCTCAGCATGTGCAGGGTGACGGTCTTGTCGCTGGAAAAGGCGTCGCTTTTTTCCACGTTGAAGGTGCCATCCAACGATTGACCGGCATGACTTTGCAGGGTGTGAGACAGGTTTTTGAGGAACAGGAACTTCTCATGGACGGTATCTACCAGGAAGTGGGGACTGCTGAGGGCCCCGTACAGGCCGATGAAAATAGGCAATTGCACCAGCATGGGCAAGCATCCGGCCAGCGGGTTGAAGGAGTTCTCGCTGTAGAACTTCATCATGGCTTCCTGCATTTTCTGAGGCTCGTTTTTGTACTTCTCTTGCAGGGCTTTGAGCTTGGGTTGCAGTTCTTGCATTTTGCGCATGGAGCGGGTCTGGGCTGAGTTCAAGGGCCATAAAACCAAGCGGATGGCCACGGTCAGCAGCACAATGGCCAGGCCATAGTTGCCGACCCACTCATGAAGCTGATGCAAGAGGTAAAACATGGCCTGGGTGATAATGTTCACAGGGGAGTCTCCTGATTAACTAGTTTGGCATATTGGGGGTTGGCACGGGGTCCAAGCCACCGGGGTGCAATGGATGACATTTGAGTAAGCGTTTGAGGCCCAGCCACAGTCCTGATTTGACGCCGTATGTTTCAACCGCTTCCTGCGTATACAAGGAACAAGTGGGGTGGAATCGGCAGACCGGGGGTAAAATCCAACGCCGAAACCGGGCTGTCATTCTATAGCCCTTTATTAAACCAAGAACAAAGGATTTCAGCATTGTTTTCTAGGGACTGCCATCAACAGGGGGTAGCGAATGGACGGGAGGAACCCGCTTACCCAAAGGACGCACACCTTGCAGGCAGCGTTCCATCTTATCTTGTAAGTCAGTAAAACTGGCGCTAAGGGCATCCGGACGGGCGATGAAAACCATAGCCCGATATGGAGAAACCCCAGACAGGGTCCCTTGCTTCAGGGAAAGTCGAACCAGCTCTCGCAGTCGTCTTCGGATGCGATTGCGCTTGGTGGCCCGCTTGTGGATTTTTTTGCTCACAATAAAGCCAAAGCGCGTGGGATGAACAACGCTTTGAGTCGCGGCTGGCACTGAGCTTACCGGGTTGCGCTCCAGCCCATAAAGCACGAAAAAAGGGCAACCAAACAAACGCTTGCCTGACAAAGTTCGCTTAAACTCACCCTTGGCTTTCAGGCGGTTTGATTTTGGTAACACAAAAATCGGCTTCGCTTAACGCAAAAACTAGATGGCGATTTTGTGGCGGCCTTTGGCACGACGACGGTTCAGGGTTTTTTGTCCACCGGGGGTGGCCATCCGGGCACGGAAGCCGCTAACCCGCAATCTTTTACGCTTTGTTCCTTCCAGAGTGCGTTTCATGAGGAGATCTCCTTAAAAATTAGAGCGCTTTCATACTTGAGTGAGATGTATTATCCATGAAAAATCACAGATTGCACGGCCAATTTCCACAAAAAAGAAGGAGCCGCTGGTACACTTGTGCAGTGAGGCGGTTTGGGGCTTTCCCAGCGTCTCGGCAACAGCACGACACGGCGTTAAAACCTGCAAACGGGATCTGATCATAGCGCAAAAAATCTTTATGTAAACGCTTTGATACGCAGGGCCAATCCGGCTGATGACTATGCTAGACTAACGATCTCAAGTCAGGGTTTTCTCGTGAGAGAGTCGAGAGGCCCCCACTCACTGGAAAGATAAGAGGCTTGCGCCAATTTCGGTGCTGGTTTTTGCTTTTTCGTTGCTTGAGTTCGACCTGGCTGGGGGTACCGGCCCGAAGCCACTCACAGTCAATGGTCTGCTCTCTGGTTTACTTTAGAAAGAAGGGTTAGGGTTCCGCGATTATGGCTCCATCGGTTCTGACCTCTGGCTCCAATGAAAGTGCCCTGCACGCAGACCTTGATCTGGCGGTGCTGTGGCAAAAAGTACAAGCCGATCTCAAGGGCAAAATGAGCCAGCCCAGCTTTGAGACCTGGATTTCTCCTCTGGAGATTGAAAAACTGACTGACAAGTCCGTCACTTTAAAGGCGGAAAGCGAGTTTAACCGGGAATTGATCCTGAAGCGATATCGTACTGAACTCAAGGCGGCTTTCAGCGAGGTGATTGGCACCCCTATGGAGGTAGCTGTGGTGGTGGCCGAACCCAAGGAAGAGGAGCCCCTCAGCGAGGAGGCATTTGCCGCCCGGGAGTTGCCCAATCGTCCCTGGACGCCCCGGGTGACCCGCAGTAACCTGAATCCCCGTTACACCTTTGAATCGTTCGTGGTGGGCCAGCACAACCGCTTTTGTCACGCGGCGGCCTTAGCCGTAGCCGAAACCCCGGCTCAAAGTTACAATCCCTTCTTTATTTACGGTGGGGTGGGTCTGGGAAAAACCCACCTGATGCAGGCCATTGGGCACTTTGCCTTGCAGCATCACACCGATCTGAAGGTGCGCTACGTCACGGCGGAGCAATTTACCAATGACATGATCAACGCCCTGGGGCAGAAGGATATGAAGGGCTTTCAGGATCGTTACCGTCGCAATGACATCCTGATTATTGACGATGTGCAGTTTCTGGAAGGGAAGACCCGCACCCAGGAAGAGGTGTTCCATACCTTTAACGCCCTGCACGAATCGGGCAAGCAAATTATTCTCTCCAGCGATCGTTCGCCCAAGAATTTGTCCCGTCTGGAAGATCGTCTGCGCAGCCGCTTCGAATGGGGGCTGATTGCCGATGTGCAGGTTCCTGATCTGGAAACCCGTGTGGCCATTTTGCAGAAAAAGGCCGAGCGGGAGCATTTTCAGGTGGGCATGGATGTGCTGAACTTTATTGCCGAAAGCTACCCCAATAACATTCGGGAATTAGAAGGCGCACTGAACAAAGTGGCCGCTTACGGCATGCTGACCCGAACCAGCATTGACCTGGTGGTGGCCCAAACGGTGCTGGGCACCCCGGTGGACAATCGGCGGGTTTCTCTGGAAGACATTCTGGAGACGGTGGCCGGATATTACCATATGCGCTCCTCAGACTTAAAAAGCCCTTCCCGTGCCAAAGACTTGTCTCACGCCCGTCAGGTGGCCATTTACGTGATTCGGGAGATGACCGAGGCCAGTTTTCCTAAAATCGGGGAATTGATTGGTGGTCGCAAGCACACCACCATTTTGTACGCCTACGAAAAAATCAAGGAAGAGCTGGAAAGCCACCCGGTGCTAAAGCAGCAAATCGAGGAAATCCGGGGTCGGGTGAAACCCCGATAAAGATACCGGTAGAGGCCTTGGTAAACGGGGCAGGGTAGTTAGTCTTTTGATTCTCAACCCGTGGTCGTTCTATGGGGTTGGTCCGTTAAAACCAGCACTGGAGAGCCCCGCTCGTCGTAGTTTGTGGGCCTGTTTTTGCTAGAAGCAATTGTGGGTACGGGTCAGTCCGCACTAAAATGCTAGTCCAGCCGCTCCAGAATAGACTGAAGGGCCAGCCGGGTATGGGCGTAGGTCAGTCCCCCTTGCAGGTACACGGCATAGGGCGGGCGCAGGGGGCCATCGGCGGAAAGCTCAATGGTGGAACCATCAATAAACGTGCCGCCGGCCATCACCACTTCATCGGCGTAACCGGGCGGATTGGCCGGAATGGGCAGGATATGGCTGTTAACGGGGCTGAGGCTTTGCAGCACCTGACAGAATTTGACCAGTTTATCCGCTTCCCGCAGGGTCAAAATCTGGATGATATCGCTACGGCTGTCCTGCCAATGGGGGGCCGTGTCATAGCCTGCCTGCTCAAACAGTTTGGCCGCCAGACTCATGCCTTTCAGAGCCTCTTTCACCACGCCGGGGGCCAGGTACAAACCTTGTAGCAGCAGGCGTGTGAGATTAAAGGTATAGCCACCATCGGCACCCACGCCGGGACAGGTTAAAAAGTCGGCGCAGGCTTCCACCAAATCGGCCCGTCCGGCTATGTAGCCACCGGCGGGCACAATGCCGCCCCCGGCGTTTTTAATCAGGGAACCCGCAATCAGGTCAGCACCCACGGCAGTGGGCTCCTGGGTCTGGGTGAATTCCCCGTAACAGTTGTCCACCATCACAATGACTTGCGGATGGATGGCTTTGACGGCCTGAATCAGCGCTGACAGTTGCGGAATGGTGAGGGAGGGGCGCAAACTGTACCCTCGAGAACGTTGGATGAACACCAGCTTGGCCGCTTTGATTTGCTCCGCTTCCGCTTCGGTAAAGGTGGTCCGCACGCTATAGCCCACAGCGGTTTCCGCTCCCGTTTCCGTTTGGGGGGGCGGGTTGAAGATGGAGAGTTCGTGATATTGCACCTGCTTGGCGGCCAGAGAGTGCTTGCTGTGGCCGCGCAAGCCGATCACCTCTTCCAGCGTATCGTAGGGGCGTCCGGTGATGGACAACAGGGTATCGCCCGGTTGCAGGCAGCCGTTGAGTCCCACGGACAGGGCATGGGTGCCGGATACGATTTGCACCCGTACCAGGGCCGCTTCCGCTTGCAAGGCGTGGGCAAACACGGCATCCGTGACTTCCCGCCCCAAGTCATCGTGGCCGTAGCCGCTGACCGATAAAAAATGCTCTTCGCCCACCTTGTTCTGGACAAAACCGGTTAAAACCCGCTGGAAGGTTTCATGGTAAACGGCCTCTTGCTGGGGCCAAATGCTTGCCTGAAGCTCGGCTTCAGCGGATAGAAGCTGTGAGTGGATGGCAGAGGGGGAGGAAAGGCAGTGCGTGTTCATCATGCCATCACCTTAGCAGAAAAGTGGATGATTTCTAATTTGTTTTTGGTTTTGGTCTTTAACTTGAAGGTTGAATGGGAGGCCCCAAGATCGCTCAAACCCCTTCGATCCGAAAGAACGAAGGGGTCGTAAACGGTTTAAAAATCAGGGGGCTTACTTGACGCTGACCAGGTGTGGGGTAACCCCCAGCTCGTTTTGAAGGATCTTGGCTTTGGCGTAGGCCATGGTGCGACGTTTTTCAGCACCCTTGATGATAAAATGCACTGAAAAAGCGGTATTTTTTTGCGGTTTGCGAGGTTGTGGGGTCATCAGCGTCGTAGCCTCCACCGTAGCGAATCTATAGTGATTCCTATCGGCGCATTGCCATAAACCTTTAGGATTTTTGGGAATCCCGTCCAAATGGTTTAACATTTTGTAATATATAAAGGTGACAGTACCAGGGTTGATCGCTTGTAAAAAGTGTAGGAAACCTATCATATATAATGGTAAGGGCCGTTAAAAGGGTATGGCGTATATCTGCCCCAAATTGGTTCCCCAAAGTTTGATTTCTACTTGCCCGAGGTAAAATGCAGGAATTTTTTCAAAAAAGTGCCCGTTGGATCGCATTGCTGATGTTGGTATCCTTGCTGGTGACCAGCTACGTATTCTTGTTTTGATAGTCACTATGCGCTTTCAGCATTGCTTCTCCCGTTTTAAAGCCCTGTTTTCAGCACTGTTACTGGGCTGCATTCTGCTGTCTGGTTTTTCTACCGATGTTTTTGCGGATAATCGCCAGAAAATCCAGGAACTCCAGGGGCAAACCAGTTCTTTAAAATCGCAGGCTGCTTTAATGCGCAAAAAAAAGCTGGAGAAAATGCGGGCGGCTCAGGTGCTGACCCAAAACCTGGCTGCCAATCAACGTCGTCTGGAGTTGGAACGTCGCTCACTGGAGTTTCATCAGCAGCGCTTGAATGAGACTCGGGATAAGCTGGTTTATTTGAATGGCCGTCTGGATGCGGTCATGGGAGAGGCGGTTCGGCTGGGACAAAACGCGGGGCGTCGCCTGAGAAACCTGTATATGGGCGAACGCCTGAGCATGATTCAGATGATTCTGGAGGCCAACGATCTTTCCACCTTGCTGGACCGTATTTACTACAAGAAAAAAATCATGGCCCAGGATAAAAAACTGCTGGAGGATTTTCGGGTCAAAATTTCGGAACTGAACTCTTTGAAGGCGGAGTTTGCCCAGCAAAAAACGGTGATCGGCCAGGCCATCGCTACCATTCGGGTGAAAAACGTGGAAATCCAGCGCTCCATCGAGATTGATCGGAACTTGCGAGAGCGTTACCGTAACGATGCCGCCTTTTACCAGCGGGCTGAGCAGGAACTGTTAGCGGAATCCAACAGCATTACCGCGCAAATCCGCTCTTTAATGTCGGCGCGCCGGAAAACCTTTACCGTGGTGCGCAATAGCACGGGCAGCTTTATGTGGCCCATCAGCGGGCGGGTCAGCTCCGGCTTTGGCTCCCGATTCCACCCCATTCATCGCCGGGTCATCACCCACACCGGGCTGGACATTGCCGGGCCCAACGGCGGGGCCATTCACGCCGCCGATGGGGGTGAGGTTATTTTTGCCGGCTGGAAAGGCGGCTACGGCAAGGCCATCATGATCAACCATGGCAACCGCAACGGCCAGAACCTGGTGACCCTGTACGGGCACTTGTCCGCCATTTCGGTTTCGACCGGGCAGTCTGTGTCCAAGGGGCAGGTCATTGGGGCGGAAGGTTCTACCGGTTATTCCACCGGGCCCCACTTGCATTTTGAAGTGCGGGTGAATGGGGCGCCGGTCAACCCACTGGGTTATTTGTAGTTTCTTTGAGGCAATTTGAATTCGGCACGACACTTTATCCAATTACCTCAAACTCTGGTAAAATGTTGGGGCAATGTTAAGAAAATATTAAAGGTTAAGAAAATACTAAAGGCTCAGAAAGTATTAAAGCGCTGGAAAGTCGTGAGAACAATTTTGTATTCAGCACTTCATTATGGGTTCGACCCGCCGGGTTGCTCAGGTGAGTCGCCCAAATACTGAACAGTAGCCCTTACAGCTTTTTTTTGTCCATTGGGCAGGCCAGGCCCCTCCACAGAAGGAATTTCATTTATGACTCAACCGGTAGACGGTTTGCGGATTTCACTCACCACCCAAAGGACTTGCTCCAAAGCAGGCGCGGCGTGTCTGGCCAAATCTGTGTTGATTGGGTTGGGACTGCTGGCCTGTGCGTCTGACTTCGGGGTGACCCCGGTTCAGGCCCAGATGATTAACGATCCGGCGGCCAGTGTGTTGATGATGAGTGCCAACTCCCGTTTTCAGCCGGTGAAAGAGGGTGAGTCAGAGGCGACTAAGCCCGAAGGAACGAAAAAGAGGCAGAAAGCATCCGATGTGACTTCCTCGGCAACGCAGCCGGCGCCTGTGGCGGATGCTAATGCAAAAAACACGGATGTGACGGCTCTTCCCGCCATTTTGGAGTCGGACGCCCCAGAAGGAAAGGCAGATGCGGATAGTGACGCCGGGAGTGTGGGCGCTTCCGGAGAGCCCATTAAGGCCCGTGCGGTCATGGTGGATATCAACAGCAACAACCTCAATTATGACCGGGATCATGACGTCTATGTGGCCACGGGCTCGGTCCACATGGTTATTTCGGATCAAAACTCCGAGTTGTACGCCGATAAGCTGATCTACGACCAGAATCAGGAGCTGGCTATCGCCGAAGGCAACGTGGTCATTGTTAAAGACGGTCAGCGGACGGAAGGCACTTACGCCAAGATTGACCTGACCCGTCGTTCCGCCCTGATTAACGACCCGGTAACCACGATTTCCGCCGTGCGGGTCAAGGCCAAGGAAGCCATGGTGAACAAGAACGAGATCATCATGGAGCATGGCCGCTTCATCATCAGCGGTATTGTTTATCAGCAGCTGGCCTCCCAGGGGGGGATTGGCAGTTTGGGGCAAAATACGGGTAAAGGCTCCCAGCAGGCCAAGTTGCGCCGGGAATTTTCTAAAAAAGCCTATGAAAACCGCATTATGCGAACCAACACCCTCACCTATGATCAGCAAAAGCAATACGAGGATTTGGAGAACCTGAAACAGGGCAAGCAAAACTTTGATGACTCGCCCAACAAGGTTTCCCGCTTCAGCATTAAGGCTAAGGAAATTGAGGTGGTTCGTCACGAGGACGGGTATGACGATGTCATGCTGAAGCGTCCCAGCCTGTATATGGGTAAGTACAAGCTGTTCACCTTCCCCAATACTGACTTGTCCTACGATGGTCCCACCAAAAACATTCAGTATCTGGGCCCTGATGTTGGCTCTTACCGGGCGTACGGTGGCGCTTACGCCGGGCCCGGCTGGGATTTCCACGTGGGGAAAGGCTCCCTGCGGGTGTCGCCCTTTGTGAGTTACGGCTCACCCGGTTTCTGGTCTTCCGATGGAAAATCCGGCAAGCAGATCGACGCGGGCTTTGGTTTGGGCGGACTGGTTCACTATCGGGACGCCAGCACCACCGTGGATTTGGGCTACAACAGCCGGGTGGGCTCTCCGGTTATGTTCGCCGATCGGCGCATTACCGACAATACGCACTTTATGGCCGCTTACAACGATGGCTACGTCAACGGGTTGCTGGGACAAACGGAACGTCCCAACTATATTGCCCAATTGACGGACTACCGGGTGTTAAAAGATTTCAAGAAGTTCCAGCTGACCTCGTTTGAAAGTATCGGGTACGCCCGGGATAACTTCTATCCCAACTTCCGGGAAACCTACTTCGTGGAGGCGGATAAAGGAAAATCGCCGCAAATGCTGGGCCGGGCCCAGTTACAGTTGCAACTGCAAAACACGGCGCCCCTACTGACCCTGGGTAAGTATGCCTCCATGGGCATGCGGGCCCAGCTGATCACCTCAGCTTATTCCTCTGCGGATTTTGTGGCCCTGGGCCGGGTTGGCCCCACCTTGAACCTGAACCTGTTTGACAGCCGCTTGCAGACCAGTATGGGTTATACGGTCAGCCAGTCCATCGGCAAATCGCCGTTTGTGTTCGACAGTTACTACGGCGGGGCTCAAAACGTGTCCATGAACAACCTGGTTCGCATCAACAAGTTTTTGAGTCTGGGAAACAGCGGCAGCTTCAGTTTGAACCGGGATAACGCCCGGAACGCTCTGGCTGTGGGCAATACGTTTTACATGATGGTAGGGCCCACCGATGTGAAGGCCACCATTGGCTACGATTTCATCAACCGTCGCTCTTACTTTGGCTTCAATTACTTCCCCGGTGCCAATAACTCGGTGGTCAACTTCGATAAAATGCGCATTATGCAGCCCGCCAATTTTACCCAACAGGCTTCCACTGCCAGATTTTAACCGATTTGTCTGACTGGAAACACTTGGGGCACGTGAGCTAGGCAGCAACCATCCCTGACTCTCATGGGATTCTTTTGGAAGCTGACCCAAATTATGCTACACTCTGAACCATTCGCTATCAGAATAAAGCATTGCTCTTCTGCCCTTGCTCATGGGTACAGAGCCTGAGTTGATCCCGTTTCAAGTACTTGCAGGAAAGCGCGTATGTCTCTCAGAGATTGGTTTGCCTCCAAACGAGATAAGTCCACCCGGCTGGATGTGGCCGCTATGAACAATCGCCTCACCGATGAGGAAATTTGCAAGTTGTGGACGCAGTGCTTCAACTGCCAAGAAAATTTACCCACCAAGGAACTGGAAAAGAATTTAAACGTTTGTACCCAATGTGGCTATCACTTCCGAATTGGCGCTTATGCTCGCATTGAGCAACTGTGCGAAGCGTTTGAGGAGCTGGATGCCGACCTCTCTCCCGCCGATCCCCTGAGCTTTACCGATACCGAGCCTTACTTAAAGCGCCAAAAGGATGCCCACAAAAAAACCGGCCTGAATGACGCCGTCATTACCGGCGTCGGTCAGATTGAGGGCGAGTCGGTGGCCCTGGCGGTGATGGATTTCACGTATCTGGGCGGTAGTATGGGCAGCGTGGTGGGCGAAAAGATTACCCGGGTCATTGAACGGGCTTTGGCTGACTGTTTGCCGGTGGTGATTTTCTCCTCGTCCGGTGGGGCCCGCATGCAGGAGGGGACCTTCTCCCTGATGCAGATGGTGAAAACCGGGGCGGCTCTGGCCCGCTTACACGAAGCTGGCCTGCTGTACGTATCCGTGTTGACCGAGCCTACCTTTGGGGGCGTGACGGCCAGTTTCGGTACCCTGGGCGATATTAACATCGCCGAAGAAGGGGCCCGGATCGGCTTTGCCGGTCGCCGGGTCATTGAGCAAACCATTCGTCAAAAGCTGCCCGCCGACTTCCAGACGGCCAACTACCTGTTGAATTACGGTCAGGTGGATATGGTGCTGCCGCGTCGGGAGCTGGGACCCATGTTGGCCAATCTTATTCGTTTGCACCGGCAATCCTCCGGTTTGAATCCAGCGGCCCAAACGTTCGCCAGCTCGGCGTCCGGGGCAGTTTGATAAGGAAACGCAAGCCATGTCCGACAAGATCCTTCCCCTGGAGTTTGAAAAGCCCATAATGGCAATGGAAGAAAAGATTGAGGAACTGATGCGGTTAAGCCAGGACAGTAAGATCGACTTCTCTGAAGAGATTGATAAACTTCGCGCACAGGCCGATGAGGTCAAAAGTAAGCTGTATCAAAAGCTGACCCCCGCCCAGAAGCTGCAAATCGCCCGTCATCCCCAGCGGCCCAACTTGCTGGAGACGGTCAAGATGCTTTCTCCCAATATGTGGATTGAAATGCGGGGCGACCGGGCCGGGACTGATGATCGGGCCATTATTGGTGGCATTATCGAGCTTTCCTCCGGACCAGTGATGGTGGTAGGCACCCAAAAGGGCCGAGGCATGAAGGAAAACCTGACCCACAATTTTGGCATGGCCAACCCGGAAGGCTATCGCAAAGCCCTGCGTCTGTTCGCTCACGCCGAGAAGTTCAAGATGCCCGTTCTGACAATCATTGATACCCCTGGTGCTTATCCGGGCATTGATGGGGAGCAGCACGGCATTGGTCAGGCCATTGCCTACAACATTCGGGAAATGGCTCGCCTGAGAACCCCCATTATTTCTGTGGTCAGCGGAGAGGGTGCCTCTGGGGGCGCGTTGGGGATTGGGGTGGCCAACCGCATTTATATGCTGGAGCATGCCCTGTACACCGTCATTTCCCCGGAAGGCTGCGCTTCCATTTTGTGGCGCAGCGCCGAGTACGCTTCCAAAGCCGCTGAAGCCCTGAAAATTACCGCTCAGGATCTGCTGGCCTTCGATATTGTGGATGGCATTATTCCAGAGCCCCAAGGGGGTGCCCATCAGGAGCCTGCTACTATGGCCCAGCGCATTCTGGAAACCGTGGAATCCGCCATTGCCGAGCTGAAGGGCTATGACGCCGAGAAGCTGCTGGTGGATCGCTACGATCGTTTCCGTAAAATCGGGGCTTTCTGTGAGGCCAAATCCCCGGCCCTGAAGTCCTAAAGCACGCTCCAATACAGGGCGCGCTGAGGACTTATTCTATTGGCGTTCTTCGTGCTGTTTGAGGCTACATTGCGCTGCCTTACTTAAAATTATTAACTTTTGTTACGGTTTGGGCGTTTTATTTTCTCTGACTAGCATCACTTTCCATTGACTTCGTTCATATAGACAACCCGAATGCAATGAAAGCCACCGACCGGCTGGGACCGACCGCCGGAAGGAGATGATGAGGAAGTTGATTCTTTATGTCCACCGTTTACGACACCATGAACACGCAGTTTGATGTGTTGGCTATGCCGGATTATGAGGCGGTGAGTCGACGATTTTTACAAGGGTTTCAGCCGTTTGTGACCGCGAAAAAATATCAGGCCGTGCGGGCGGTATTGCGGGAAGATGTGCGCCACGAGACTCTGGTGAAAAATCCTGACTTTATTGACGCCATTGTGAAGCAGATGGATGATGAAGCGGTTCTGGAGAAACGCTATATTTTTCTGTCGGTGAAGCCTCAGTCTGCGGTTTAATTTTTTTCAGCCAACTATCAACGTAGAATGATCCATCCTTCGTGTTTTAGTGAACTTTTGTTTTTGAAAAGGGTTTCAACCAAACATTTTAATCACGCATAAACGATGTACGCCTTGCTTTTCTCCGAAAGCGCGCTGTGGTCAGTCTTTCGTAATGAAATCAACCAGACCGGGTTGCCAAATTTGGGCAGCCCGGTTTTTTAATGATGTAAAAAATTGTGAATTTTGCATATCTCCAGGATGTGATCGGACTGAAGTTTAAGACGAGTCTGCCGAGGGTACTGTACAGATGGTGTTAATTGTACGGTGCGACCGATGAGCAGTCTTCCGCCTCTCATTTTTTATCCCCTGTACCCGGGAGGTCCCCAGGTCAGGGCTACCAACGCCTGGCTGAATGCCAACAGTTCTTTTCGCACCCAGGCCAACCAGTTTGTACCGGCTTACGGGGTCAATTTACCCACCGATTTAAGGGCTGATGAGGCTGATACTTACTATACGCTGAGCGGTAACCGAACCATTTCTCGCCGTCCGGTCAGTCAGGCCAGTCCATTGAGTGCGCCCCTCGGGTTTGACGCCACCGTGGTGGGCGGCTTAAAACGGGCTGCCGTTCCGGCGGTGGCCCCGGTAATTCCCAATGTGTTCAAGGCCGCTGAGCGGTTGCTGGCGGTCAGTGAGTTAAACATGACGGAATTGCTTGCCTTACCGGAGTTTCGCCTGCCCAATATTGGGCTGGGTTTAAAGGTGACCACCGATGGGCAAGGCGGTGTGGATACCGTGGGCATTTCTCCCGGTGTGTATGGCAGCCGTCTTCCGCTGGATGCCACCAATCCGGATTTCGGCGGGCTGAATCGGGCGGAAATTACCACGGGCGCTACTTTCAAGGTGACCGATCTTTCCATTGACCCCGGCCCGGCCATGGCGAGCCCCATGAATGCCAGTAAGCCCAGCCCGGCACCGAACTTGCCCATCGGGGCTGAGGCCTTGAATGTCAATCCCCGGGAGCGCACTGCCGGTATTTTCAAGCTGCAAGAACAGGCCTTACAGGCCTTACAGTCCCTTGACCCGGAGGCCGCCAACCTGAACGCCCTGTTGCAGCGTTTGGAGCAGCTGGACCAATTGGCCTCCGTGGACCCTTTGCCGAAGCAAACGGAACAAGCTCTGGGTAGCGCCACGGAAGGTCAGCAACTGGCCGCCAACCGGGCCGGCTTGGGGGTGAAGCCCAGTCAGGACTTTCAATCAACCGTGGCGGGACTGATTAACGCTAATAAACAGTCGGAAAGCTATGCCAGCGCTTTTGCCCCCCGTATGGATCAGGTTATGAACGGAAAAATAGCGGGTTCCCCCTGGATGGGCGGGCAATCGGCCAATGCCGGAAGCGGTGGTCTGGGCAATGCCGGTGGTTTTGAAATGGGCGCTGCCGTGGCAGATGCCATGAGCCGCAAGGGCAAGGGCGGCAGTTACGTTCCGTTTCAGCGCTCTAGTGGCGGAGAATCGGGCTTTGCCAACGCTAACCCCTTCATGGGCTCCGGCGGAGGTCTTGGAGCGGGCTCGGGCTTTAGCGCCTTTGGGGGACAAGCCGATCCCAACGCCTATCGTCCCCGCAAGCCCTTGGCTTTTACGGCCTAGAGAGCGTTAGCATCCACACGCTACAGGACGTTCAGCATTTTATGGGTTTGAGGAATGACCCGCACGTCATCGAAGTACTGGGTCAGGTAGTTTTCGGCGGCAAACACCTGACTGGGCAGGATGGACACGGTGCGGTCGGTCAGGCTGGTTTCCGGTTGCAGAATAATGGGGGTTTGCCGGTTGGTGACAATTCCCCGAACCTCGGCCAGCTCTGCTAAGGTGGTGTGCTGGTTGAAGACCAGCTTGATGAAGCATTCCGCGGCTGGGTTGCCTTGGGCTTGGGCGTAAAACTGGGCATGATTGTCAAATTGGGGGGCTTCCCCGGTGGCCGAGGGCAGCTTGATGTCCATGGCGATGATGTCCGTCCAGGGCAGCACGCTCTCCAGAAAATCGGCCTGGGTGCCGCTGGTTTCCAGGTAGGTTTTGCAGCGTTTCTGGATTTCAGGGAACACCCGTTGCAAAAACTGGTGATAGAGCAGGGGCTCCCCGCCGGTAAAGCTGACGCTGTGGTGCTTCGCGGTTATCAGCAAAGACTGGATAATTTCCACCAGCGTTTCTGGGGGCAAAGGGTTGTTATGATATTCAATGTTGCCGCTGCCCGGCGGGGTTTCCACATGGCATTGTCCGGTGGGTGAGGTCATGGGGGTGTCGCAGTAGGCGCATTTTAAGTGGCAATGGGCAAACCGCACGAACACCTGCCGCTTGCCCACGTAAACGCCTTCGCCCTGAATGGAGGAAAAAACTTCCTGCACTGGGGCGGTTTTCAGGCTTTCCGGGGTGAGTATGGGATCGGTTGGGGAGTGAAGGGCCATGGCGATTATTCTGGATTGCGACAGTGTTCGTAGATATTGTAATACGGTCGCCCTGATTCTGGGAGATCGGAAACGCAAATGAACATTTCAGGGCGGTCGATTGGCTGCCGGATGAATTGCGCTTTCCGCTGAAACAAGTCGTCAGGAAACGCGTCAGTCTGGTATAGTCAAAGTATGGATAGACTTTAGTGGTTTAAAGGAGACTGTGGTGCAGCGCTGGAAAAAAATGCAGGTCTTTGCCTTGGCGTCCGTGGGAATTCTGGGTAGTTTATGGCTGACGTCCGCCTGGGCCCAGCGTGCTTTGCAAGTGATTGGCCCGGATGGGCAGCCGCAGGATATTACGGCCCGGAACGCCGCCAGAGAAGCGGACTCCCTGATTCTCTACGATCCGGCCTTTGGCCCTTCCACCCGCACCAATGGCTTTGGGGTGGAAGTGATTGCCAAGCCCCTGTCCGTCAATCGGGTTCAGGGACAAGAGGTCAAAACCTATCAGGTGTCCGATGTGATTAGCGTGTGGGATTGCCAGTCCAACCCCTCGCTCAGTTGCGGCAATGCCGCCATTCCTCAAAACGGGGTGGTGCTATCGGCCATTGGTAGCAAGCGGGACTGGCTGAAAAATCTGAAACCCGGTGATCTGCTCAAGATTGAAGAGGCCTGGTTCCAGCAGCGGCAAACCCGGCTGGATGTGGTCAACCCGTCGGCCTCTAACAACCCCAATGGCTCAGGTTTTCCGGGCTTTCGGGCCTCTAACCAGATTGTGCTGTACGATGCCCGCTATCCCAAGCCCAACACTGGCACCAACGAATTTGGCTTTGAGGTGACCGTGCGCAACGGGATCGTGGTGGCTCAGGAAGGCTCTGATTCAACCATTCCGGCGGACGGCTATGTCCTGAGCGGTCATGGCAAAGGGCGTAGCTGGTTAATCGCCAACGCCCCGCTGGGTGCCCACGTGGAAGTAGACCCGGTCGCCGGCACTGTGAGAGCCTACACCGACTTCAACACCTACGTGTACCAGTTTGATCAGGAGTGGGCCAAGAGTCCTTGCGCCGATCAGGCCTGGAGCGCTACCGGGAAACTGGACGCCGCCTGCAAGGCCATTCGAGATCAAAAAGAGGAGGCCCTGCGCCTGAATGCGGAAGGCAAAACCGAGCAGGCCGCCCAGAATATCGCTCAGGCTCTGGAAAGCACCCACCGACGCTTGTGGGCCAGCTACAAGGCCTTTCCCGCCGATACCATCCGGGGGGCCTGGCATCGTCCCATTGAAAAGACCCCGGCTGCCATTGGTGAAACGCTGGACCGTCTGAAAGCCGCCGGGATCAATGCCGTCTTTCTGGAAACCTTTTTCCACGGCTACACCATTTTTCCCTCCCAAACCTATCAGGCTTATGGGCTTCCCGCTGAAAACCCCAAGTTTCAGGGGGTGGATTTGCTGCAGAACTGGGTGCAGCAGGCCCATCAGCGCAACATGAAAGTACATGTATGGTTCCAGACCTTTTACGGGGGAACCAACGCCTACCTGCCACCGGGGCCCATCCTCAGCCGTTATCCTTCATGGGCCAACGTGCAGTTCGCGGCGCTCAGTCCGCAGAAACTCCCCGGAACCACCCCGGTGGTGGGGCAACCTGCGGTGAACGGGGTGAGTCGGGTTTACAGCGCCCCCGCTGGTTCCAGCGCTTCACCTGTCCCCGCTTCAGCGGTTACACCCACCCCCACCGTGATTTTGAAAACCCCGGAAAAGCCGGTGGCTTCCAATCTGGAGCTGGGCGCTTATTTCCTGGATCCGGCCAACCCGGAGGTGCAAGGGTTTTTGCTGAAACTGGTGGATGAAATCGTCACGCGTTACGATGTGGACGGTTTCCAGCTGGATTATATCCGCTATCCGGCCAGCTTCCCCTCGGACCGCTTCAGCTACCGCAAGACCACCTGGGGTTACTCGGAAGTGGCCCGGAAGGCCTTCAAGGCCCAGTATGGCATTGATCCAGCAGAGATTGACCCTAAAAATCCTGAGTTTGAGAATTTGTGGAAGGCCTGGAATGCCTATAAAGTCGCTCAGGTCAACCAGTTTGTGCAAAAAGCCACTGAGTTGGTTCACCAGAAGAAGCCTGCCGTGAAGATTTCAGCGGCGGTATTCCCCGACGCGGACAGCGCTTTGGCGGTGAAGCATCAGGATTGGGCCGCCTGGGCCCAGAACGGCTGGATTGACTTTTTTGCTCCCATGACCCTGACTAGTGCCACCAAGGTGGTGGAACGGGATACCCGCACCATGATTGGCCGCACGGCAGGCAAAGTGCCCGTGTACTCCGGGATTTTTGGACCGTTTAACAACAACGCCGCCGAGCTGGTGCTGAGCCAGATTGACACGGCCAAGCAGGCGGGTGCCAGTGGTTATGTGCTGTTTGATACGGCTCATTTAACCAGTCGCATGCTGGAGGCGTTGACGGCGGTGCAGGTGCCCCAGCAAACCGTGGTGCCCACCACGCCGACGGTTACTCCCGTTACGGAAGAAGTTCCTGCCAAGCCCAAAAAGCGGCGCTTTTTATGGTGGCGGAAATAGAGGCTTCTTTTCAGGCGTGACGATGAAGGTGGCTTGCGAGGCAGGTCGCCTTCCGAGTCTTCAAAATTCCGCACTGACCACGATTTGTTTTTTAATACTATACAAACGTGGATGGAGTTGCGTATAATACGCAAATGCGTTAGCTCTTGTGTTTGCGTACTAAATGCTGGTTCAAAGGATAGAGAGATTGTGAGTTATCAGCCTTGCCGATGGTATGACCCGTATCCACGGTTGGCCTTTGCCCTGAAATTGCTATATCTGGCCCCCGGCGCCATGCGCTTGACCGTGGCCCGTCAGATTCAGCGGTTTTTGGTAGAGCAGTGGGACACCCCTCAGGTGCGCAAGGTGTTGCAGGAGATTCGGGTAAAGGCCAACGGCAATCGTTGGTACGATCAGGATCAGGAAACGGCTCAAACCGTGGAGCTGCTCAAAAACAGCCCGGACTTTTTAAAAAGCCGAGTGGCGGAAAACATGCTGCAGCTCTTAATGGTGGAGTCGGCCTGATAGGCGGTACTCTTTGGCAAGTGGGATGCTGGGATGAGTGCTTAAGAGGCTAGGCCCCAAGTGCTATGAATGTAAAATTTTCTTCAAGCATGCCTGTTTTCGCATGACATTTTCCAGTCTGCGATCATAGAATAATCCAAACTCTAACTCTCTATCCTTTGTGCCTTTGCATGTTTCGACTTGCACAGGCTTTTTTTTCGCCGTAAAACAGCCCTGAAAACGAGGTCAAAGCAGAACCCGCCATCACCTTTTTCGGTGCTTTTTGGCCTAGTGCTTGGGTTTCAGGGTGGGGAAGGCAATCACATCCCGAATATTGGGCGAATTGGTCAGGATCATAATCAGGCGATCAATGCCAATGCCCAAGCCGCCACAGGGTGGCATCCCGTATTCCAGGGCCGTAATGTAGTCTTCATCCATCTGGTGGGCTTCATCGTTGCCGGAATCTCGTTGGGCCATCTGGCTTTCAAACCGCTGGCGCTGATCCAGTGGATCACTGAGTTCTGAAAAGGCGTTGGCGATCTCCCAGCCATACACACGGGTTTCAAAGCGCTCCACCAGCCGTGGGTTATCCCGGTGTTCCTTGGCCAGGGGAGAGATTTCACGGGGGTAATCAGTAATGTGGATGGGCTGAATCAGTTTATGCTCAACCTTATCTTCAAATACCTTTTCCAGTGCGTAGCCCCAGGTGTCGTATTCTTCCACGAATACCCCTAGCCCTTTGGCGGCGGTGCGAGCGGCCTCATCGGTATCGATGGCAGCGAAGTCCACGCCGGTTTCTTCTTTCACGCAGTCAATCATGGACTTGCGGGGCCACGGGCCAGAGAGATCAATTTCTGTGCCCTGAAATTCGATTTTGGTGGTGCCCAGCACGTTTTGGGCCACGGTGGTCACAATTTCCTCGGTCAGATCCATCATGTCGTTGTAGTCGGCGTAGGCTTGATACAGCTCGATCATGGTGAATTCCGGGTTGTGCTTGGGGGAAATCCCTTCGTTGCGGAAGTTCCGGTTCAGCTCAAACACCTTTTCGGAGATGCCACCCACGATCAGCCGCTTCAGAAATAGTTCCGGGGCGATCCGCAGGTACATGTCAATTTCCAGCGTGTTATGGTGCGTCACAAAGGGACGGGCCGCTGCTCCCCCGGCCAGCGTTTGCAGCATGGGGGTTTCTACTTCCAAAAAGTCTTTGTCCAACAGCAGTTTACGAATTTCAGCGATGATTTTGCTGCGCTTGACCAGCGTGTCCCGGCTCTCCGGGTTCATAATGAGATCCAGATAGCGCTGCCGGTAGCGGGTTTCCACATCGGTCAGCCCATGATATTTTTCGGGCAGGGGCAGCAGGGATTTGCCCAGAATTTGCAACTGCCGGGTTTTGACACTCAGCTCGCCCCGGGGGGTGCGCCGAATGGTGCCGGTGGCCCCGATGACATCGCCTACATCCACCAGTTTCAGGGCGTCCATCATCTCGGGCGATAAATTTTCTTTATGGCAAAACACCTGAATTTTGCCGCTGGGGTCTTGCAGGTCAATAAACAGGCCGCTATTGCGCAAGGCCATAACCCGACCGGCCACGCAGACCACATCTTCGGTTTCCACGCCATTTTCCAGAGCGGCGTATTTGGCTTGCAGGGTGGCGTTGTCGCTGGTTTTTTCAAAGTGGTAGGGAAAAGGATTCTGCCCCAGTTTGCGCCAGCTTTCCAGCTTATCAATACGGCCCTGACGGATTTGGGCGGCATGTTCACTGGTGTGCGGGGTGTTCTCCGTTGGGGTGGTGGATTGGGCGGCTGGCGTTTTGCTCATGGGGCTTGATCTCTTTGAATCACAATTCGTTTTGAGTTTTTTGATTTTGGAGACTCTATAATAACCGAAAAGGTTTGTCCGTCGTGGGGTCAATTATGTCAAAACCCATTTTACAAGAGAGTGACATCGATCTTCAGCCGATTCTGGATCGGCGGGTGGTCATTGTGGGCTATGGAAATCAGGGGCGGCCTCACGCCTTGAATCTACGAGATTCTGGGGTGTCCGTGAAAATCGGGGTTCGCCCGGAGAGCCAGAAACGAACCGTGGCCCTGGAAGATGGCTTTGAAGTCTTGCCCTTGCCGGAAGCGCTGGCTTGGGCCGATGTGGTGATGCTGGCCCTGCCGGATGAGGTGATGGGCTCCGTCTATCCCCAAAGCATAGCGCCGCACCTGTCCGCCGGAAAAGCGCTGGGCTTTGTGCATGGGCTGGTCATTCACGAAGGCTGGGTAAAGCCCCAATCGGATTTAGACGTGTTCATGGTGGCCCCTAAAGCTCAGGGGCTGGGGGTGCGAAACAAGTTTTTGGCGGGTGGCGGTGTGCCCGGTTTGTACGCCGTGCATCAAAACGCCACCGGGAATGCTGAAAAAATAGCCCTGGCTTACGCCAAAGCCATTGGTTGTGCCCGGGTGGGGGTGATGGAAACTACCTTTGCTGAAGAGGCCATTTGCGATTTGTTTTCGGAGCAAGCCGTGCTGTGTGGCGGGCTGACCGGCCTGATTAAAGCGGCCTTTGATACCTTGGTGGAGCGCGGCTTTTCTCCGGAAGTGGCCTATTTTGAGTGCTTGTATGAAGTGAAGCTCATTGCCGACCTGCTGCACGAGCGGGGCATCACCGGGATGCGCCAGGGCATCAGCTCCACGGCCCTGTATGGGGATATCAGCCAAGGCGAGCGGGTCATTGACGCGCATGTGCGAGAAACCATGCGGCAGGTGCTGGATGAGATTGTGACTGGCCGCTTCAGTCAGGCCATGCAGGCTGAATTTGCGGAAGGCAAGCCCCGTATTCAGCAGGCGGTGCTTCAGGATGAGCAGCATTTGATTGAAAGAACCCATCGGGACCTGCGGGCCCGTCTGAAGTTTTAGGCAGGTTCAAAATAAAAAAGAACGCACTCTACTTTTCCGTAGACTCCCCACAACGGGGCGCTCTCGGTTATGATGAGTAGGTGAGTTTTCAAATGTAAAGCTGCACTGTTTGAGGAACCGCAATTTTTTGGATGGATTGTCTTTAATAGAGAGTGAACCGGAAAGTTTTAAAAACCGTGAGTTAGGGAATTATAGTCAGGAGTCATTGTTCTATGAGCTATCTGTCCATCCTTGAAAGGAAATCTGCCTGCATGAAACGGACTGAGAATGACGAGATTTTGCAAATTTTAGACCGATTGGAAAAGCTGAGTGTCCGTCCGGAAAATCCGGGTCTGGGCTATCGCAACCTGGAAACCATCAACGCGTTGGTCAACACCCTGCGTGAAAAGCTGGAATCCAAAGCCCACACAGGCACTTAGTACCTTCCTGCTCGAAGCGCTTTATCAAATAAGCCCCGGCCATTAGACACGGGGCTTATTCATTTGATTGGCGTTGTAAAAGCTAGGCGGGAACCAGTGCTTTTAAAGAATCCACCAGCTCTTGCACGGCGTTGGCGGACTTGCGCAGCTCTTGCAATTCGGCTTCGCTGAGTTTCAGCTCGACGACTTGCTCAATGCCGTTTTTGCCCAATTTGACCGGCACACCCACGTACAGGTCTTTAATGCCGTATTGACCGGTTAAATACACGGCGCAAGGCAGAATTTTCTTTTTATCCTTGGCGATGGACTCGATCATTTCCAGCACCGAGGCGCTGGGGGCGTAGAAGGCGGAACCGGTCTTCAGGTAGCCCACGATCTCGGCGCCACCGTTGCGAGCCCGATCCACGATTTTATCGATGGTAGCGGCGTCCAGGAAATCCGACAGCGGAATGCCAGCCACGGTGGTATAGCGGGGCAGGGGCACCATGGTGTCGCCGTGGCCACCCAGTACAAAGCCTTGCACATCTTCCACGGACACATCCAGCGCTTCGGCAATAAAGGTTTTGTAGCGGGCGGAATCCAGAACGCCAGCCATACCGAAGACCCGGTTGGAGGGGAAGCCGCAGGCTTGCAGGGCCACGTGGCACATCACATCCAAGGGGTTGGACACCACGATGACCAAAGCATTGGGAGCGAATTTTTTGATGTTGTTGCACACATCGGTGACGATTTTGGCGTTGGTGGCCAGCAAATCATCCCGACTCATGCCCGGTTTGCGGGCGATACCGGCGGTAACCACCACGATATCGGAATCAGAGATGATATCGTACGTGTTGCTGCCCACCACGCGGGTGTCGTAGCCATAAATGGGGGAAGATTCCAGAATGTCCAGGGCTTTGCCTTGGGGGATGCCTTCCAGAATGTCCACCACGGCCACGTGCTTGGACAATTCGGCCTCGGCCAGACGCTGAACCAGCGTAGCGCCTACGTTACCGGCCCCAATGACGGAGATTTTATGAAGCATGCGATCTCTCCTTGAAAAAACGAAACAGCCTCGATGCTGGTATGCTAACACAACCGCCGCAGGAACCACAAAAGCCCTGTGCCGCTTAACCTGCGCCGCTTAAATTGGGGACAAGTGGGGCCATTTTTGCTAAGATGCGTTCCATGAGTACGGTGCGAGTTGATAGTGAGCGGCTGCTTCAAACCTTTTTGGAGATGGTTCGCATTGATAGCCCCAGCGGGGATGAGGCCGCTTTTCGGGCTTATCTGGTTGACCGGTTGGCCGCTGAAGGGATTAGCGGAGTGATCGATGCCGGGGGAAACCTGATTGTCGATCTGCCCGCCCAGCAGTGTAGCCATGATCGTATCTTGGTGTTGTCCGGGCACATGGACGTGGTGCCGCCCTGTCATAACATTCAGCCCATCGTGCAGGACGTGGACGGCGATCGCATTATTACCTCCGATAACACCACCGTGCTAGGGGCCGATGACAAAGCCGGGCTGGCTCCCATGCTGGAAACCGTCTTTTTGTGTCGGAAACACCAGTTACCCATGCCTCAGCTGCGCCTGATCTTCACCACCCGTGAGGAGACGTCGCTGGGTGGGGCCAAGGATTTATCCGATGAGAGCTTGGGGGCTGATTTTGCCATCACCCTGGATCACACCGGGCGGCAGGGGGTCATTATCAATCAGGCCCCCACTTACATCCAGTTTGAGATCACTTGCCGGGGCAAAAGTGTGCATGCGGGTATTATGCCGGAGCAAGGGGTGAACGCCATTGTGTTTGCCAGCAAAGTCATTGAGCGCCTGCCTCTGGGGCGGGTGGATGAGCAGACCACTTGCAACATCGGCTTTTTGAACGGTGGCAAGGCCACCAACATCGTGCCGGACTTGGCCACCCTTAAAGGAGAACTGCGGGGCCACAATCCCCAGACCTTAGAAGCGGCGTTGGCCCACCTTGAACAGACTTTGGCTGAGGTCTCGGCGGGGATGCCCGGCACCAGCTATGCGTTTACTCACTTCACCCAGTTTGAAGGGTATCATGTGGATGAGCAGCATCCCGGGGTGAAAAATCTCTTAAGCGCTGCCCGCAACACCGGGCTGGAGCCCCACTTTATCCGCACCAACGGGGGCAGCGATAACAATATCTTCGTCCAGCGGGGCTTGCCCGGCGTGGTGCTGAGCGCAGGCTATATCGAGCCGCATTCCCTGAAGGAGCGGGTGCGCCTGAGCGAGATGACCCTGTGCTGCCAGTTTTTACAAAACATATTGGAAACCTTTGCCCATGAGCCTTTCTGAATTTTCCAAGCCGGACTCCTCGCAACCGGTGACACTTGAGGAGAAAACCCTCAGTTCCCGGGTCATCCACACCGGTCGGGTGGCCAAGTTGCGCATCGATCAGGCCTTACACCCCAGCGGAGCCACCGTGGAGCGGGAAGTGGTGGAGCATCCGGGTGGGGTGGTGGTCTGTCCCATCCTGGATGATGGTCGTCTGGTGTTTGTGGAGCAATGGCGTTACCCCTTGGGACGCACCTTGCTGGAATTGCCCGCCGGTAAGCTGGATTGGCACGATGGTATCCCTGAGGACCCGGCGGAGGCCATTCAACGGGAACTGTGGGAAGAGACGGGGTATCAGGCCCATCAATGGGAAGAACTGACCTATTTGTTTACCGCCCCCGGTTTTTGCGACGAAAAACTTTGGCTGTACAAAGCCACCGGCTTGTACAACGGGCACAAGGCCCATCAGCCCAGCGAGCATGAGTGGCTGGATGTAATTCTGCTGACCCCCGAGGAGGCCATGCGGAAAATCCGCGCTCGGGAAATCGTGGACGCCAAGACGGTCTCTCTACTTTGCCTGTGCTTTCCCGGTTTGTTGTGAGGGCGTTTGTGAGGGCTTGAATCCCTTCCCCGGATTCTCGTAGCCTTCAATGGCTTGCGTTATTCCTCCCCAGGCGGCAAAGGTGCAAAACAGGCTGGGGATCAGAAGCAATTGAGAACCGGGCAGCCAGCAAGTGGCCAGACAGAGACCGCCGCTGAGTAATGCCTTGAATTGAAAGTTATCGCGAAATCCGGATATGATTCCTTGCTTCAGCCCTTTCCAGGCGGCGTTGCGCCTGTCTTTACTGCGCCACTGCTTTTGTTTGGGTGTTTGGGTAGCAGGTTTTTTTGGGGCGTTGGCAGCCGGCTTTTCTGGAAAGTCCTGATAATGTTGGTGCCCCCGCATGGCGGAGAATAGAACATCCATGCCCAGCCACAGGGGAATGGTAAACAGTTGAGAGCCCGGTAGCCAACAGGTGGCCAGCGTGACCGCAGTGGCGATGGCCCCGTTTTTGAGCCACCAGTCCTTGCTGGTTAAATCGTGTTTCACGGAGCGCCAGGCCCCGGTCAAGCGCTCCTTGCTGAAAAAGCCCGCTTCGGGGGAGGGCTTGGCCCCAGATGTTTTCTGTGCTGCTGTCATGGTATGTCGAATGGCGTCGCTAGTTGACTGGGAGCGCCGGAGTTCAGTTGTCCGAGCGTTAGTGCCCAAGCGGACGCGCGAGCCGGTGCTTGGGGTGCGGGCTGGGTTGTGCGTTGCAATACTCATAATGACAAGCAGCGTTCAAGTTTGAAGGCGTAGTAAAAGTAGGCCAAGACCATGGGATTAAACAATACGGCATTAAATAATACCGAACTATGGGAGAAAACCCGCTGCGCCGATTTTGTTGCGCCTGTTTCTGGTGGGCAATCTGCTTGGCAATGCGTGCGGAATATGCCTGCACCATTGGACGGGGTAAAATAGAATGTGACTTTTTATTATCCAGCGATGGCCCAGCGACTGTTTGGTGTTTTGGGCCGGCGAATGGCTGGGGAGGGTTGTTGCAGGTGTTCAGTCGGAGGGCTTATGTATGTCCAGTTTGCCAAAAACAATATCAACAATATCAAAAGGGACGCAGACCCCCTTATCCGTGGAGGAACGGCTGTTTGTGGCCCTCGATTACCCCGACGCGGCCAGCGCCTTGGCCATGGCGGAGCAGTTGGCCCCGCTGGGCGTCAGCTATAAAATTGGCTTGCAACTGTTTTACGCCGAAGGGATGGCCGTGGTGCGTCAATTGCGGCAGTTTGGCAAAACGGTGTTTGTGGATCTCAAGCTGCACGATATCCCTAATACAGTGGCCGGGGCGGTGGATTCTCTAGTGAGCCAGGGGGTGGACTTTTTAAACCTGCACACTCAGGGCGGCCCAGAGATGATGCGGGCTGCGGTCGCTTCCGCCCAGCAAGCGGCCACCCGGTTGGGGCAAATGCCGCCCAAGCTGATTGGAGTGACCCTCTTGACCAGTCTTTCCGAGCAGGCCCTGAATGAATTCCTCTTTGTGGCAGGGGTGTCCCTCGGCGAATATGTTCAGCATCTGGCCTTGCAGGCCCAAAAGGCGGGTCTGGATGGCGTGGTTTGCTCGGCGCAGGAAGCCCCCCTGATTCGGGCGGCTTGCGGCTCCGACTTTTTACTGGTGACCCCCGGCATTCGTCCGGCTGGGGCAGGCGATCAGGATCAGGCCCGGGTTATTACCCCCGCTCAGGCGTTCAAAAACGGCACGGATTATCTGGTGATTGGCCGTCCCATTACCGGGGCCAGCGATCCGGTAGTCGCCACTCAGGCCATTCTGGATGAAATGCGTGGGGCCTTGGCGTGACTTCCAGATCCGCCACCGCCACCCAGATTCAGGTGGTCTACCCCCACCCGGAGCATGTGGTGTTCGAGGACAGCACCTTCCTGATGGGCTCGGTGCGGTCTGCGCCTGCTGGGGCCAAGCTGTACTTTAACGGGCAGCCGGTGCCCCTGTCTCCCAAAGGCTTTTTCGCCTGGAAAATTCCCATTCACGCCGGGATGAATCCCATTCAGCTGGAAGTGCGTGTTAATACGGCCACGCCGCCCCTGGCGCAGGCCATTTTTGCCTTAAGGGGGGAGCCGTCGCTGCCGGTTTTGCCCAAGTCCCCTTTGGCCGTGAATGCGGAAACCTTGCAACCGGCCAATGATCTCTGGCTGATGCCCACGGATACTCTCACGGTGGCTTGTCTGGCCAGCGAAGGGGCTCAGGTGAGCTTTACCATCCCCGGCTGGGTGGATACCCCCGTTTCGGTACCGCCCTATCTCCACCATGCGCTGTATCTGGATACCCGAGAAGTTATCTTCTCCCAAAAACACTGGACGGCCCCCCGCATTCCCACCCGTGGCTATTATCAGGCCCGGGTGCCGGTGAAGACTTTGCTGCCAAGCCATCCCGAGAGTTTTCCGCAACAGGCGGCCATCGTGCTTCAGGTTCAATCCGGGACGCAGAGCCTGAAAAAGACGGTGCCGGGTCGCCTGACGGTGTTGACCTCTGCTAAAGCCGCTGTACTGAAAACGGATCGGGTGGTCACTCGCAAGGTTCCCCCCAACGGCGATCGCTTGACCCCCCAGCGGGCCAACACCGCAGTGTGGGTGGATGGCTTGCAATCGGCGTGGGCTCGAGTGGTTTTGAGTCCAGAAGAGTACTGTTACGTTCCGCTGGACTCCCTGACTTTTACACCAGCAACCACTGTGCCGGAGCCGATGGCACTGGATAGTATCCAAATCGACTCCCTGAGTCCTGTCGACTCCCGGGTGCGGTTACAGTTTCAGCAAAAACCGGCGCAGGCTTGCCCCATTCAGCTGGAAAGCATCCCCTCCGAGCGCATGGATCGCTTGCAGGTAAGGCTGTACGGGGTATGCGGGCCGTGCGATTTTATCCAGTCTCCGCCGGATGATGCGGTGGTGCGGCAAATTCACTGGCGCGCGGTGGCCGACACGGTTCTGGAACTGTGGATTGACTTGAAGCGGCCCTTGATTGGCTACGATTACACTTGGCAGGCTGGGGAATGGCGCATTCAGGTGCGCACGCTGCCCAGTCGCATTGCGGAAGTGCAAATCCTGATCGACCCCGGCCATGGCGGGGCGGAATGGGGTTCTACCGGACTGAATGGTCTGCCGGAGAAACAGTTGAACCTGACCGTGAGTCGTTTGTTGCGGGATGCCTTGTTGCAGGCAGGTTTTCAGGCCTCACTCACCCGCAATAGCGATCAGGCCCTCTCCTTGCAAGAGCGTGGGGATCAAGTGATCCACATGCAGCCGCATATGGTGCTGAGCCTCCATCACAACGCCCTGCCCGATGGACGGGATCCCTTAAAGGCGGAAGGGGCCTGCTGCTTTTACTACCACGCTTTTTCCAGACCTCTGGCCGAAAAATTACTGCAAGGCCTCACCGAGCCGGTGACTGGCTATCAGGCCATTCCCAATTACGGGTTGTTTGATGACAGCCTGTACATGACCCGTATTCATCAGGCGCTGGCCGTGCTGATTGAAGTGGGCTTTTTTACCAATCCCACCGAATTTGAACGCTTGATCGATCCGGCTTTCCACAAGCAGGTGGTGGCTCGGCTGGTTTCGGCGCTGAGAGCTTACTGTTTACCGGCTTAGGGCCATGGCGGGTTCTGCGGCGATGTCCCGGCGGTAGTATTTGCCTTCAAAGCGGATTTTTCCGGCGATTTCATAGGCTTTACGCCGGGCTTCCTCTAGGTTTTCAGCGATTCCAGTCACGTTCAGCACCCGTCCCCCTGCGGTGACCTTGCTTTGATCCGGTAGCACCCTGGTACCGGCGTGGAAGATATGCACATCGTTGTTCAGGTACTGGGGAAAGAAAATAGGGGTGCCGGTGGGGTAGTCTCCGGGGTAGCCACCTGCGGTCAACACCACAGTCATAGCCCATTGACCGGGCTTAAAGCGAATGCCGGTAGGAGCGTAGCGGTGTAATTCGCCGTTTACGGTGGCCAGCATCAACTCCACCAGATCATCTGCCAGCAGGGGAAGCACCACCTGGGTTTCCGGGTCGCCAAAGCGGGCGTTGAATTCAACGACCTTGGCTGCTCCGTCCGGGGTAATCATCAGTCCGGCGTATAGGATGCCCTTGTAATCAATGCCTTCCGCTTTCAGGGCCTTCAGGGCCGGTTCCAGCACGGTTTGCTGAACCGTGGCGATCAGCGCAGGGGTGGCTAGCGGCACCGGAGCGTAGGCGCCCATGCCCCCGGTGTTGGGGCCGGTGTTGTTTTCGCCCACTTTTTTATAATCCTGCGCGGCGATGCAGGGCAAAATGGTTTGCCCATCGCAAAAAGCCAGAATCGAGAGTTCCTGCCCCTGCATGAACTCCTCAATGACCACCGGCATTTCCTTTTGGAAGGCCTGCGCAATGGCCTGCTCCGCCTCGGCCCGGGCTTGGGCGATAGTCACCCCTTTACCCGCCGCCAAGCCGTCTTCTTTAATCACATACGGGGCGGTAAACTCTTGCAGGGCTTGCAGCGCTTCGGGCTGGGTCTGGCAAAAGCGATATCCGGCAGTGGGGATGTTGGCTTTGGCCATCAGCGCTTTGGCAAAGGCCTTGCTGGATTCTAGTTGGGCCCCGGCCTGGGTGGGCCCAAAAATGGCCAGTCCTTTTTCCTGAAAGCGATCCACGATGCCCAGAGAAAGCGGCAATTCGGGGCCCACAATGGTGAGATCGATGCCTTCCCGTTCGGCGAAAATCAGCAGGCCCTGAATGTCGGTGGGCTCAATGTCCAGTCGTTGCCCCAGTTCCTGCATGCCGGGGTTGCCCTGGGCAAAATACAGTTGGGGTTGGTGTGGGCTTTGGGACAGGGTCCAGGCGATGGCGTGTTCTCGTCCGCCGTTGCCGATGAGGAGAATTTTCATGGGCGCTTGCACCTTGTGGATTAATAGGGCTATGCCCCCAATAATAGGGCAAACACGGGGGATGCGACAGTTTGACTCTGCAGGCCAGCTTGAACGATTGCACTTGAATGTCTTGGGGCGTGGAATCGTTCGATAGTTCTGATCTATTGTGCCCAGTGATCGCGCTGTTTCCGATATCGAATGATGGCCATCCCGTATTTTTTGTTTTTTTGAACAACTGTGTTAATGCTTCTAAATATTCGGGGGTTGCTGGCAATTTTGCGGGTTCAGGTCATTAAATATTAGTTAGGTATCAAGAGCATTGATGCGGACATGACCTCGAATATACCGTTTTCGACTTTTTGCATCGCTTAACCCTCCCGAATAAACCTCCCGAAGCCCCCTTGTCCAGGAGTTTTACCCAATATGTCTATTTTGAGAGTTTTCAGACCTGGTAATTTATTTCGTAATATAAATACACCTGCCAGCCGTGAGGCCGTGGCTGCGGCAGCCACACCGGTAACCCCAACGGTAGAGAAAGTCTCAAAAAGGGCGTTTGGTCATATTCATTTGACCGGCTCGTCTGTTCGGAAGTTGAGGCTGGATAAATACGAGGGCTACACTCAGGCCGCCCGGGAATTAACCGATTCCGGGAAGTTGCAAGGCCTTGAGAACGTGGAAATCAAGCTGAAAGCTGGCCTGAAACGCGAATACGCACAAATTGCCATTCAGATTCAAAATCAATTTGAAAAAGTGCAATTTCGCCGTCGGAACAAGGACGAAGGCTTTAAAGAGTATCTGGAGCAGGCGATTGAGACGGCTAGAGAGGAGCTTGCCAAAGCCAGCAGTAGAAAAGCATACCTGGACGCCCGACCTGGCGCTCAGGGCCTGGCCGGTTCGGAGGGCTCCCTGCTTCACAAGAGTGTGAAGAACAGCAGAAATGACACCATTGGCGCTTACCATGAATTAATGGGTAGAACTCAAGAACGTGTAACGCTTCCAGAGGGGGCAAAGATTCAGTTAAAACGGGCCTTAACCGGCCAGAAAGCCATTCAATTTGACTTGCCCGCTTTGCAGCCAGGTCGCACACACTATCAATTGACGATCACTAAAAACGCCGGTGAAGAGAGAGAGGCGTTTGTGAACAGGGCTTTCAGGCAGGCTCAGGCTGTGGGTCGGAATGATGCGCGTCAGTTCAGTGACATTGCCACCGTTCCTGCCGCCACTCGTGAAGCAGAAGTCACTGCCGCTCAGCTTCCCGCTGCTGCTCGTCGTGAAGGAACTGCCCCTGCCGCTCAGGCTTCCGTTGCTCAGCCTGCCGCACCTGCTGTTGTTGAAACTGTGGCCGCTGATGGTTTAGAAGGCTTGATGCCCAGGCGGCCCGTTCCGCCTCCGCCTGTTGCTTCCACTGGCGCATCTTCAGCCGCTGGTACGAATGCAGCGATGCCCGCTGCCGCTCAACCTGCCACTGCCGCTCAGCCTGCCACTGTCGCTCAGCCTGCCACTGTCGCTCAACCTGCCGCTGCCGGTATCATTCCTGGTGTCGCGCGTGGTGCTTTCCCGCTTGCTGCGGCAGGCGGACTGGGTGCTTTTGGTCTCTCAGGTCGCTAGGAAGCCTTCAAGACCTTTATTCAAAGCCCGGTGGAACCCGCCGGGCTTTTGCCTTTTGGGCGTTCCGGATGTCTTCCTTACGGCCTTAGCCGCTCTTGTAGGGCTTGTTCCAAGCCGGCTACCGAGCCATTGTTGACCAGTATCCAGTCCCAGTCCGTAATGCCGTCCAGTTCATTTTCCGTAGGGTCATCCTCACTCACAATCTGCCCCCGCTGGGCACGGACATCTCGGCTGGCCTCTAATCGAATCAAAAAGGCTCCGTAGGCTTTCAGCAACTCATACTCTCGCTTCAAGCGAACATCGGAAATCAACTTTTTGCCCGGCTGGTTCAAGACCTGCTTTAGCCAGTAATCGGCGTCCTGGGCCCGGCCCCAGTTGCCCAGTTCAATCAGCCCCGGACGGTACTGGGCTTTGTTCGCTTCCACTTCTTCCACCGTTAACCCATGCTGTTGGGCAAAGGCCATTTTAATGGCCTGAGCGATGGGCACTTGCCGAAAGGCGGGCAGGCGAGCCAGCAGCAACTTGGCCAAGGTGTCCTTGCCGGAATATTGCTTTCCGGCGATGGCGATAATGTCGCATTGCCCCAAGTCTTGGGGGGGATGTCCAGTTTTAGGCATCTTTCCATTATCATAGAGAAGTCGTTTGTTTTACCAGCCAATCTGTTGGGGAGTGGAAGTGTTTATGTTTCTGTCGGATGAGCAACTCAGCATTCGGGACTTGGCCCGGGACTTTGTGGAGCGGGAATTAAAACCGGTGGTCAAGCAGCTGGAAACCGGCGATCTGCAAATTTTAAAGGCCTTATGGGCCAAAATGGCCGAAACCGGTCTGACCAGCCTGCCCTTTGCCGAGGAATTTGGCGGGGCGGCTGTGGATAGCCTTTCCTACTTTTTGGTGCTGGAAGAAATCGCCAAGGTCTCCGCAGCGCTGGCTACGTCTTTATCCGTGCATGTCTCTTTGGCTGGGCTGCCCATTCAGTATTACGGTACGACGACCCAAAAAGAGCAGTACTTGCCGGATCTCGTCAGTGGGCGGAAAATCGGGGCCTTTGCCCTGACCGAGCCGAACGCCGGCAGCGATGCCGGAGCGGGATTGACCACGGCTGATAAAGATGGGGAATCATATATCCTCAACGGTTCCAAGTTGTTTATTACCAACGCCCTGATTGGGCATGTGTTTATCGCCACGGCCCGTACCGATGCCAAAACCCCCGGTCCTAAGGGTTTGTCGGCCTTTATTATCGATCGGGACACGCCGGGCCTGACCATCACCAAGGGCGATGAGAAAATGGGCCTATTGGGCGGCGATTGGGGTGAATTGCACTTTGATAATTGCCGGATTGCCGCCTCGCAACGCTTATCCGATGAGGGGCAGGGCTTTAAATTGTTTATGCGCAGCCTGAACATCGGGCGCATCAGCATTGGGGCTATTTCGCTGGGGCTGGCTCAGGCCTGTCTGGAGGCCTCCCTGCAATACGCCAGGGAGCGCCAGCAGTTTGGCAAGCCCATTGCCGACTTTCAGGCCATCCAGTTCAAGCTGGCCGACATGGCCCTCAAGATTGAAGCGGCCCGAAATCTGGTGTACAATGCCGCTCGGCTGAAGGAAGCTGGGAAGGACTTTGCCCTGGAGGCTTCCATGGCCAAGCTGTATGCTTCTGAAATTTGTAACCAGTGCGCCAGTGAAGCGGTTCAGATTTTCGGCGGGTATGGCTACACCAAGGATTTTCCGGTGGAGCGCTATTTCCGGGATGCTCGGGTGATGTCGCTGTTTGAAGGCACCAGCGAGATTCAGCGCACCATTATCGCCAAACAGTTACTGGCCTAGCCGCTTTTTGGTTGCTTCTATCACTCATTCCTCAACTTGAAACGAACACTGCATAACCCAACGCAAGGATTTTAGACGTGGAAACCACTCAGAGTCATCTCCGGCAAGAACTGGAAACGGTTCGTCAAGAGGCCCAGGCTGCTTTGGAAGCCGCCAACACCAAGGATGCCCTTGAGGCGGTTCGGGTGGAGTATTTGGGGCGTAAGGGCCGCATTACCGGCATGATGCGGGGATTGAAGGATGTTTCCCCGGAAGAGCGCCCCTTGGTAGGCGCCTTGGCCAACGAGATTCAGGAAGTGCTGGGGCAGGCGCTGGATGCCAAGCTGAACACCTACCTGCAAGCTGAAATCGCCGAGAAGCTGAAGGCCGAAACCATTGATGTGACCATGCCGGGGGCTTATCGTCCGTCCGGTAGCCAGCATCCCCTGACCCGCACCATTGAAGAGATTTGCCAGATTTTTGCGGGCATGGGCTTTGAAACCATTGACGACGACTTTTGCCCGGAGATTGAGACCGATTTTTACAATTTTGACGCCCTGAACTTCCCGGAAAACCACCCGGCCCGGGATATGCAGGACACCTATTACACCGATGTGGCCAATCATGTGCTGCTGCGCTCCCAAACCTCCAACGCCCAGATTCGTTATATGGAAAACCATCCCTTGCCGATTCGGGTGGTCTCTCCGGGGCGGGTGTACCGGAATGAAGAGGTTAACAGCCGTAAATTCGTGCTGTTTCATCAGTTGGAAGGCTTGTTGGTGGATGATAACGTGCGCTTTTCTGATCTAAAAGGCATTTTGCACGAATTTACCCGCCAGTTCTTCGGGGCAGAGCGTCCCACTCGCTTTCGGGCCAGCTTTTTCCCCTTCACCGAGCCCAGCGCCGAGGTGGATGTGCAGTGCATCTTCTGCGAAGGCCATGGCTGCCACGTGTGCAGTCAGGCCGGTTGGCTTGAAATTCTGGGGGCGGGCATGGTAGACCCCAACGTATTGCGTAACGTGAATATCGATCCCGAAAAATACAACGGCTTCGCCTTTGGTATGGGCATCGAGCGGTTGGCCATGCTCAAGTATTCCATCAACGATATCCGCTTGTTCTTCAACAACGACCTGCGGTTTCTGAACCAGTTTAAAGGGCTTTAATCATGCGTATTTCTCTGGAATGGTTGAAAGATTATGTGGATATCAGCGGGCTGGCCCCGGAAGCAATCGCCAGCGCCCTCACCAATTCTGGTCTGGAAGTGGAAGGCATTGAATACAGCGGCCCCAAGTTCAACGGAGTCGTTGTGGGTAAAGTGCTGGCCCTGGCTCCACACCCCAACGCCGATAAATTGCGTCTGGTGACCGTGGATTTGGGAGCGTCTCAAACCCAGGTGGTCTGCGGGGCTCCCAACGTGCGGGAAGGCATTTTGATTGCCTTCGCTCAAGAAGGGGCCACTGTCCTCAGCCGCAAGGATAACACCCTGTTTACACTGGGACGGGCTAAAATTCGGGGCGTGGAATCCGCCGGGATGGTCTGCTCTCTGGATGAGTTGGGCTTAGAGACCCAGTACACCAAGAGCGAAGACGGTATTTGGCCTTTAGACGGTATTGCCACCGAGGCCCAGTTGGGTCAGGATCTCAAGCAGGTCTTGGGCTTGCAAGGCGATGTGATTCTGGAGATTGCCCCTACGGCCAACCGGGGCGATCAACTGTCCATGCTGGGGGTGGCCCGCGAAGTGGCTGCCCTGTTCGATCGGGCCTTGTGCTTCCCCTCGGTGAGTGGGTTGCAACCCAGTGGGCAAACCGAACTCTTGGTTCAATTGAGCGATCCGTCGGTTTGTCGGTACTATGCCGGTGCTGTCTTGGCCAATGTCAAAGTGGGCCCCTCCCCCGACTGGATGGCCCGTCGCTTGCTGGCCGCTGGGGTACGCTCCATCAGCAACGTGGTGGATATTACCAACTACGTCATGCTGGAAATGGGCCAGCCCTTGCACGCCTTTGATCAGCAGAAACTGGGCACTCAGGGCACCGTGGATGTGCGTCGGGCCAAGGCGGGGGAAACCCTGACCACGCTGGATGACGTCTCTCGCCCCTTGACCACGGAGTCTCTGGTGATTGCTCTGAACGATCAGCCGGTGGCCATGGCGGGCTTAATGGGCGGTGCCAGCACGGAAATGGATGATCAGTCCATCCGTATTTTCCTGGAATCCGCCTGGTTTGAGCCTGCGGCGGTGCGTAAAAGCGCAAAATCGGTGGGCTTACGCTCGGAGGCCTCGGCTCGTTTTGAGCGAGGCGTGGATATTGAAAACTGCCGAAACGCCATGTTGCGGGCCATTGAGTTATTGCAGCAGCATGCCGGGGCCGAGTGGGTGGCTGTTACTGAATCGCCCCTGCCCGTGCCGCAAGAGCAGAAGATTTCGCTGGATTACGAGCGTATTGAAAAAGTGCTGGGCCTGACTATTCCCTTAGAAGCAATTCACAGCATCCTTGGAAACCTGGGCTTTATGGTTGTATCCCATGAAAAATCTTCCAGTACCATTGTTTCCGTTCCCTCTTTCCGTCAGACCGATGTGACCCGTGAAATTGACCTGATTGAGGAAATCGTGCGGATTTACGGCTACGATAAAGTGCCGTACACCTTGCCGCAAAAAACCGGGACGGCCACGCCCACCTTCCGGGCTCGTACGCTGAAGCAGATTGCCGACTCTCTGCGTGGGCAGGGCTTGCAGGAGGTCATGACCACCTCCCTGATTGGTCAAAGCCTGCTGGATAAAACCGGTTTCAGCGTGAATACCGATCAACTGGTGTCGGTGCTGAATTCGCACTCCTCTGATCACACCATGATGCGACAGTCTCTGTTGCCCAACATTCTGGAAGTGGCCAAGTTCAATCAGGCCCAAGGCAATGAGGATGTGTGGATTTACGAGCTGGGTCGTACCTACTTTAAGCTGGGCAAAGCCAATCAGAAAAATTCGGGCGTGGCTGAGCGCTTGTGTCTGGGCGGGCTGGTGACCGGTTCCGCCGCGGTGGGTGAATGGCACCGCAAGGAGCCCGCTGATTTCTACTTGCTGAAAGGCATTTTGGAGAATCTGTTTGGTACCTTGAGTTTGAGCCCCTTGCTCAGTTTTGCCCCCGCTCAGGAGGTGCGCTATCTGCATCCGGGTAAGGCTGCCAGTATTTTATTGGGCGAAAAACCCAAGGAAATTGGCCTGATTGGGGAGTTGCACCCGGAAGTCCGCAAAACGCTGAAGTTCCGCCACCCGGTGTACGTGTTTGAACTGAATGTGGAAGCCATTTACAAGGTTCTCAAACAAACCCGGCAAGTGACCAAGGCCACCGAAATTTCCCATTTCCCGGCCATGCGTCGGGATATGGCCTTCCTGGCTCCCAACACGCTTAGCCATCAGCAGATTTTATCGGTATTGCGCGGGGCTCAAGAACCCTTGCTGCGTCAGGTGGAGCTGTTTGATGAGTACCGTTCCGAGCAATTGGGGGCGGAAAATCGCAGTTTGGCCTATCGCCTGACCTTCCAGTCGAATGAGGCTACTATGACCGATGCCGAGATTGATCAGCGCCTGAATCAGCTGAAAGAACGGCTCAGTCAGCAGTTGCCCGTCCAGTTCCGTTAAGCGAAACCGCGCTTTTAAAAAGCCTGTTCAGAGGATTGAACCGGGACGGGCACGGCCTGAAATTGGAAGGCCTGCTGCAGGTTAAAGCCTGCCGCCTTGGAGACCAGTTCTTTGACACTGCGAAAATCCGCTGCTGCTTCCGAGCAACGGAGTTGATCCTGCAAAAAATACCGGCTGGTGCGATAGCGTCGGTCACTGGGCAGGGTAATCTTTTCGGTGAGATGTTCAGATGATTCGCTCATGGCGGTCGCAGCCCCCTCCGTTTCGCAAAAGTATGGATATTTATATAAAGGGGCTCGGCGGGCCGCTTGGCGCTAGTTTGTAAGGAAATTGTAATAAATCGGCCCGCATTCTCCCAATGCGCAGTTGCCGCCGTCTTTTTGCTAAGATTGTCGAATGAGTACGTTTTTTTCCTATCAAGTACACGCCACCCAGAATAACGCCCGGGCCGGTTTGCTGCAAACCCCGCACGGGCCGGTACATACCCCCGTGTTTATGCCGGTGGGCACTCATTCAGCCGTGCGCACCCTGACCTGGCCGCAAGTGGCCGACACCGGGGCGGAAATCGTGCTGTCCAACTCTTACCACCTGTACCTGCGCCCGGGGCACGAGCTGGTGGAAAAAGCAGGCGGCCTGCACCACTGGATGAATTGGCATAAGCCTATCTTGACCGATTCCGGCGGCTTTCAGGTGTTCAGTCTGGCCAAGCACCGGGATATTACCCCGGAGGGCGTCTATTTTAAAGACGTGGTGGACGGCAAGAAGCATTTTATGGGCCCCAAGGAGTCCATGCGCATTCAAAACGCCCTGGGTGCCGATATTATTATGGCCTTTGACGAGTGTCCGCCCGGGGCTGCGGATTACGACTACGCCAAAAAATCTCTGGAGATGACCAACCGTTGGCTGGAAATCTGTTTCGAGCATCATGCCCGGCCCGATCAGGCGCTTTTCCCCATCGTACAAGGCTCCATTTACGAGGATTTACGGATTCAAAGTCTGGACTTTGTCTCTCAATTCAATGCGGTGGGCTATGCCATTGGCGGGGTCAGCGTGGGCGAAACCAAAATGCAGATGAATCAGGTGGTTTCCTTCACGGCGCCCAAGATGCCCGCGGACAAACCCCGATACCTGATGGGGGTGGGGACTCCAGAGGATTTGTTGGAGGGTATTCGCCACGGCATTGATATGTTTGACTGCGTGATGCCTACCCGGGTGGCCCGCCATGGGTCTTACTTTACGCCCACCGGAAAAAAAATTATCCGCAACGCCGAGCATCAAGAGGCCTTCAGTCCCCTGGTGGAAGGCTGTGCCTGCTACGCCTGCCAGAATCATACCCGGGCCTACCTGCGCCATATCTTCCGCATGGGGGAAACCACGGCAGCCACTTTGCTCAGTATTCATAATATTTACACGCTGGTGCAACTGGCCAAAGAGGCCCGAGCGCACATTGTGGCTGGCACCTTCGAGGACTTTTACCAGCAGCGCATGGCCTTGATGGGCTTGACACCCAGCCTGCTCTCGGCCCATTGATATAATAGAATTACCCGAAGGAGTCAGCCGGATTACAGCCATGCGGGACCAAGACCCAGTGGAACTCAACCCGTTAATCGCCCCCTTTTGCGAATTGCCCCCCATTGCCGGGGATCGTCGCCGGGAGCAGGATCGACGCTCTGCGGAGCGTCAGGGGAAGTTCGATCGGCGGCGCAACCGCTGCATGCACTGCCTGCATTTTCAGGAACCTTCGGAGGGGGATAAGGGCTTATGCTTATTGCATCAGGCTGCCGTGGCTTCTGACGCTTTTGCCTGCCCCAATTTCGATCCGCATTTATCCGGGGAGGCCCGCAAGCCGATCCGTTCCTGATTTCCTGGCTGGTGGATTCCATCGCAGACAGTCCACTTTTGTTGAGGCCTTGACTGCGATACAACTACAAGCAACAGGTTGATAGATAGTAACAACAGAAATGGGGGAACCGTGACAGACGTTTTTATCGTGGACAGTGCCCGTACGCCCATCGGCAGTTTTTTGGGCAGTTTGTCTTCTGTATCCGCGCCGGACTTGGGCGCTGTGGCTCTGCAAGCCGCGCTCAAGCGTAGCGGGGTGCCTGCGGAAGCCATTGAGGAAGTGATTTTGGGGTGTGTCTTGGCCGCTGGGGTGGGTCAGGCGCCAGCTCGACAAGCCCTGCGAAAAGCGGGCTTGTCCGATTCCGTGGGGGCTTTGACCATCAACAAAGTGTGCGGTTCCGGGATGAAAGCGGTCATGTTGGCCGCCAGCGCTATTAAAGCGGCGGAAGCCCAGTTGGTGCTGGCCGGTGGTATGGAATCCATGTCCAACGCCCCTCACTACCTGAACGGTCTGCGTAACGGGGTCAAAATGGGCCATCAGCAGATGATTGACGGCATGATCCACGATGGCTTGTGGGACCCTTACAACAATTTGCACATGGGCAATTGCGCCGAGCAATGCGTCAGCAAATACCAGCTCACTCGGCAGGCTCAGGACGAGTTTGCCAGGCAGAGCTATCTGAAGGCCCAGCAGGCGGTGCAAAGCGGGGCTTTCAAGGCGGAAATCGAGCCGGTCAGTATTCCCCAGCGCAAAGGTGATCCCAAAGTGGTGGATGCCGATGAGGAACCCTTCAAGGGCGATCCCGAGAAGCTGGCGGGCTTGCGTCCGGCGTTTGATAAGAGTGGGGCCATTACCGCAGGCAACGCCTCCACCCTGAATGACGGGGCGGCTGCCTTGTTATTGGCTTCTGCGGAAGCTGTCAAAACGCATGGGCTCAAGCCGGTAGCAAAAATTGTGGCCTCGGCCACCCACAGTCAGGAGCCGGTCTGGTTTACCACCGCTCCGGTGGGGGCCATGCAAAAGGCCCTGAACAAGGCCAGCTTGTTGGTGGGCGATATTGATTTGTTCGAGGTGAATGAGGCCTTTGCCGCCGTGGCCATGGTGGCCCAGCAGGAATTAGCCATTCCGGCGGATCGCCTGAATATTCACGGCGGGGCGGTGGCCTTGGGGCATCCCATTGGGGCCAGCGGAGCCCGCATTCTGGTCACACTGCTGCATGCCTTGCAGCAGCAGGGCAAAAAGCGGGGCATGGCTTCCCTGTGTATTGGCGGCGGCGAAGCCACGGCCATGATTGTGGAATTGGTTTAGGAGAGGCTTTGTGATGCTAGATACATGCCAAGTGACGGAATCGGCCACTGTAGCCGGAAAATCGGCTTCCCTGCAAACCGTTGGCGTGGTGGGCGCCGGACAAATGGGCAACGGCATCGCCCAGGTCATGGCCCATCATGCCGGGCTTTCGGTGGTGGTGCAGGATGTCAACACCGCAGCGCTGGAAAAGGCCTTGGCGATCATTGAAAAAAGCCTGTCCAAGTTCGTGGAGAAGGCGCAAATTAGTGGCGAGCAAAAAGCGGAGATTCTGGGCCGGATTCGCTTTGAAACCGCTTTAGAGGCGTTGAAAGACGCCGACTTGGTGGTGGAAGCCATCGTGGAGAAGGAGGCCATCAAGCGGGAGATTTTCCTAACGCTGGACAGCCTCACCAAACCGACCGCCATTCTGGCCAGTAACACATCCAGCATTTCCATTACCCGCTTGGCGGCGGCCACCCAGCGCCCTGCACAGGTCATTGGCATGCACTTTATGAACCCGGTGCCGCTGATGAAGCTGGTGGAAATCATTCGGGGGGCCCAAACCAGCGATGCTACCTATGCCGTGGTGGCCGATTTAACCGCTCGACTGAACAAAACCGGGGTGGTTAGCCGGGATTTTCCGGGCTTCATCTCCAACCGGGTGCTGATGCCGCTGATTAATGAGGCCATTTTTACCTTATACGAGGGTATTGCCTCCGCTGAGGACATTGATACGGTGCTGAAATTGGGGATGAATCACCCCATGGGACCGCTGACCCTTGCCGATTTCATTGGGCTGGATACCTGTCTGGCCATTATGAATGTACTGCATGATGGCTTTCAAGACCCCCGCTTCCGCCCCTGTCCCCTGCTGAAACAGTATGTGGATGCCGGGTATCTGGGACGCAAGAGTGGCCGTGGCTTTTTTAGCTACAGTTGATTGAGACGAGGCGGTCGGGTATGCGGTTTCGCTTCCGGGTGAATGAAAAATGGCTGGGCATTGGCTTGACCGTGTTGGGCGTGGCTGGTTTGGCTCTGGGCTTATGGTTGCCCCGCAGGCCCGAAGGGCCTGCTGGATGGTCGCGGTCCGCAGTGCCAGTGGCCGCCGCTTTAGCCGGTGCCCCTGCCTCAGTTGCTGCTGCCACTTCCTCGTCGGGCCATCGCTTGCCCTGTCGGGTGCTGACCGTGTTTGATGGAGACACGCTGGGCTGTGATTTGAACGGTGACGGGCGTTTGCAAAAGCCACGGGAACAGGTGCGTTTGCTGGGCATTGATTCCCCGGAAATGCACTACTCCCGCAAAAACGCTACGTACGGTAGCGAGCATCCAGAAGATGAGCCATTCGCCACCGAGGCCAGCCACTGGTTGACGAAGCAGGCCAGCGGAAAAACGGTGTATCTGGAGTTCGACGCCAGACGGCAAGACAAGTACGAGCGCACCCTGGCCTACGTCTTCGCCACGGCCAAGGCCCAGCAATCGCTGAATCAAAAACTGTTGGAACAAGGCTATGCCACGGTGCTGTTTTTGGGTAAAAACCGGCGCTATCAAGCGGAATTTGAAGCGACAGAGGCGCAAGCCCGCACTGCGCAACGGGGCTTGTGGGCCACGTCCCGCTAGCTCTATAGCTTGCCAACCTTGCCGCAAGCGCTTTCTATTGGTTTGAGCGGCACGCAGTTTTAGAAACGCGTGGGAAGGGCATGCCTCACCTGATTTTAAGGCAGGAGTAGCGATTGCCCCAATTGACCAAACAGCCGGTCTAACAGGTAGAGGGAAAGGCCCACCACGTTGAAGTAGCAGCCGTCCACCCGTTCAATCAGGGTGCTGCCGTAGCCTTGAATGGCGTAGGCCCCGGCTTTGTCCATGGGCTCTCCGGTTTCAATGTAGGCGTGGATTTCCGCATCACTCAGCGGGCGCATGCACACGGTGGTGGTCAGGGCCTCACAAACCATGGGAGGGAGTGTTTCGGCGGGCGGGGTGTTTACTGGCTGGGTATCGGGGCTAAAGATGGCAATGCCGGTATGCACCTGATGGGCGTTGCCTTGTAGGGCTTTCAGCATGCGGAAGGCGTCTTCCTTACTTTTGGGCTTGCCAAAAATTTCACCCTGAATGGCCACCAGCGTATCAGAGCCAATGACATACGACTGATTGTGGTGCTTATACACTTCCTGAGCTTTGGTTCGGGCCAAAAACTTGACCACCTCCGCTGGGGAAAGGTGATCCAGATGAAAGCCCTCTTCATCCACGTTGGGCACGATGACTTCAAAGGCCAGCCCCAACGATTCCAGTAGCTCGCGTCGTCGGGGGGAGCCGGAGGCCAGAATGACCGGGTGGCTGAGGGTAATGCGGTTGTTGGGGGTGGTTTGGGTTTCCAGCATGAGGGGTTTATCCTATGGGCGGGTGCGTCGCGTGGTATCCGGGAATTTCAGGAATCTACCGAAGTTTGGCTGCGGGCCTTCCCCACCCGTTGACCCGGCTGGGGTGTGACATACCGTTTTTCAGCCAATTCTGCCGGCAAAAATACTTGTGGGGTCTCGGGATGATCGTGGGTATACACATACCCCACCCCATGCCCGTAGGCTTGCGCTCCGCTGTAATGGGGGTCCCGAAGGTGGGTGGGCACGGGGTAATTGTGCCCATGGCGGGTGATATCGGCCATGGCGGCGTCAATGGCGCTAATGGCCGCATTGCTTTTGGGTGCGTTGGCCGTGTAAATGGTGGCCATTGCCAAGGGAATGCGCCCTTCCGGCAAGCCCAGCCTTTCCACGGCCTGGGCGGCGGCCACGGCCAACTGGAACGCTTTGGGGTCGGCCAAGCCCACATCCTCACTGGCGGTAATCATTAACCTGCGGGCGATAAAACGGGGATCTTCCCCGCCGGCCAGCATTTTACCCAGCCAGTAAATGGCCGCGTCGGCGTCCCCGCCCCGCATGCTTTTCTGGTAGGCGGAAGCGTGATCGAAATGTTCATCGCCTTGTCGGTCGTAGTTGAGCCGGTTTTGCTGGGCCAGTTGCTCCAGCAGGGTCATTTCAATCAGGCGGGTGTCATCGCCTTTTTCGTCTTTCCAAATGGGAGCGCACTTAAAGGCCGTTTCCAGCAAATTCAGGGCGCTACGGCCGTCGCCGTTGGCATAATCGGCAATAAAGCCCATGGCCTCCAGTGAAATGGTCAGTTTTTGGCGGGTTTTCCCCAGAAAGACCACCCCCCGCTTGATGAGCGTCTTCATATGCTCCCGGTTTAAGGCGTTCAGGCGCACAATCAACACTCGGGATAAAAGGGCCGGAATCACCTGAAAGGAGGGATTCTCCGTGGTGGCCCCCATTAAAATAATGGTGCCGTTTTCCACAAAGGGCAAAATGGCGTCTTGCTGGGTCTTGCTGTAGCGGTGAATTTCATCGATGAATACCACGGTCGCCGCCCCAGAGAGCTTCAGGGTCTCTTCAGCCTGAGCCACCGCTTCCCGCAACTCCTTAATGCCGGAGTTTACCGCGCTGAGTTCGATAAATTCCGCCCCGGAGCCTTTGGCGATGATGCGGGCCAGGGTGGTTTTACCCACACCGGGCAAGCCCCAGAAAATGAGCGAGATAAGCTGCCGGGTTTCAATCAGGTTGCGCAACGGTGTGCCCGTGCCCAGAACCTCTTCCTGCCCCAGGTAGTCATCCAGCGTTTTGGGACGCATCAGTTCGGGTAGGGGCGTCTGCCGATTCTGCTCCGCCAGTATATTCAGGAGGTTATTGCTTTGCATGGTCGCCGCTCAAAAGGGTGTTTGTTGCGTGTTGTGTAGCGAATGGCTTCATTTTAAGCCAAAGACAGGTAAAATAAGAAACATAGAATGAGAAGCAGTCGCTTTTGGTTCCTGAGTTCAGAGCGATTTCAATATATGGAAGAGGCTGGGGCGTTTTTGTCCATTCAGATTTTTCCTTACAAGCTGACACAAGGCGCTTTAGAGGCCCGATTGGCAACCGGCGAGACCGTTTTGCCGGGTCAGTTGTTGCGCTTTGATGAATTGCCCTTTACCTTTGGCGAAGTCAGTGAGGTGCAGGCCCTGCCCGATAGCGTGGCTGGCTTGCCAGAGGGGCACAATGTCAAAATCACGCTCCTGAGAGGGACGCCCTCCTTAAAGCCCACCCGGGTGACGCCTCTGAACTCTCAAGAGATGGTGGCAGAAGTCGTGCAGCTCTTGCCTGCGCCGGAATATCCGGTGGATTTTGGCACCTTTCGCTCCGATTATTTGCGGCTGGGGCCTTTTACGCTGGTGGAGGGGCCTAATTTTCTGTTGAAATACCAGGCCCTGCTGGCCATGATGGAGGCGGTGCGGCCTTATCAAAAAATGCTGATTCTGGACCCGCTGGGGGTATTTGAGTCGGTGGGTGATATTGCCTGCTATCAGGCTGGGGAAACGGTTCGGCTGAGCTTGCAGGAGGTCAGCATCCGGCGCTTTCTGGATGCCTTTGGCTCCATGTTTCCTGAAGGGGTGCGCAAGCCGGTCACCGAGGCGGTGGCCTCCCACTGGCCTGCCAGTGGCGCATTCAGCGGCTTTAGCCCGTTATTGGTCAGCGGCATGATTACCGAATCGTTGCTGAAAAATATTATTTTGCAGAACTGCGCCCATGTCATTCGCAACAAGTTATTCGCCGAGGCGCCGACGCAGGTGCTTGACCTCCGGGTGTTGGCGAAAAATCCTGTGTCCGTGCTGGATTTGTCGTTGCTACAGGAGCCCTGGAAAAGTTTCTTCTATCAGGAGGTTCTGGCGCAGGTGTTTTCAGCGCCGGAACTGGGTCTGACACCGGTTTTGATTTACCCTGAGAATTATCTGCCCGATTTGCCCGACTGGATTCAGCGGGCTGATGAAACCGATCGGCATATGCTGGCCGTGGCCTCCAATTACGGCCCTCCGGCGGCCCGGCAATGGGCCAGCAATCTGGTTAGTGTTCGACCCTCCCAGTTGCCCGCCATTCGGGGGGAGTTGACCTTGGGCTTGCCTGTGGCTTTTGGGGAGGCCAAAGACTGGCTGGAGCCCCTGCCCGTGCCGCAACCGGTATCCGAATCGTCGCCAGTGGCTCCAGTAATAGCCCCGCCCCCTGAGGCTGAAATGGTTCTTGAAGCGCCCCTGGAATCCAGTCTTGAGCGCCTTTCTGAGGCCCCGCCAGTTAGTCTGCCTGAGGTGGAACTCGGTCTGGAGTCGCCTGTGGAGGTGCCCTTGGATTTGCCTTACAAGGGGTCTGCTGCTACGGTGTCTACTCTTGTAACCCCTGACGCCGAGCCGCCATACCCGCCACCGGTGGCGTCGTCTCCATCCAGTCCTTTGCCGATGGTTTCCCCGCCAGAGTTGGCTGAAGTGGTTCCGGTTTCCCCGTTGGCGGCTGAAGCTCACGCTGATTTCCTCGTTGAGCCCCAAGTAGAGGCCTCTTTGGGGCTTTCTCCCGAGGTCTTTTCTGTGGCCTCCCCTGAGTCTCTTCCTGAGTCCTTTCCTGCGCCTGCGATGGAGTCCCTTGAACCGGCCAGTCAGACGACGGCAGGGTTTTCAGAAACCATTGTTTTTTCCACGGAGCTTTCTGGAGAGCCCCCAGAGCCGCTGGTGGGTGGCCTGTTTAATTCCTGGCAACAGGAAGGCCTGTTTGCCCCAGAGTCTCAGCCCATGGAGACCCCGTTTCCATCCAGTCAGTCTCCAGACAGCCCGTTTCCGGTTGAGGGGCACATCCCGGTGGATGCCTCTCCTGCTGACGCTCCAGCGATTCTCTCCAGTGCGTCCGTGCCTCCGCCAGTGACTTCCCCCCCGGCTATGCCAGTGGTCGATTTGTCCGGAACGGTATTGGAGGAAACTCCCGGATTCTTGAGTCTGGAGCAGTTGAATGAGCTGCTGAACGCAACACCGGAGCCAGAGGGTGCGTCCGGGCAGTATTCCCTCGCTGAATCTCCTGAAGACCCGCTGGATTATCCGGATGCGGAGGAGGGGGCGATCCCGGATGCAATGGGAGACGCCTCCAACTTCCCACAGCCGACGCTTGCGATGCAGGCCGATCGCACGGCACAGGCCTCAGTGACGGTTCCTGCGCCCATGGTTCGGGATACGGTTCCCCCGGCCTTCCCGGAGCCGGAGGCCTATGCCCCGGATGAGTTTGATTTTGATCTGAACCTGGACCAGAAAGTGGACCAGTTGCCCGAGTCGGTTTTACCGGTTCAGCCAAGCGCTTCCGGGTCAAGTCTGGGTTCCCGTATCGCTCGAAGCCTGGATCGGTTTGAGGAATCGCCCCCACCTCTGGCGTCGGGCCCGTCCGTTTCGATGACGGAAGCCATTCATCGTCCGCAAGCGCCGGTTGCAGAAGTGGCTCCCGAATCGGCCAGCTTGCCCGTACCAATACCCGAGGCGCAACCCGAGGCGCAAAGTGCTTATCAGCAAGCGATGCAGCAGCAAGCCTTACAAGAGAATCTGGATCTGCTCTATCCCCCTGTGACACCCGCTGAGGTTCAAGCTGAGGCTCAGGTTGAGATTCAAGGCACAGAGACGCTGGCGTTCAGTGCTGAAGCCGACAGGTTCATGGAAAGCAGGGAATTCATTGATGGCTCTGGTGATGGTTCTGGGACAGTGCCGGTTTTGCCGGTGACGCCCAAGGCGGCTGCTTCAGGTGCCGAGCAGGCGCCGGTTGCCGTAACCCCGGTTGAGGCTTCCTCGATGGCAGCCCGCCCCTTTCAGGTGGGGGACAAGGTGCGTCACGCCCAATATGGGTTGGGGATTGTGCAAAAGGTCATTCCGGTGGAGCAGTCCCTGATTTTAAATATTACCTTTGAAGCCGTGGGCAAGCGTTTGCTGGACCCGGCGTTGACCCAGCTGACCCTGGCCTCCAACGCCTAGGGACGCCGCAAACTCGCTGAATGGAACGGGGGCTTGGGATTCTGGATTAAACCGCACGATTGGTGTGTGTCCTGAGCAGAGGGTTTTACGGTGGGTTGGGGCGGCCAAAGGCCCTTGGGACTGTGTTAGAATCTAGAGTTCAGGCCTAAAATTCATGTTTGAATCAGCAGACAGGGTTGCAGTTTAAAAGGCCCGTTCTGGAAACTTGAGTCTCCCTGGCTTTTCCAGCACCCGCCCTGTCCATCGTTATCACCCCTTCAGCCCAATGAAAGGTTCGCCCCCATGCAGGAACCGTCCGTGCAGGAAGCCAGCGCTATCAACTATAAAGAGACTTTAAACTTGCCCCAGACCGCTTTCAAGATGAAAGCCGGTGCCGCCACTCGTGAAGTGGAGATAGAGACGCACTGGGAAGAGGCTAAAGTTTATGAAACCCTGATGGCTAGCCGGAACAAGGCGAACAAGTTTGTGCTGCACGATGGCCCGCCTTACCTCAGCTCCGATAAAATCCACATTGGCACGGCCCTGAACAAGATTTTGAAGGACATTGTGACCCGTTACAAGTCCCAGCAAGGCTTTTATACTCCCTATGTGCCCGGGTACGACGGTCATGGCTTGCCCATTGAAAACGCCGTGGTCAAAAACATCAAGGGCGGCCGTCATGCCATTTCGGAAGTGGAATTGCGCAAGCGCTGCCGGGAATTTGCCCTGGCCAACCTCAAGGGGCAGGAAACCAACTTCAAGCGCTTGGGCGTGTGGGGCCACTGGGAAAAGCCGTACATCACCATCAATGCCGAGTTTGAGGCCACCCAGATCAAGGTGTTCGGCAACCTTTATGAAAAAGGTTTTGTCTACAAAGGCTTAAAGCCGGTCTACTGGTGTCCCACCTGCGAAACCGCCTTGGCGGACGCGGAAGTGGAGTACGGCGATCATGTCAGCCACAGCATTTACGTGAAGTTCCCCGTGAAAAACGTGGAAAATACTCCGCTAGAGGCTCAGTTCAAAACCCTGCTAGCCGATGCCGCTTTGGTCATCTGGACCACTACCCCCTGGACCTTGCCTGCCAACCTGGCTTTGGCCGTTAATCCCGAATTTACTTACCATTTGGTGAAAAGCCGCTGGGGTAAGCTGCTGGTGGCGGAAAAACTGCTGCCCGCCTTTGCCAAAGTCATCATGACCCCGGAAGCGCTGGCTGAGTATGAGTTGATCGGCTCCACCGATGATTTTGAGGCCATTGCCGAGTTTGAAGGCCGGGAGCTGGAAGGCCTGATCACCCGCCATCCCTTTATCGATCGGGAAAGCCCGGTCCTGATGGGCGAGCATGTGACCCTGGATGCCGGTACCGGTATTGTGCATACCGCCCCGGGTCACGGGATGGAAGACTATCTGGTGGTGCAGCAGTACAACCGGGAACAGTTCAAGGATAAGCCCCTGCCCATTTTGTCGCCCCTGGATAACAGCGGTAAATTTACCGAAGAGGCCCTGGTACCGGAGTTGTTGGGCGTGCCCTATCACTTGGGGAATCCCATTGTGCTGGAGATTTTACGGGCGCAGCAGGCCCTGTTGCACGACAGCAAGTTTACCCACAGCTACCCGCATTGCTGGCGTTGCCACAAGCCGGTCATTTACCGGGCCAACGAGCAGTGGTTTATTGATATTGAAAAATTCCGGCCCGACTCGCTGAAGGCCATCGATACCGTTCAGTGGCTGCCGGAACGGGGCCGTAACCGTATTTTTAACATGGTGGAAGGTCGGGGCGATTGGTGTCTCAGTCGTCAACGGGTGTGGGGCGTGCCCATTCCGATTTTCTACTATGAAGACAACCGGGAAGTGTTGATCACCCCGGAAATCATTGCGCATTTGTATGAGCTGTTTAAAGTCCACAGCTCCGATATCTGGTGGGCCCAATCCGCCGAGGAATTGCTGGCCGGTTTCCCAGAGAATCTCAAGGCCCAATACGGCCTGGGTCACCGCAAGCTGGTGAAAGAAATGGACATTATGGACGTGTGGTTTGACAGCGGCATTACCCACACCGCCGTGGTGGATGCCCGCAAGGACGAACTGGGCGAACTGCCGGTGGAATTGTATCTGGAAGGTTCTGATCAGCACCGGGGCTGGTTCCAGTCCTCTTTGCTGACCAGCGTGATGCTGTACGACAAAGCGCCATACAAAAGCGTCCTCACTCACGGCTTTGTGCTGGATGAGGCCGGGCGCAAGATGAGTAAGTCTCTGGGTAACGTGGTGGACCCCAACTCGGTGATTAAAGAGTACGGCGCTGACGTGTTGCGTCTGTGGGTGGCCAGCGTGGACTACACCAACGACGTGCGCATTGGCAAAAACACCTTGCACCAGATGGCGGAAGTCTACAAAAAAGTGCGCAACACGCTGCGCTTTATTCTGGGCAACCTGTACGACTTTGATCCGGCCCAGCACAGCGTGCCTTACGCCCAGTTGTCCATGCTGGATCGCTATACCCTGCACCGATTGCAGCACATTTTGGGTAACATCACCGAAGCCTTTGAGCAGTGGGAGTTCAACCGTTACTGTCACGAGATTCAGTACCTGTGCATGGCCGATTTATCGGCGCTGTACTTCGATGTGACCAAGGACATTTTGTACTGCGACGCCGCCAATGCCCACCGTCGTCGGGCCGTACAAACGGTGTTGTATGCCTTGTTGCAAACCATTCTGCCGGTGCTGGTGCCGGTGACCCCCCACTTGGCCGAGGACATTTGGCTCAGCCTGCCAGATAGCCAGAAAACCAAAGTGGATGGCGTGGCCCCGGTCAGTGCCACTTTGCTGCCCTGGCCGCAGGCTAATGCGCAGTATCTCAATGCCGAACTGGCCCAACAGTTTGAGCAGTTGTTGAGCGTCAAAGAGGCCGTCAATCAGGTATTGGAAGGCCCTCGTTCCGAAGGGCGGATTGGCAAATCGCTGGAGGCCCAGGTGATTTTACTCCCTGAAGCCGAAGCTGTTTCTGGCCTGCTCGGTCAGTTGACGGCCAGTGAGCAGGAAGTGCTATTCAATGTGTCTGCGGTTTCAGTGGCCACAGCCCCGCCGGATGTAACCGTCTTTGACTGGCACACCCAGGTGGCCGCAAATGGGGTGGTCGTTTACGCCATGCCCGCCACCCATGCCAAATGTGTGCGTTGCTGGAAGTCCGATGCGGCAGTGGGCAAGATGCCCGGCCACCCGAACATTTGCGAACGCTGTCATCAGGCAGTTGGCTAGCCTTCTCTTCATTTTTTGGATCAATTTGTTTCAAACATGCGATTCGTGAGGAACATAATTCACGGAACGCATTCCTGTGTAATATGGAAGAGATCCCGTTTTAGGCGTTGGTATTGTTTTTCCATAAAAAAATCGATTTGAAAATGAAGGAGTTTCGATGAATTACAAGAAAATCGTCCCCGCCGTGGCCCTGACGGTGGGCGTTGCCGCCTCTATTACCGCTGCTCAGGCAGAATCCCTGTTTCAGCTTAGCGAAGTTTCCAGCAAGGGGACTTTGATTGCCGAAGCGGAGCATCATTGTGGCGCCAAGGGCGAGAATCACAAAGCCTGTGAACACAAGGATGGCGACAAGCATAAAGACGCTGAGCATCACAAAGATGGCAAGCATCAATGTGGCGCCCACAAAAAGCAGAGCAAAAATTCGGATCGTAAATGCGGGGCCAATAAAAAGCAGGCTAAAGAGGCCGCTCCCCAAAGCGCCAGTGAAAAAAGTCAGGCTGAAAATAGCCAGACCAAGGACGCGGATCATAAATGCGCCGCCGGTGCTTGCGGTTCTGATAAGTAATTAGCAGTCGCTCTTTATGCAAGTGTTGAATTCAGGAGAGGGTAGCGCAGTGCCCAACACGCTGGAGCCAATTGGGGCTTTGACGGGTTTTCAGCAATGCCCCGTGCTGGGCGTTGGCTTGGGATTGCGCAGGCCTCTCCTGGAATCAACCCTGACCGCCACGGATTTGATCGACTGGCTGGAATTTACCCCGGAGAATTACATGGGCCGGGGGGGCAAGGCCATTCGGATGTTACAGCGGGCCCAGGCGCAATTTCGGCTGGTGAGTCACGGGGTCAGTCTTTCCGTGGGTACTGTGGATCCTCTCTCGGAGGGCTATCTGCGTGATCTGGCGGCCCTGTTTGACTGGACCCAACCGGCCTGGTTCAGCGATCATCTGTGCTTTAGCAGCGTGGACGGTCTTTACTTTAACGACCTGATGCCCTTGCCCCGCACCCGGGAAACGGTGCGGCAGGTGGTGTCCCGCATTCATCAGGTGCAGGATGGCATTCAGCGGGTGTTCCTGCTTGAAAATATCTCTCAGTATTTAAATACCCCCTTTGATGAGCTGGCGGACTCCGATTTTATCAGCGATATTGTGACCCGGGCGGGTTGTGGCCTGCTGCTGGATGTGAACAATGTCTATGTCAATTCGGTGAATCACGGTTTTGACCCGCTGACCTTTCTGGAAAATATTCCGCTGGAGCGGGTGGTACAGATTCACGTGGCCGGGCATCATCAGTTTCCGGAAGGCTTGGTGGATACCCACGGCGCGCCGGTCATCGGCCCGGTGTGGGATTTGCTGGAATGGGTCTTGCAACGCAGCCGCCCCTGCGGGGTGATGCTGGAGCGGGACACCCACTTACCCCCGTTTGCGGAACTGGTGCCTGAGTTGAAAAAAATTAGGCAGTTGTGGGAGCAAACTGGTCAGCCTGTCATACGGTCTGGCTCTCAGCTCCCGGCTCAGGCTTCGGCTGAGCCCTCTGTTTCTCTGTCGGCGCCTTCTGCATCGGCGGTTCCTTTTCAGGAGGCGCTGGCGCATGTCCCTGCGTGAGTGGCAAGCGCAGTTGGGAACCGTACTCTTGCGGCCCAATCCAGAAAAGGCGCTCTCCAGTGCCAAGGTGCCCCATACCGGTGCGCTGGCTTTGTATCAGGAACTGCTGTTTAACACGGTGTGCGGCACCGTGGAAAGCATTTACCCTTTCACCCATCAGGTTCTCACTTACAATCAACCGGATGATAGCCAGTGGCAGGGCTGGGTGGACGCTTACCGGCGGGCTTACCCCAACCGTTCCTATAGCCTGATCGGGGCCATCTGCGATTTCCCGGAGTTTCTGGAGAGACAACCGGCCTTGATGGTCGAGTTTCCCTTTATAGCAGATTTGGCCCGTTACGAATGGCTGGAAATGGCCGTATTGAATGACCCTGAACCGGATTTTTCCGCTGACTTAGAGCCGATGGTGCCTGAAATCGCTTTATTTGGTCAGTATCAGCCCGTTTGGAATCCGATCCGGCGCTTGCAGACCTTTTCTTACCAGATACCGACCCTGCTGGATGCCTGGAAGGCCTCGCCCCAATCCGTGCTGGAATCCCCGGCCTTGTTTCAGGGTGAATTGGATGTCCTCATTTACCGAGACTTTCGCACTTTGGACGCCCGATTTTTTGTGGTCAATGCCCTGACTGCCACCCTGCTGCGCCTGAGTGCCAGCGGTGCTTCTTACGAGGCGGGCTTAACGGCCCTGCAAGCGGGAATTCCGGCCCTGTCCCAACTTCCCACGGATGTTTTGAAGGAGCATGCCCGGGGCTTGTTGGAAAATTGCCTGGATCAAGGCATTCTGTGGGGCTCTGTGCCTGTTTCATCCCCAGTTTGATATCGTTAAACCCAGTAAAGCAACAGTAGAAAATCAGTGTTCAGTAATCGTGTTTAGTGTTATGGGAGTGTCAATTCATGTTCAATCGTTTCGGAGTCCGGCTGGTGTCCGCCTTGATGACGGTCGGACTCTGTACCTCGGTCAGTCTGGCCAAGCCGCTACATTTCAAGGTGCATGGCGATAATAAGGATCAGATTTCTTTTAATTCGGATGCCCCGGTGGAGGTCATTACCGGCAATACGCAGGCGGTTCAAGGGGATATCAAGCTGGATGACAGTTTTAAACTGGATGCCAAGCACCCTTTTGCCATTGCCTTTACTGTGGATTTGGCCAGCATTGATACGGGGATTCCTCTGCGGAACGAGCATATGCGGGATAATTTTCTGGAGACCAAGCAGTATCCGCAGGCCAAGTTTGTGACCCAGCGGGTACAATTCCGCCAGAAGCCGGATCTGTCCAAGGCGCAAAGCATTAAGCTGGATGCCATTGGGGATTTAACCGTTCACGGGGTTACCGTGCGCAAGACCATTCCGCTAACGGTGGACTATACCCCGGGTAAGTCAAAACAACCGGCTACGGTGCGGGTACGGGGCAAATTCCCGGTCACGTTGGCCCAACATAAAATCAAGCGACCCGAGGCTATTTTTGTGAAATTGGCTGAAACCGTCTACGTGTCGGTGGATGTTACGGGCAAGGCCATCACTCAGTAAAAATACGTCAGCGATTGGCGCAACAGACTATCTTTGGATTCAACAGGTTCTGTTAATTGGCAGAGCCTGTTGGTTGTCCGATAGCCTCTAAGCGGCTACTTGTGTTCAAGTCAGGGCTCAATCTGTCATTCCCGCGCAGGCGGGAATCCAGGACAAAATTGCACGGTTTTAGCTGGATTAACAGTCAAAAAAATCGACTAGAAGCCGAAGTAGTGACCCAACACAAAGGACACCACGTAGAAAACGCCAGCTGTGTATGCGGTAATCTTGTTCAGGGCCGCTTCAGCGCCTTTTTGGCTGGAGAAAATCTGGGCGGTTCCGCCCATGCCGCCAATGCCATCCCCCTTGGGAGAGTGAATCAGGACCAGCACAATCAGCAATACCGCGGAAATGATTTGGCAGCCTTGTAAAAATATACGAATAAAGGGAATTAAGCTTTCCATGGCCTGAATACTCGTTTCCAATTCATTGGTTATGGATTTCAGTCATTGAACCATATCCCTTTGCGGATGTGAAGGCTTTCTGTACAATACAGGTAACCGAAACGAGGAATCCCCCCGATGCGCAGCCTGGTTTTACGTTTAACCGCCACTGTTACCTTTTTATCGCTGAGTCTGTTGTTTGCCATGGGGCCTGCCTTGCAGTCCGCCTGCGCGGAACCGTATAAAAGCCGCTTAAACAGCTTGCTGCTGCGCAAGAATGAGGTGTACCTGCCCACCCGCTTGCTGTTAGGGCAGGAGGCCCGCTTTGTGGTTAAGGCCCAGTCGGGCAGTTTGATTAAGGTTTTCATTTCCCCTGCCTCCGAAGGCAAGGTCTTATCCAACGATGTGGCGCTGCGGGTGGGCACTGACGCCCAGGAGTTGAGCGGTACGGTGCCCGATACCGGTGTGCTGGAGCTGAAGATGGCAGTGCCTGCCGATCCGGAGCTGGATGGACATCTGGTGTACGTGGACGCTGTGGCTGGCTCGTCGGAAGAGACGCTGGTGCCCATTGACCTGGTAGACCCCACCGGGCGACGCACCGATCAGAACGCCATTCCCATCATGAAGCAGGTGGATGGCGGCAATGGGGCCATGATCATGCCCTCCATGCCGGGTTTATCGCCCCAAGTATTCAACCAGTTGACCACCATGGGCGGTATTTATTCCGGCGGGGACAGCGAAAAGAAAAAACTGCTGGATGATGGCACCATCAACCGGGATCGGGAGATCGACCGGAATCCCTTCATCAACCGTGGCATGCAGCAAGGCATTGGGCGTTAAACCCAGATCTGCGGAGGCTTGAGCTCCTTCGCCCGAGTGTTCCAGGTGAGCCCGCCTACCAAATAGGGTTGTCCCTTTTTTTAAGCTGCCAGTTTTTAAGCGGCCGGTGCCACCCGCAGTCCGGGTAGAGTGCCCTGAATCTGCTGAAAGGGATTGGGGTAGTTGGGATTGAAGGCTTGTGCCGGGAAGGGCGCTGGCTGAATTGGCTGAAATGGGTTGATGGGGGCACTGACCGGTGGCGTCTCGGTGGGCTCCAGAGGCATGGGACCGGTTTCCCGGGCCAGCAGCTTGAAGTTCATTTGATCCCGCTGATCGGGCACCAGGTAGCCAGCGTTGGTCTGTATTTCCCGGTTGATTTGGCGAGCCAGGGCGACGGGCAGCCCGGCGTGGTGAATGGTGGGAATCAGTTCCCGGGCGTTTTTGATGACCGGGCCCGCCACATCATCGTCGCTATCGGCCACCACAAACTTGAGCTGGCTATCTTTGGGGTCGGTATAGGCGCCGGTAATGGTGATCTCGTGTCCCGCCACAATGGCCCCGGTCTCATCGGTATCGGTGGTGCCGATAATCACCGGTTCGTTCATTTGTAAGGCCTGCAAAATGTCCTGAATGGTTTTTTCAAAGGGGCGGTTGTAGCCGAACAGGTAGGAATTGTTTTCTTCCCCCGGCGCCGGGTTGGCCTTGCTGCCAACGGCCTGATAGGTAACCGATTGGAAGCTGCCGTTGTCTTTGACGATGGCTTCCATCAGGGTTTTTTCCGCTTCGGTCAGGCCTTTGCTGGTTTCGCCGGGCACATCAGAGTCTCTGAGATCGGTAGCCGGGTTGTAGGAGTGTGTGGCCAGATAGGTCAGGGCGGACTGGTAGGCGGCCCCAATGGCGTTTCGATAATTTTTGGAGCCCGGATTCCCCTGGCTGGTAATGGCCCGCACCACGCCGGTGGGAGGATTTTCCACCTTGACCAGCACTTCTCCCGGGCCAGAGAGGCTGTAGCTGATTTGGTGGCTATTTAAGAGATTCAGAGCGTCTGCCGGGTTGTCCGGGGAAATTTCCTCGAAGCGGGCTTTTTCGAAAAAGGCGTTCAGGGGGCTGGTCAACTCGTTGATGTGTCGGGCCAGATCCGCCGGTTCCTTGTCCGCCATGTAGTACATAACGCTGGAGGCCACGCAGGTGGCGCTGTTTTCCACGTGTAAATCCTGTGGATTAATCGCGGGGGAAAGCGTGCCGCCGTACAGCGCGGAGGAGTGATGAGCGCCGAGCAAGGCCTGAGCCGCTTGGGGCGTGGTGGGGGCAAAGCGTTGGGAAATGCTGTAGGGCTTGGCCAGCACCTGAAGGGTTTCTTGCAGAATGGCCCGGTTATCGTAGCCCGGGGCGCGGGGAGTGGTTAAAATGCCGTACAACTGGTACAGGGCGGAGTGACCGTCATCGGCTTTCTGTTGGGTTAGCACGCCTTGTTGCAGCAACGTGTGTAAGTGTTGCTGGCTGGTTGGGCCCATGTTTTTGCTGATTTGGGTGAACATTTTTACCCCTAGAACGGGCCCTTCTGGAATTTGTAGTTGGGCAAATCGCTGGTACAGGCTGGGATTCAGGGTGAGGGCGTTGAGGCGATCCTGCTGGGTTTCAACCAGTTGTGGCTTGCAGGGCAAACCGAGTAAGCGGCTGGGGGGGGGGCTCTGGCTTTGGAAGACATCCTGAGACGGTGGCAGGACAGGGAACATCGGTAAGGGATTCGGGGGCAAGGGGTTCGGCCTGGCCATGGTAATGGGTGCATACGGAGGTTGCCCGATGGTTCGGGGTTGAAAGGTGCCGTATGCAAATGGGTAAGAGGGGATTGGAATGCTCATTGCCAGTGGAGTGCCTGCGGGTGAAAAGTGCGGTAACCGTGTCGGAAATTGCTTTGTATCGCCGACGTGTTGACCTATTAAAACCACTCAACCCGGAATGTTGTTAGCAGAGCCCATCCGTTTGGGGCAGGGGCTCAGGGTTCGGTTTTGGCCAGTTCCACCAGCTCGGCAATGGCTTTCTCGGTTTTCTGGGCCATGCTGTCCATATCCCCGTCACAGGGAATCATTTTGCCAACCCGAACTTCCATGTGTTTTTTGCCGTTGCGTTCTACTTGGGCAATGCCGATTGGTAAAATAGGCACTTTGGCCTGACAGGCAAAGAAGGCCACCCCGCGCTTGGCCTGCTTTTCCTCGCCCTCTTTGGCCCGGGTGCCTTCCGGAAAAATACCCAACGCCCAGGTGCCGGTTTTGAGGATTTTAAGGGCGGATTTGACCGTGGATAAGTCCATTTTGGCCCGGTTCACGGCGATGGAGGACATGCCCCAGTTGTACAGGCGCATCCAGAAGTGTTCATAAAGCTCTATTTTGGCCAAAAAGGAAATGGGCTGGTAGTTCAGGGCCAGTGAAACCAGTGGGGGGTCTAGCGATGAAATGTGATTGCAGGCCACCACATAGCTATGGAAGCCTTTGGGCTTGTTTTCTTTGCCCTTAATGCGTAGTTTGTATTTGGTTAAAATGTACAGCTCAATCAGGTGGATGCAAAGCCACTGATACAGCATGTGAGGCCATTTTAACTGGCTATCCTGAAGTTGGGTGTAATTCCACTGGGGGTCAAACTTGAACATGCAACGACTCTCAAAAGCCTAATTCAAACAAGGGGACAGGCCTGTACCAGCATTCTCTGGCGGTCAGGGCAGTTTGGTGAAAGGCCAACGTTATCAACGGGATGATACCACGGACAAAGGGGGTTTTTTTCCCCAGGACAAACGGTATGATAATGGAACGATGTCCAACTTTTTCAGACACGCTCCCCCGCTAGATACCGAGCAGCGGCGATTTTTAGAGGCTATGACCCAGCGCCGCAATGTGATTGCCACGTTTCCGCTTGGCTATTCGCCGGTTTCCCTTTATGCCCTGGCCAGCATGATGGGCAGTGGTCTGGTGGTGGCCGTTTGCCCCGGAAGTCGACAAATTCGGCGGAATCTGGAGCATTTCAAGCAGGCCGAGTTGCGTTTTCCGGACGTGGCCTTTCTGGATGGCACCCAAATGCCCCACGAGGAACGAGCGGTTCATGCGGAGATCAACCGAAACCGGGTTAAATTGCTGTATATTACCCCGGAACGCTTTGCCAGCCTGACTTTTCTGGAAGTGCTGGTGCATGCCACGGTCAATTTTATGGTGGTGGAGGAAGGTGATCGGCTGCTTCCCCAAATTACGGGCCATGCGGCCTACCAGCGATTTTTTGAAGGGGGCTTGCAGCAGTTGGCCCAACTCCCCCCGCTGGCCTTGATGGTACCGCCCTTGCCCAAACCACGCCTGAAAGAGTTGGCAGACCGTTTGGGCTGGGCGGATTATGAAGTGATTCAGGGGCCGCCGGTTTTGGAAGCGGCCACCGTGCAAGTGGCCCCCTTGTTTACTGAGTATCAGAAATTTACCCATCTGGTGAATCAGTTGTCGGGTTCGCCGGGCAGGGGCAGGCTGGGTCGATTGCACCAACCCGGCGTCAGCTGGATTCAGACGGCCTACCCGGCGCAGGCGGAGAAACTGGGCGCTTCGTTGCTGGATTATGGCTTTGAATCGGTGGGCATTACCCACTACAAAAAAACACCCCGAGAACAGGCCCGTGTTCTGGAGCGGGCCAACACAGACCCCAATACCGTTGTGGTCAGTGCCGGATCGGATTTGCGCTACTGGACGCCGGATTCGGCATTGAAACCCCGGCTGGTGTTCTGGACACCGCCGGTGAGTGTGGATGAAATCCTGGCGCAGGTGTTTCGGTACCCGGTGTGGGGGCGTACGGACAGTGCCCGGCAGGGACAGTCCACCATGCACGGTTTGGTCTACCATACCAAGGAGGATTATCTGGCCGGGTTGAAGCGTTTACAGTACAGTCACAGCCTGTCGGCGGAAGAAGTTTACGCCAAGACGCAGTCGCTGAAGCAGTATCGCCGATGGGTGCTTTCCAAAGGGTGCCGGTTGTTGAGCCTGATTGCCTATCTTCAGGGTGCCAGCCGGGTTCAGGGAGCGCCCTGCGGTCGGTGCGATCAGTGTCTGGCCAGCACCCGAGGATGGCAGGGTGGCTGGCATCGATTGCCCCGCTGGATTCAGCAGTGGATTTTCTAGGCCCTTGTTAGGTCGAACCTGCTTTGGGGCGCTTGTTTTGTTCAACAGGTCTTGTTGAGCATGGGCTCGAACCGGCAGCGGGGAACGGGCTTAAAATCTCCTACAGGCACATGATATTGCGGCTTATTATTTGTTTATAGATATTCAAAAAACATATAATGGCCTGGTAGTGCAATAAATTATCGGTGGTTCAGCGACTGTGGAAATCACATCGATTATTGGATTAGCCCTGGGCTTGGCCGCTGTTTTCGGCGGTGCCATCCTGGAAGGTTTGCCTCTTTCCGCTATTGTGCAGCCCACTGCTTTTATTATCGTGTTTGGGGGCATGTTGGGCGCTATTTTGCTGCAATCGCCCCAGGTGGACTTGATCAACGCGGTGAAAGATTTACCCATTATTTTTTTAGGGGTGAAGGAAAAACCGGGAGAAGTTGCTGAACTGATTGTGAACATGGCTCTTAAGGCCCGTAAAGAGGGGATTTTGGCCCTGCAAAACGAGATCGCTTCCATTGAAGATCCGTTTTTGAAAAAAGGCCTGGAGCTGATGACCGATGGTACCGACCCCCAGCTCTTGCGGGAGTTATTGGAAACCGAATTGCACCATTATGAGGAATCGGTGGGGCACGCCTCCAAGGTGTGGGAAGGCTGCGGGGCTTACGCGCCCACGGTAGGGATTATCGGGGCGGTGTTGGGCCTGATTCACGTCATGCAGAACCTGAACGATCCCAGCAAGTTGGGCGGTGGGATTGCCGTGGCTTTCGTGGCCACCGTGTACGGGGTAGCGGGGGCCAACCTGCTGTTTATTCCGTTGGGTGGCAAATTAAAGGGCAACCGCCGACAAACCATTATGACCCGGGCCATGATGCTGGAAGGTATTTTGTCCATTCAGGCCGGGGAAAGTCCCAGTTTTATCTCCGAAAAGCTCAAGGTCTTTATGCACGGGCATGAGGGAAGCCACAAAGACGCTGCCGGTCATGACGGCTAGGCGATTTTCGGCTGCGCAAAGATAGGTTTTTAATTTGGCATGGCAAAAAAGCACAAGCATCCTGAGCATGAAAACCTGGAGCGGTGGCTGGTTTCCTACGCCGATTTTATGACCCTGCTGTTCGCCACGTTTACCGCCTTGTACGCCATGGCGCAGACGGACGCGGCCAAGCTCAAGGACATCAGCGCGGCCATTCGGGAAGGGTTTGAGGAGCAAAGCATCATGAGTGGGATTAAAAGCGTGTTGCAGGGGCAAAGCCCCCCCAGCAAAAATCCGGATCCGCTTAGTCAGGAAAAGGGCGCGGGGCCGGGGGTCATCGGCAAGTTTGACAGCATGACCTACCAGCCGGGCGAGGTGCGCTCCACCCAAAAGCTGGTGGACGATTTGACCAGCGATTTGAAGGACGCCAACCACGAGATTAAAAGCCTGACCGTGGGGGCCGGTGGTAACCAGAATGAGCCCGGTGGGCAAGGACAGAATGGCGCAGGCGGGCCGGGTCAGGCATCCAAACCCATGGAGGCAGGGCCACCGGGCACGGAAGAGGGGCAGGTGCCCATGCGCCAGATTGAGGTTTCCGTGCAGGAGCGGGGCATTCGTATCAGTTTTGACAGCCGCTTGCTGTTTGGGCCGGGAGAGTCCAGCCTGCGTCCCTTTGCCTACAAATTTCTGGACAAGGTGGCCGCTCGGCTCAAAAAATTTGATAGCCATCGCATCCACATCGAAGGGCATACGGATAAGCAGCCCATTGCCAGTTCCCAGTTCCCCTCCAACTGGGAGTTATCCTGTGCCCGCTCCAGCAGCGTGGTTCGCTTTTTTATTGGCAGGCATCAATTTAACCCTTCCTCTCTGGTGGCGGTGGGTTACGGCGATACGCAACCCATCTCTAACAACGCTACGGCGGAAGGTCGGGCCCGTAACCGGCGGGTGGATATTATTGTGTACAACGAGAAAATGAGCAGCGTTCTGAATCCCCGAACGCAATTCATGGGCGAGCAACAGATTGTCAAAAGTGTGTCCGATGGCCCGGAAAACCCCCAGGCGGTGCTGCCGGTTCTGCCTGCGCCCGATGCTGGCGGCACCACGTCTGGGCCGGTGAAAATTATTATCAAGGAAGCGGATGGGACCGAAAAAATTCTGGTGCCTAAAACCAGGCCCGCTAAAGCGGAGTCAAAACCGGTGCCGGTTCTGGTGGATGTTCAGTCCGCGCCGGGGAAGGCTGGGACGCCCAAAGCGGTGAAAGCGGACTAAAGCCACCCGGTGTAAAAATCTGCTATGGACAAAAAGCCCCTGAAGGTCACAAGGACTGCATCAGAGGCTTTTCGTTTTGTAATCAGGACGATTTAATTTAAATCAGTCTTCTTTCGCTCCTCCGTTCAATTTGCGCTTGCTAATCTGTGACCTCTGTCTTGTCTCTATCTCTACCCGACTCTCCTTTCTCTGATTGCTTGATGACCGACGGAGGACACACCGAAGGTTATGGCGGCGATCATCGCTCGGGCCGAAACACCACCCATACGGGGACAGTGTTTGATGCTGTTGAAGCTCCTCTCTTCATTGGTACCGGCAATCGATCGTTACGCCCGTAGTGATTATAAGAAAATAAAAACAAATAAATGGCGGCGATTGTCTTTCCGTATGGTAAAAATGATTTTACAAAGGGAAAAGGCCCACCTGGAGTGCGTTTTACGTCAAGGCAATCGTTTATAAATGGAAATATATGCCGATGGAAGTAAGGGCGCTATGTACGGCCTATCGCGCTTTTCGCTATTGTGGAAGGCAGGGGCTAGCGAGCTTTTTTCTCAATGCGGGCGTAGTTTTTGGCAAAACCCTGAGAACTCATCAGGCCCGGACTGAGCTGAGTGGCTTTGTCATAGGCGGCTTTGGCCTCCGGCCATTTTTTCAGTTTCTCGTATGTGTCGCCCAGTTTCAGGTAAATATTGTCCCATTGCTGATAGATGCGGGCGGCCTCCTGGTACTTCAAACTGGCCTCTTCATAGTTTTTTTCATTAAAGGCCAAAGTGCCTTCATCGGCTTTTTGGGCCGCCAAGGACTGTTTGCTCTGGATGCGCTTGAGGGCCATTTGATAGCCCGCCGCCGAATTCAGTTGGCTGGCTCGTTGGTAAAACACTTTGGAAAATTGCAACTCCTGCACTAGCAACAGGCGATCGGCCAGCCGGGCGTATTCGGCTTCGGATAAGCCATCCACCCCCTCCAGCCGTTCATGGGCCGTTTTCAACTCGCCCACCAAAAAGGCGGCCTCTCCGGCCACGGCGTCGTCATTAACCTTGCTCATCACCAGCAGATCCTGGCGACGATCCTCACTCAGCGTTCCTTGTCGGGCGATGAGCAACTTCAGCCGATCCAGTTGCCGGTTGGGCTGGTCCGGATTCTGTGCCAGGGCCTCTTCCACCCGCCGGAGATCGTTTTCGGTGTCGGCATCCGGTTGATTGGGCCGGTAAAAGTAATTCAGGTAATGCAAACTGGCCAGCGCACTCAGTCCCTCTTCCACGGTGGCTGGGTCGCTGCCCCTGATATTGAGTAGGCGTCGCCATTGTTTGCAGGCCACCTCGATTTTTTCCAGACGGGTATTTTGTCGGGCCTCCTCATACAAGCTGCTGAGAATATCCGGTTTGAGGGTCAGGGCCTTCTGGAAAGCAGTCAGGCTTTGCTGATTTTGTTGGGTGAGTTCATACAGTTCCCCCAGCTTGAGCCACACCTGCGCGTCACGGGGCGTGTAGCGGGTCAGGGTTTCGTAATACTGTAGGGCGTTGGGCGTTTCTCCCAGTTTTTCATACTGGGTGGCCAGTAAATAATCCCGTGCTGGCAGGCGCCCGTAGTCCAGCTGCTCCGATTTGGCGGCGTATTTCACGGCTTCCGCCGGGCGGTTGGCGGTGGCGAGTAATTGGGCGGTCAGAAAGTAGTTCATGGCGTCCAGCGGGTCCAGTTCAGTGGCGTGCAGAATGGTATCCCGGGCTCTGGGAATGTCTCGCACTTTCATGTAAAACCGGGCCAGCCCTTGAAAGGCCGGGATAAACGTGGGGCGAATCCGCAAGGCCTTTTGCAAATTCTGCTCCGCAGTGATGAGATCGTTTTTCTGCAGACTCCATTCCGCCGCGTAGCTCAGCACCAGGGGGCTTTCCGGGTTCAGGCCCAGGGCCTGTTTAAAATGCTCCTCGGCCAGGGCCTGATAATCTCGGGTATTGTCGGCCAGTTTTCCGTTGGGAGCGTTTTGCCAAAGCTGAAATAAATGGCCCAGCGTGGCTGCCGTTTCCGCCGAATCGGGGTGTTGGGCCAGGGCTTGCTCCAGAACGGACTTGGCCTTGGGGTAATCGAATTGACGAATGGCGATGTTGGCCATGGCAAGCTGGGCGTTCAGGTCTTTGGGGTGAACTTTCAGATATTCCTTGTAAATGGCCGCCGCCGATGTGGCGCGTCCGTCTTGTAAAAGCTGCGCCGCTTTGTCCAGAGCGCTCTCGCCGTAGGCTGGCAAGAGCGTCAGTGCGCTCAGGCCCACTCCGGAAATGAGCAAGGTTGCGCTAGATGTGGCAAAGATTGCGGGAATTATAGAAAATCGGCCTCCCCGCTTGGCGAAAAATGGTGGTATCATCAAGATGTCCAAAATCTGTCATTAAACTTTGACTTGTTCCACAGTTTATTTTTAAATGATACTGGTTTATGGATTGTAAATCAGCCGGGTGAGCCAAATTCCTTATCAGTCATTGTCTGAGTCAAGCCCCACCCCCTCTCACTGAGCGCTTTGCCCATAGTTTGGACCGTATTTATATAGAAGAGACGAACGAGACAAGGCCATGCATTTAACCGGTTACTCCATGTTGCTCTTGCTGCTGTTGCTGGCGGCTATCACTCCTTTTCTGATGATGGGAATTTCCCAGATCGTTCAGGTGAAATACCCCACCCGCCTGAAGTACACCACGTACGAGTCCGGGATGACGCCGTTTGGCGATTCGCATATTCAGTTCGACGTCAAATTTTATATGTACGCCCTGCTGTTCATCCTGTTTGATATTGAAACGGTCTTTTTGTTCCCCTGGGCGGTCGCTTTTGAACGCTTGACGCAGAGTCTGGGCTTGTTCCCCATTGTTGAAATGTTTATTTTTATCGGAATCCTGATGCTGGGCCTGGTTTACGCCTGGAAGCGTGACGCCCTCAGGTGGCAGTAAGAAGGACGGAGGTTATTTCTGTATGTCTTTAACAGAAACCGTTGTAACTGGACTTCAGGACCTGCTGGAAAGCTCTGGCATTATGGTGACAACCATTGACACGGTCTACAACTGGGCCCGTTCCAACTCGGTCTGGCCCATGACGTTTGCCACTTCCTGCTGTGGTATCGAAATGATGACCGTCGGGGCCTCCAAGCACGATATTTCTCGCTTCGGGTCTGAAGTGTTCCGGGCCACCCCCCGGCAGTCCGACCTGATTATTACCGCGGGCACCATTACCCACAAAATGGCACCCGCCCTGGTGCGTTTGTATGAGCAAATGCCAGAGCCCAAGTATGTGATTGCTATGGGTGCTTGCACCGTTACCGGCGGGATGTATGAGAACGACTCTTATTCGGTGGTGCGTGGCGTGGATCGTCTGATTCCGGTGAATGTGTATGTGCCGGGCTGTCCTCCTCGTCCGGAAGCCCTGCTGGACGCCCTGATTCAGCTGCAAAAGCAAATTCGCACCGAGTCCATCGTGGATCGTAAAAAGCGGGCCGCCGAGCATGTGCCTCGGGTGGAAATTGGCCCGGGTGAAGTCTTATTGCCCAAGGCTGGCCAACCCAATGTGAAATGGGGTGTCCAGAAGTACGCTTATCCGGTGGATGAGCTGCAAGCCGAAGGCAAAATACCGTTAGTCAGAGGAAATGTGAAGTACCGCCATGAGCGAAGAGCAGAAAGAGAACAGCAAAGAGCCGGTCGCTAAGGTTACCGCTCCCGCAGAAGCAGAGCCTGCACCCGTTCCTGCGGGTAAGATTGGTCAGCTCCTCGAAAAATTAAACATTCCGGTTAAGCACCTGGGCAACGACGCCATGGGCACTGAAATGATTGACGTGTCTTGCGCGAATTTGCTGAAGGCCGCCGAAATCATTCGTGATCACGGGCAGTTTGATTTGCTTCTTTCCTGTGCCGGTGTGGATTGGAAGGATCGGCTGGAATCTGTTTATCACCTCTACTCCACCAAAACGTTTGAATATCTGTGCCTGAAAGTCACTGCCGAGAATGAGCATTCTCCCAGCTTGATGCCGATCTGGCATGCCGCTGACTGGCATGAGCGGGAGTCCTATGATTTGTTGGGGATTCATTACGACGGGCACACCAACCTGACCCGTATTTTAATGCCCAATGACTGGTTGGGGCACCCGCTCCGCAAGGATTATAAAGTGAACGACCCTCGTCTGGTCTGGAATGAACGGTAAGGACAGCTGACGATATGACAATTTCAGAAATTCCAGGGGTGCATACCGAGCAGGGTCTGAAGACTGAAGACCTTGTGATCAATATTGGCCCCCAGCACCCTAGTACTCACGGTGTATTGCGGTTGGTCACCACACTGAACGGCGAAGTGGTGAAGGATATGGAGCCCATCATTGGCTACCTGCACCGCAGCAAAGAGAAAATGGCCGAATCGCGTTCCTACTTTCAGTATCAGCCCACTTTAGACCGGGTAGAGTATCTTTCTTCTTTCTACGATCACTTTGTGTTTGTGACTGCCATTGAGCGCATTGCCAACCTCAAAGTACCCAAGCGGGTTCACTACATCCGCATGATCACCATGGAGTTGAACCGCATTACCTCGCACTTGTTGTGGTTTGGTACGTTCCTGCTGGATTTGGGGGCGACCAGTCCGCTGTTTTACGCTTTTCGGGAGCGTGAAGAAGTCTTCAAGCTGTTTGAAGACCTGACGGGCGCTCGTATGATGTACAACTACTACCGCTTTGGCGGGGTCAATGCCGATCTGCCGCCCGGCTGGATTGCTCACTGCCGTGATTTCGTGCGGAAAATGCCTGCCATCATTGATGAGTATGAATCCATCGTCACCCAAAACCCCATCATTCTGGATAGAACCGTGGGCATTGGCAAAATGGATATGGAAACCTGCCTGAAGTACGGCGTGACTGGTCCCAGTATGCGGGCTGCCGGTGTTTCGCAGGATTTGCGGAAAACCAATCCATACGCTTGCTACGACGAAGTGGAATTTGATGTGCCGTTGGGCAAGCATGGGGACGTTTATGATCGTTACTTGGTGCGTATGGCCGAGATGCGTGAATCCTGCCGAATTATCGAGCAGTGTCTGGATAAAATCCCCGGCGGCGACACCCAGAACATCCTGAATAAGCAGGCCGAGATCGAAGCGGCCCGTCAAGCGGCCAAAGAGAAGGGTGAAGATCCCAAAGCCATCCCTGACATTGATTTTGACTGGCAGACCCAGGGCCAGAAGATCAACTTGATGACTTACAAGCCACCGGCTGGAGAAGCCTTTGTGGCCTGTGAATCTCCCCGTGGCATGCTGGGATGTTATATCATCAGTGATGGTACGCCCAAGGCTTACCGGATGAAGTGGCGTGGGGCCTCTTTTTCCAACTTGTCTGTCCTGCCGGAGCTGATGATTGGTAATTTGTACCCAGATTTGATGGCTATCTTTGGTAGCCTGGATGTTATTTTGCCGGAGGTTGATCGCTAAATGTTCCAGACTCCCCCCGATTATCCAGCCTGGCTGCCCCAGTTTCTGAATGAGCTGACCCGGTTATTGGGTCTGAAAATGAACTGGAATGACTTTGGCCCGGTGCTATTAATTTTGTGGACAGTGGTTATTTTCACCCTGATCGCCACTGCTGCCATCACTTCTGTGACCTTCCTGGTCTTGATGGAACGTAAGGTTCTGGCCTGGATGACCCAGCGGAAAGGCCCCAACCGGGTCGGCCCCTGGGGGACCCTGCAAACCTTCGCCGACGCGTTCAAGCTGCTGTTTAAAGAAGACATCATGGTGGATGGACAGGACAAGTTTCTGTTTACCATTGCCCCTGCCATTTTCTTTTTACCGGCCTTTGTGTTCTTCGGCCTGATTCCGTTCACGGATCAGTTGCTGGCGGTGGCGCTGCCCGCGGGTGCCCTGTTTGTCTTTGCCATCTCTTCCATCTCGGTGGTGGGGATTGTTCTGGCCGGTTGGGCCTCCAACAACAAGTATTCCCTGTTGGGCGGCATGCGGAGTGCCGCGCAGGCCATCAGCTATGAAATTCCTCTGGTGATGGCCGTGTTGGCGGTGGTTCTGTTTACCGGAACCATGAACATCGGCCAAATTGTTCAGGCCCAGCAAGGTGGATTCTGGAACTGGTACGGTATCTTGCTAACGCCGCTCAGTCTGGTGATTTTCTTTGTGGCCGCTCTGGCGGAAGTGAACCGGATTCCCTTTGACTTGCCGGAAGCCGAAAGCGAGTTGGTCAGCGGTTACAACACCGAATATTCCGGGATGAAGTTCGCCCTGTTCTTTCTGGCCGAGTACGCCTCACTGTTTGCCATGAGCGCCTTTACCGCGGCCTTCTTTATGGGTGGCTACTACAGTCCTTTTGGCCCTTTTGTGATGTCTCTCATTTCTGGTCAGGAGCCTGCCCAAATGACCGGGCTGCTCCAGTTGGCGTTGCAAATCGAGATGCTGTTCTGGTTCATTCTGAAAACCTATGCCTTCATCTTCCTGGCCATGTGGATTCGGGGTACCCTGCCTCGCCTGAAGCCGGATCAGTTGATGGGCTTTAGCTGGAAGTTCCTGATTCCGCTCTCTCTGATCAACATTTTTGCCATCGCCATTGAAAAATACGTGATGCTGCCGCCCGCCAACGGTAAAACCGTTCTGCAAAGCCTGCCCATCCTCAATGCCCAGACCGTGATGCCTTGGGCCGGTTGGCTGGTGGCTGTCAGTGTCGTTTTCTGGCTCTTCTTTGTGCTGATGAGCCGTCTCCTGAGTGAAAAATTAGAAGCGAGGTTAGCCCGCCGATGAGTGCCAAACACAATGATATTCAACAAAATCGGGTCATCGATGGTCTAAAAGCCATTGGCCAAGGGATGGCAACGGTGTTCAGCCACTATTTCCGCCCGCCCATTACCCTGGAATACCCTGAAGTGATGCCGGATCTCAGTACCCGCTTTCACGGGCGGCTCTGTCTGCTCAGTAAATCCGACGGGACCGATTTGTGTGTGGGCTGTCAGGCTTGTGCCCGGGTTTGCCCCTGCACCGACTTGATTCAGATTGAAATGCATCGGGACGTCAACAAGAAGCCAGTCATTGATATGTTCACCATTGACATGGGACGTTGCATTTTCTGTGGCAATTGCACGGAAGTCTGTCCGGTGGATTGCATCAAAATGTTGCCGGACTTTGAATTGGCCGACTACTCCCGTGAGGCCTTGGTGCTGGATAAGAAGGATCTGACCTTGTCGGGTGAAGATTCCGATCACTGGCGCTTGGTTCATGGCATGGAGCCATTGGTGCAATAGCCCCGGTTTTTACCTGGAGCCTCTTTTCCTTTAAGATTGTGTAAAGCCGTTTGAGTATCGTAGTTAGTGCAAGAATCAGCAGCCCAACCAGCCGTTGGGCAGGGTAGAAGGAATCAATGATCAATGCTAGATAGCGCCATCTTCTGGATATTTGCCGTTGTTTCGGTGGTTGCCGCATTGGGTGCCGTCTTGAATCGCAGTAATATTTACGCCGCCTTGTGCCTGATTGCTGTATTCATGTCCATTGCCGGCTTTTATTTGCTCAATAACGCCGACTTTTTGGCCATCGCCCAGATTATTATTTACGCGGTGGGCCTGACCATTATTATGCTGTTTGCCATCATGTTCACCGGTGATAAGCCCCTGCAGGCCAAAAAGGCCAGTCAAGCGGGCAAAGTGGCTTACGGAATCATCATCGCCTACGTGTTTGCCCTGTTGTTGCGAGGCTCCCTGATTGGGCCGGGGGCCAACTTAAGTACAGTGAACCCTGCCCTGGCTGCCGCCTTCACCATCGAGGGCAGTACCAGCATGCTGGGTGCGTTGCTCTTCAGCAAATATGCCTTGCCCTTCGAGTTGGCCTCCATCTTGTTGTTGGCCGCCATGATTGGGGCTATTGTCATTGCCAAGAAGCGCTTCTACGAGTCGGATGAAACGCTGCTGGGCGATGTCCGCCTGCCAGTGGATACCAATAGCGCCCCACCGGAGATCGCCATTGAGGCTCTGCGGCAGAAACGAGAGGCCGAGCTGGCTGAGCGCCAAGCGGCCTTGAAGAACGCCGAATCCGGCACAAGCGGTCTATCCCAACAGTAAGTTTTGGAGTTAATTTGAGCTATGCCTGATTTTATAACCCACATCGGATTAACCCACTATGTAGTGATTGCCACTATCCTCTTCACCATTGGTCTGGCCGGTGTGCTGACCGGACGTAACGTGGTCCGTGTCTTGATGGCCGTTGAGTTGATGCTCAGCGCGGTGAATATCAACCTGGTGGCTTTCAATAATTTTTCCCCCTTTGGGGATGCCCTGTTGGGTCAGGTTTTCGCAATTTTTGTACTGACCGTATCCGCTGCTGAAGCGAGCGTGGGCCTGGCCATTGTGATTGCCTTGTATCGGGCTCGGGCCACGGCGGATATGGAAGATTTTAACCTGTTGAAATGGTAAGAGTTTGGAGCTGACAACAATGGATTGGTTTGCAAACGTTGAGAATATATGGGCGGTTCCCCTCTACCCGCTGGCTGCTTTTATTTTGATTGTGCTGCTTCGCACTTTTGCCCCGAACACTCGCAAAGAGCTTTGTTCGGGTTTGACCATTTTCGCCACTTTTTTGGGGCTGCTGCACACGGCTGGCGCCTTGCAGTGGTTGTTTCACCAGCCCGCTGATGCGGTGAAGGCCCTGGAGCGTAATATGACCTGGCTACAGGCCGGAGACTTCAAACTCTCTCTTGGCTATTTGGTGGACTCCATGTCGGTCATGATGCTGTTTGTGGTTACGTTTATCAGCATCCTCATTCAATGCTATACGCACGGTTACATGAATCACGACAAAGGGTACGCCAAGTTTTTTGGCTATTTGGCCTTGTTTAACTTTTCCATGCTGGGTCTGGTACTGAGTACCAACCTGTTCCAGATTTACATTTTCTGGGAATTGGTGGGGGTTAGCAGCTACTTGCTGATTGGTTTCTGGTTCCACAAGCCTTCCGCCGCCGCCGCCTGTATGAAGGCCTTTTTAATGAACCGGGTGGGAGACTTTGGTTTCTTGTTCGGCATTTTGGGGCTGCTGTATTTCAGCTTCCCCCTGTGGAACAGCTACCTGCTGGCGCATCCTGATGCGGCGTTCCTGTCTTTCAGTGCCCTGCCTGCCTTTGTGGGTCAAATCGCTACTTTTGCTGGGCCTACTACGTTTACGGTTATTGCCATTTTGCTCTTTATGGGGCCTATGGCCAAAAGCGCCCAGTTGCCCTTGCATACCTGGCTGCCCGACGCTATGGAGGGTCCTACGCCCATTAGCGCCCTGATCCACGCCGCGACCATGGTGGCTGCCGGTGTGTATCTGGTGGGTCGTGCCTATCCTGTTTTTCAGGCCTCAGACACCGCCATGTTGTTCATCACCTTGATTGGCACTACCTCTGCGGTGGTGGCGGCCACAATCGCCCTGACCCAGTACGACATCAAGAAAGCCCTGGCCTATTCCACCATGTCCCAGTTGGGTTTCATGATGGCGGGGATGGGCGTGGGCGCTTTTACCGCCGGATTGTTCCACCTGTTTACCCACGCATTCTTCAAGGCCATGCTGTTCTTGTGTTCCGGTAGCGTGATTCACGCCTGCGAGGACGAGCAGGATATGCGCAAGATGGGTGGCTTGGCCAAAAAATTGCCCATCACTCACATTGCTTATCTCATTGGCACGTTGGCGATTTCCGGTTTGTTCTGGACCAGTGGTTTCTGGTCTAAAGATGAAATCCTGTTGGGGGCCAAGGAATACGCACCGGGCATTTACTGGAACTTGGCCATTACCGCCGGTCTGACTTCCTTTTACATGTTCCGGACTTACTTCCTGACCTTCTGGGGCAAGTACCGGGGCGAAGCCCATGTGCATCACGAAGATACCGCTATGAAGTGGCCGCTGGCGGTTTTGGCGGTTCCTTCCGCCCTGATTGGTATCGCTATGGCTGGTTTGAAAGACGTGAACTGGCTGCCTGCCTTTGGCGCTTACATTCACTCCGGGGCGCACCACGCCGTCGAACACGCCCATACTTTCGCTCAGGCGGCCTTTTCCGAAGTCGGTATCATGTCCTTGGTGATTGGACTCGTTGGCGCAGGCTTGGCTTTCATCTTCTACGTGGTGGCCCCTGCTATCCCTGAGGCCGTCAAGAAGGCACCCTTGGCCGCCACTGCCTTTAGTCTGTTCTCGAACAAGTGGTACTTCGACGACATTTACCAGGCTTTCGTTGACCGCATTTACCTTGCTTTCGCCCGCGGATCCTCTACCTTTGACAAGGGCGGCATTGATGGCGCGGTCAACGTTACCGGCCGTAGCGTGATGGGGGCGGGTTTCGCCCTGCGTCAGTTGCAGTCCGGTAAGGTGCAAACATACATTGCCGTGATGTTCTTTGCGGTGGTTTGTCTTTCCCTGTTGTTGTTCTACTGGTTGATGTAGGACGCTTTGAAGGAGCTTATGGCTGTGAATTTTTTAACAGAGCATTATTTTTCGATTCTGATCTTTCTCCCCATCCTTTTGATTGCGCCCATTTTGATCCTGCCGGAGGGTAAAGAGGGGCGGACCACTCATACTTTGGGTATTGCGGGCGCCGCTCTGGTCTTTCTGTTTTCCTCGCTGTCCTGGCTGGGCTGGGTGAAGCCCGTGGCGGAGAGCGTCCCCTGGATTTCCAGTCTGGGCATTACTTATGCCCTGGGTACGGATGGTTTGACCATGACGCTGGTGTATCTGACCACCTTTTTGCTGTTGATGGCCGCTATTGCCAGTTTTTCCTCCATCCATAAGCGTTTGAAACTCTATTACGCCATGTTGTTTGTCCTGACCACCTCGGTGATGGGCGTGTTTTTGGCCCGGGACATGTTCCTGTACTTCCTGTTCTGGGAGCTGGAACTCATTCCCATGTACTTGCTGATCGCCATCTGGGGTGGCCCACGGCGGGATTACGCTTCCATAAAGTTTGTGTTGTACACCTTGTTTGGTTCGGTGTTTCTGGTGGCCGGTACATTGGCCCTTTACTTCCACGCTCGCTCCTTGCCGGGCGCGGACATGGCTGTTTTGTTCCAGTACCAGACCATTCAGCACGCCATTGGTCAAAACCTGCCCTTGGCTTCCCAAATCCTTATTTTTATTGCTTTGTTTATTACCTTTGCCGTCAAGCTCCCTGTGGTTCCGGTACACACCTGGTTGCCGGACGCTCACGTTGAAGCACCCACGCCCATCAGTATGATGCTGGCTGGTATCCTTCTCAAGATGGGGGCCTACGGGATGCTGCGCTTCTGTTTTGAGTTCCTGCCCGATGCGGCCCGTGTGTTGGCTCCCTACATCGCGGTTCTGGCCGTTATCAACATTGTCTATACGGCTGGGGTGGCCTTGGTGCAGTCGGATCTCAAAAAGTTGATCGCCTACAGCAGTGTTAGTCACATGGGCTTTGTCTTGCTGGGCTTGTCCGCGCTGAATGCCATTGGCTTCAACGGTGCCGTGTTTGTGATGTTCGCCCATGGTTTGGTCAGTGCCGCCCTGTTTATGTGCGTGGGCACGCTTTACAACCGTACCCATACCCGGGCCATTGCTGATTACGGCGGATTTGCCACCCAAACCCCCATTATTTTCTACTTTTTTCTCTTTATGTCCATGGCAAGTCTGGGCTTGCCGCTTTTGGTCAGTTTCGCCAGTGAGACCCTGGTTTTCTATGGGGCCTTTGTTTCAAAAGCGTTTCAAACCATTCCCTTCTTTGGCAGCCAGATTAATCTCTCCATTCAGGGACTTACCTTTGTGGCAGGCCTTGGGGTGATCATCGGGGCGGCCTACCTGCTGTGGATGCTGAAACGGGTGTTTTTCGGCCCCATTCAGCAACGCTGGACGCAATTGCCAGATGCCACCTCCAGCGAGGTCTTTGTGCTGGCCACCCTGACCTTACTTGTCATCGCCTTCGGGGTTTATCCCAAGCTGATCACCATTGAGTTTGAGCCCGATGTCAGCGCCATTGCTACCAAACATTACGCTGATCTGGATGCGCAACATGTTGCGGCGCAGAAACCGGCGCTGAAGTCCCTGTTGACCGCCCGTAGTGCAGGAGCCAATTAGAACCATGCTATTCAACAATGATTTGATGCGATTTATGCAAGAAAACAACATGCCTTTAATCGCTCCTGAAATTATTTTGGTACTCTTTATTCTGGTTTCTGTGTACCGGTTGGCTGTCAGCAAGACGCTGGCCGAACGACAGGAGATCTGGGGGTATGCCTTGCTGGGTCTGGTGATGACCCTGGTGATGCTGGGCATCCATTGGAATCTGGGCTACGTGACTGACCCCCGTTATCTCAGCTTTGATGTGTTCGGAGGTCTGTTTTCCGGGGATCTGTTCAGCTTGCTGATTCGGACCCTGCTGGTGGTGGGCACCTTGATGGTGCTTTTGTTCACCCGCACCTATGTGGACAAAAAGGCGGAAGTCCCCGGTGAGTATTATGTTTTGCTGTTGTCTGCCCTTCTGGGAGGCATGATGCTCAGTGGGGCCAAGGATCTGATCATGGTCTTTGTCTCTCTGGAAACACTGAGTATTTCTTCTTATATCCTGGTGGGTTATCTGCGGGGTAACGTACTCAGTGCGGAAGCCGGTCTCAAGTATCTGCTTTACGGTGGTATGGCCACTGCGATTCTTTTGTTTGGCTTTTCCATGCTCTACGGTTTGACCGGCAGTCTGGATTTCTCCGTGATGGCCAGCCATTTTGGGGCAGCGGCCAGTCAGGTGAATCCGATTGTCATTGCCATCATGCTGGCCACCATTGTGGGTGGCATCAGTTTCAAGTTGTCCGCCGCGCCTTTCCACATGTGGGCGCCTGATACCTACGAAGGTGCGCCCACCCCGGTTGTGGCTTTTCTCTCGGTGGTATCCAAAATTGCCGCATTCGCCTTTGCCATGCGGCTTTTTTCGACCGTGTTTGCCCACTTGCCCGCCTTGTCCGGCCTGATGATTGTCTTATCGGTGGTGTCCATGGTGATTGGTAACGTGGTTGCCTTGACCCAGAAAGACATCAAGCGCCTGCTCGCCTACAGTACAGTGGCTCACGTCGGTTACCTGCTGCTGGGCTTTGTGGTAATGAGTCCCGCCGGTTTATCCAGTATCGTTTACTACCTGATTACCTACTTGTTCATGAATCTGGGTGCCTTTGCCGTGGTTACCCATTTTGAGAACGAAACGGGTCGGGTGGACATTGGCGCTTACGCTGGTCTGGTTCGCAAGCGCCCGGCAATGACCTTTATTCTCAGCATTATGCTGTTATCGCTGGCGGGTATTCCCATTACCGCCGGATTTTTTGGCAAATTCTTCCTCTTTCAGGCCGTGGCCAACGCGGGTAGTCAGTACCTGTGGCTGGTGGTGGTGGCCCTGTTAACCAGTACGATCTCCCTGTACTACTACCTGAACGTGATTCGCCTGATGGTCATTGCCGAGCCCTCCGACGCGGTGGAGGCCTTGCCTGCCGAGGAGGCGGACAAGCGTTCCTTCAGTCAGGTGTCTTTTGTTTTCGCCCTCTGTCTGGCGGCTACCTTGGGTCTGGGTGTCTTTGCTGAGCCCATGATGGCATTCTCCGGGATGGCCATTCAGGCCATGACCGAAAATTCCGCATTGAACGCCAATGCCAGCGCTCAGCCGGTGAAAGTCATGATGATTCGTCCCGGCGGTCGTTAAGAAGATCTCTTGGATTGAAATGCTCAATGGAAAGAAGTCGGTGGTTCAGCCGACTTCTTTTTTTGATGCAACCGTTTGAGGCAACCGTAAGTGGTGCTGGCTGTCGTTTTTTCTAGTCCAGCGCTTCCTGCCGCCAGTTTTGAACTGCTGCCATGCTGCGCTGAACATAGAGCTGGTTTCTGGCTTTTTTGTTTTTCCGGGGAAAGGAACCCTCTGGTAATTCCGGGAGGATGCCCCAGTTGCTGTTAATGGGTTGAAAGTTCTGGTGAATGGCTTCCGGACGGGTGATATAGCGCAGCAATGCGCCCAGCATAGTCTCCGCGGGGGGAATAACGGCTTGCTGTCCCTGGTGCAGGCGGGCAATGTTTATTGCGGCAAACATGCCTGTGGCCACGGATTCCGTGTATCCTTCCGTGCCTGTGAGCTGGCCGGCAAATAAAATGTGCGGATGTTCCCTGAGCTGGAGCGTGGGCAGCAGCACTTCGGGGCTGTGGATGTAGGTATTACGGTGCATTACACCGTAGCGCACCACGTTGGCTTCGGCCAACCCGGGGATCATCTGTATCATTTGCTTTTGGGTGCCCCATTTCAAATTGGTCTGGAAACCCACCATGTTGTACAAGGTGCCCTCGGCGTTGTCCTGTCGCAGTTGCACCACGGCATAAGGCCAGCGTCCGGTGCGGGGATTGGTGATACCCACGGGTTTCATGGGCCCGTAGCGGAGTGTTTGCGGACCACGGGCGGCCATGATCTCTACCGGCATACAGCTTTCAAAAAAGCAGGCGGATTCTTTCTCAAAGGTTTTCAGTTCTGTTTTCTCACCGTTCAGCAAAATATCTACCAGGGCTTCATAATCCGCTTTCTCCAGGGGACAGTTGATGTAGCTGCCCGGGTCCTCGGTTTTGCCTTCCGCACCGGCGTTGTATCGGTCCTGAAAGAAGGCGATGTCAAAGTCGATAGAGTCCTTGGTGAGAATGGGCGCGGCGGCATCAAAGAAGTACAGTTGGTCTCGTTTGAGCCGCTTGGCAACGGCTTCCGCCAGTTCCGGTGAGGTCATGGGGCCGGTGGCAATCAGTACCCAGCCCTCATCCGGAATTTCCGTAACGTTCTGGCAGATGAAGTGAATCCGGGGATGGGCTTTGACGGTCTCGGTCACTTTCTGGGTAAAGGCTTCCCGATCCACGGCCAGGGCCTTGCCCGCCGGTACCGCCACAGCACGGGCGATTTTTAGCAATTCGCAATCCAGGGCGCTCATTTCATCTTTTAACAGGCCGCTCGCTGAGGCGCTTTCCTCATTATTGACCGAGCCAAAGCTGTTACTGCATACGATTTCCGCCAACGTTTTGCTGTGATGAGCGGGGGAACAATGTTCGGGCTTTTGGTCGTATAAAAAGACCTCGAATCCACGTTTGGCCAGTTGCAGAGCGGCTTCGCAACCTGCCAGTCCGGCGCCGATGATGTGTATGGGTTTTGTGGATGACACGGTGGCACTTTCTTTCTAGAGGATGTTAAAAAACGTTACTGTCATTGCGATAAAGATTTGTGAGAAGGCTGTGTCCTAATTATTTCAGTCATCAATATCGGTTATATGTTGAAGCTATTTTTTGGAACTCATTTTGGGAGGGGACGGGGTGAAGGGCGGTTTCACGGCTAAAACGCCGAGCAATCAGCATTAAAAGATTGTTTTTATTATTTTAGTGAATGTTTTGTTTTTGGATGTGGCTAACGATTCCTAGGAGAGAGATAAAAATGTTCACTGACAGTTTAGCAAAGGCGTGCCTGAGCTAGATACCCACTATTCTACTGGTAACAGGAGGAGAGAAAATCAATGGGGTTTGCAGCAAGTCAAGCAAGATATATGATGCTCACCGCTCGAAAGAGCGATCTGGAGCTTCAGGGCCAATTTATCAACCAGGCCAGAATGCAGCTGGCCAACGTGACGGGTGCTTTGTTTACCATCAGTTCCAATCTGGAGCCGGAGGGACCCGAGGCTCAGCAGATCCAGGCTCGTGTGGCGGCCATTCAGGCGATTGACAAGTCCCTGGAATTGCAGCTGCGTCGGGTGGATACCCAGCGGGAAGCCGTGCAGACGGAGATTGACGCGGTTCGTAAGGTGATCGGGAAAAACATCGAATCGACCTTCAAAACCTTCGGTTAAGACCCGTATTCTAAAGTCGGTTTACTTTTTTGGACGGCTGATAATCAGGCTGGAACAGATTTTCTACTGTCGCGTTTTACGCAAACATTATGCGTAAGGCCTCTAGTAATCACGATCAATTACGACCTTGCGATTAGCCGGGGCGGATAACACAGTTTGCAGTGCAGCAGGGTGCTTTTAACCCTGATTATGCTCGTTTGTGCGGATGCTGGCTGGTGGATTGCAATCCCATCATTTGCGGCCAGGCTTACCGGATGACGCACCGGGCGCCACTGGCGTGGGTTTTACGATTGATAATACGCTGGGCGCCGAGAATACCATTTTTGCCACCCGCTGTATGTCTTGCGGGGTCACCTGTTCAATAAGCGCTGGATAGGTTTTATCGAATTCATACCCGGCACCGACCACCTCGTAAAAGCCCAGATAATAGGCCTGGTTGATGTTGGTGTTGTGGGCCAGAGAGAAGCTGCCTCTTAGTTTGCTTTTGGCTTCGGCCAGTTCCTTGTCCGGCACCAGTTCGTTTTGCAGACGTGTAATCTCGTGGTTAAAGCCGTTTTGCACCCTGCTCAAATTGGCCGGATCGGTGCCAATGTAGGCCACAAATCGGCTTTTCTCTTCCCGGGATGGCAACATACTGCCCACCACGTAGGCCAGCCCCTGTTTTTCCCGTAAATCCACGAACAGGCGGGAACTCATCCCGGTGCCCAGCAGAGAGTTCAGCACCTTGAGGGCCACGTAGTCCTTTTGGGCCCGAATGGGAGGCACTAACCAGCTCTGGGCCAGCCAGGTGGCGGAGAGTTGCGGTTTTTCCTCAGTCACCGTCCGGCTTTCCGTAAGGGCTGGAACCGGCGCGGTACTGACCAGGCTGCGCTGGCAGCTGGTGCAGCTCTCATATAAAGAGGTCAGATAATTCTGCAGGGTGGCCTGATCAAAATTCCCCACCACGGAGGCCACCATGTTCTGCGGCACAAAGTACAAGTGGTAATAGTCCAGCAAATCCTGCCGGGAGATGGCATCCAGACTATCCTCCACCCGCTTGCCCTCGTTACCGTAGGGGTGATGAGGGTAGAGGGTCGTGGTCAGGTTTTCAAAGGCCAATGAGGAAGGGGTGTCCCGGCTGGCCGCCAGAGCCTGATGAATTTGCTCTTTCTTTTTGCTGATTTCATCCTGAGCAAACAAGGGGTTGCGCAGCACGTCTTTCAGCACGGCGAACAACTCGCCCAGATCCTCCCGGATGGCGCTGCCGGTAATTTCAATAAAATCGTCATCGGCGGATACGGTCAAGCTCATGCCCTTGCTCTCCAGTTCCCGGCTAATGGCCTCGGCGGTGCGAGAAGGGGTTCCCTGCATCATCAGGGCGCTGACCAGACTGGCGGTGCCGGGAGTGGTTTCGACCCCCTGTCCTCCTTTAATGAACAGTTTAATGGCCACCGTGGCGGAGCTTTTGCGGGGTTTGCTAATCAGGGTCATGCCGTTGGGCAGGGTTTTCTTTTCGATGGCGCTGTCGGCTTCAGCGGTTTCAATGGTTTCCGTCGCCTTGGGGGTCAATGCGCTGGGCACAATGGGGAAGCTCTCGGCGGTTTGCAACAAGGCCACATCCGCGCTGCTTTCCGCCTTTAAATTGGCTTTCAGGCTACTGGGCAGGAGTTCCACCATCACCGCCTGATTGAAATTCAGATAGCGGTTCAGGGCATCCTTCACCTGATCCAGGGTTACTTTTTCCACATTGCTGACGTGATCCAGATAATCCTGCAGGCTGCCAATGGTCACGTTGTAGCCAATGCTGGAGGCGGTGCCGTCGGTGCTTTCATTCTCGAATACAAAGTCCTTTATATACTGGTTTTTGGCCTTGGCCAGCTCTGCCTGAGTAATGCCGTTGGCTTTCAGTTGCTTGAGCTGTTTGAGGATCTCCTGTTTGACCACGGTTCGGTTTTCCGGCTTGGCCTCCGCGTTGATGACGATGAGGCCCGAATACTTTTGCGTGTAATTACCCGCGGAAACGCTGTTGGCCAGTGGCTTGCTCTCTCTTAACGCCTGGTACAGGCGGGAACTCTTGCCATTTCCCAGAGCCAGCAGGGCGATATCCAGGGCGTACACATCGTCCGGCTTTTGTTGGGCGGGGCCTAAAAAGCCTAGGGCAAAATAGGTTTGGGTGATACTGGGGTTTTCCAGCACCTTGGCCTGAGGGGCGCTGGGCGGCTGAACCAGACCAATCTGCGGGGCCTGATAATTTTTGGGGGCCAGAAAGGGCGGCTTGGGGAAGGCCTCCGTGACCAGTTTTTTGGCCTCTTCCGGGTTCACATCGCCCACAATAATGGTGTTAAAGTTTTGGGGCTGGTACCAGTAGTGGTAATACTCCAGAATGTTCTCCCGAGGGATAGTGGCGATGTTTTCCTTGGGGCCCAGGGTATCGTAGGCGTAGCCGTGCTGGCCGTACATGAGTTTGGCCAACTCGGTGTAGAGCTGGCGATCCGGGTTATCGTTGGCCCGGTTGATCTCTTCCTGTACCACCTTGCGCTCCTGCGGCAGCTCACTGGCCGGAATGGCCGCGTTCAGCAGCATATCCGCGTGTAGTTTCAGGGTTTCCTGAAAGTAAGGGGTGGCCGTGGTGATGTAATAATGGGTAAAGTCGTCGCTGGTGGCGGCGTTAAACTGGGAGCCCCGGGACTCCAGCATGCGATCGATGACGCCCGGCTTGTATTGCGCGGTGCCCTTGAAGAGCAGGTGTTCCAAAAAGTGGGACACCCCGTTGATTTTGTCATTTTCATTGACCGAACCGGTTTTCACCCAGGTGTCGATGGTGACGATGGGCTGACTGTGATCTTCCTTGATATACAGGGTTTGCCCGGTGGGCAGGGTGTAGGTTTCCACTTTGGGAATGACGCTATTGGCCAGGGCCGGGTTGAGCCACCAGCCACCGGATGCTGAAATAAGCAGGGTACAGGCCAGGGCCTTGATTTGTTGGCTGGAAAAGTGACGGGGGTGGATAGGGCCAAAAGAAATGGGGCTCATAAGTATTGATATTCCCTTTCCGCAACTGGTTGTATAACCACGCTGTATGTAAAAACTGGGCTCTCTTGAAATCTCGATATATGCTGCTGACGCTGAACTGATAAAAATGCTCCGGGCCTCAGCAAAACCTGTCCTGCCTGCGATTATAATACGGTGCCCCGCTTTCAGCGAGAGGGCAGCGGCACGGCGCGCCTTGACGTTTCAAGTCAAAACCCCGGCACTGGTTGATGGCCGGGGCTTTGTCAGTCTTTTAAGGCTGGATTTCAGGCGGGAAAGGGTGGATTAAACCCTTAAGTAGGCCTTAATCCCCTGAAACATGGCGTTCAGCAAGCCGATATTGGACATGGCGTCAATGCCGCCAGTGGTCAGGTGTTGTTGCAGGCGGGCTTGCCAGTAGGGGTAAATGTCCTCTTTGCCCAATTCCAGCACGTTGGCAATGGCAAACAGTTTGGCCCAATCCAAAGGCATGGGTAAAGCGCCCCGCCACATATCCACAATCTCCAGGCGCTGGCTGCGCGGGAACCGTTTGAGGAACTGCACGTTGCTCAGGCCTTGCTGGCGCTGGACGGACTTTAAAAACTCAATGCCCGCATCCACCAGACGGGGCTCTTCCGGGCGCTTGTATTCCGGGTAGGTTTCCGGTTCGGTTTCCATCACCACGGCAATCCGCTCCAGGGTGGTGGTGCGGGTGGAGAAGGCGATGTTTTCATCAATCAGGCTGTACACGTAAGACAGTGTCACCCCGATCATCTCGGCGAAATCTTTTTTATGCAGGTTGGTTTTTTCCAGAAAGGCCACCAGCCGCTGACTGCTGTTATTGGCATTGACGGTGGGCTGCTTGGGCTCCTGAAGCTCCAGTGTGGTGGTTACCATGTGTTGTTCCCCTCTTGCTCTGCTGATTCAACTCTAACCAAACCGTGAAACCGGGAATCACTTGTTGCTGGATGTTTTATTACCGGGTGCTTGCCAATCGGGCTTGTCGGATGCGAGGACATGCTTCAACTCATTCGGCTTCATCACAAAAAATTTTTATCTATTCTAGCAAAAACTTTTAATAGTCATATCAAAGTTGAAAGATTTTTATACAAAGCATTTTGTAAAAGATTGCTTTGAGACGGGGAAATAGTTGTCTATAGTTGCAAATAAATGTAAAGATTGTGCTGGTGGAGGAGAGCGTTTTTTCAGGCCATGGGCTAAACTGAAGATCGTTTTGAGGTGAAAACCTTGGACAGTAGCAACTGAAGGTTTTATTCATGACGGAAACCGAAGTCACACTAAACCAGCTTCAGAAAAATATCGCCCATCTGGCCGAATTTTCTGATGATGGGTGGGTCCTGAAGTGGGGGGATTCTCCCCAGACCGCTTTTGAGATTGTCTGTCGCAAGGCCAGCGCCCTGCAGGTTCAAAAACTGGAATCGACGCTGGATAGTGGCTACCAAAAAGCGGCCCACTTGTTCAACTCAGCCTTGTAGTACCAGCGACTTTGCCCATTCAAACGGCAATCAGGCTTCTGTTCTGAAGTCTCAGTCGGTGTGTTCTGGGCGTTGGGGTTGGGTTGCTGTAAAATAGCGACAGTCCAAACCATCGTTTGAAGGAAAACGCATGCGACTGTTGGCCTTGCCTTCGGGCATCCAGACCGGCATTTATAATATGGCCCTGGACGAGGCCTTGCTGGAATGGGTTCGGGTTCAGCCAAAGCCGGTTTTGTGGGTGCGCACCTATCGCTGGGACGTGCCCACCTTGTCCCTGGGGGTGAACCAAAAGGTGCGTGATCTCGATTTTCTGTTGCGCTACTATGGCCAAGGGCAGAATGTCGGGGCCATCGTACGCCGCCCCACTGGGGGACGGGCCATTTTACACGGGCAGGATATTTCTTTTTCATTCATCACCAATCACCCCCCCATTTTGCAACAAAGCCTGAAGGAGGCGTATGCCATTCTTTCGGGGATAGTGCGTCAGGCGCTGGAAACATTAGGGCTGCAAACCCGGTTGGCTGCGGATGCGGGCACCCGGGATTATCTACGTTCCCCGGTCTGCTTTCAGACTCACACCCCTTCGGACTTGCTGGCCCGGGATGGGAAAAAGCTCTCTGGCAGCGCCCAGTTGCGTCGCTCTGGCGGGTTGTTGCAGCATGGGGCCGCCTTTTTAGCGCCCTGGGAGATTCAGGAAAAAGCCTTTTTTGAGGCCTTGTGTCAGGTTGGCGCATCCACCTTTGGCGAGCCGTGCAAGGTTTTGTCCTCGCTACAGGCCGAAGCCCTCATCGCCGATTGGCCCCAGTGGCTGGAGGTTTACGCCAGAGCTTCCAACGAAATTTTGGACAAGGTGTCCACCACCAGCGGATCCCATTTACTGCCCGCTTCCCGCTGAAGGGTTTGCAGGGCTTCATCGTGCGACAGTGGTTCTCCCCGGTAGGGGCGTTCCTGGGTCATGGCGTAATAGGCGTTGGCTACGGCCAGAATGCGACTACCCAGCGGAATACTTCTGCCTTTCAGCTTTTCCGGGCCGCCAGAGCCGTCCCAGCGCTCATTCTGGGAGTGCAGGAAGGGTACCACTTCCGAGAGAAAGTTGATTTTGACCAGCAAACTGACGCCCACGTTGGGGTGATCCCGCAGGTGTTCCCACTCTTGGGGGGTCAGGCTCTCTTTTTTGTGCAGAATTTCATCCGGTATGTGTACCTTGCCCACCGAGCCCAGGAGGCCCGCCATATAGGTCAGGTCTACGGTCTTTTCATTCAGGCTTAAGCCTTCGGCAATGGCCCTGGCCAGCAGCCCTACCTGCTTGGAGTGGCCTTTGGTGAAATTCTGACGGGCGTCTACCGCTTTGGACAGGGCTTCCACAAACTCCTGCTGATGGATGCCCAAATCGGCAATGCTTTCTGTGATTTGGGCTCGCATATTCAACAGTTTGTTGAGGTTTTTGGCCGCTTGTGGGCCGGACTGAGCGATACATTCCTGCGCTTCGGCCACCAGTTGCTGTAAGCGCATGCCGGTGACAAACACTTCGGCGGCCACCTCGGCCAGCGCCACCATCTCTTCAGAGAATTCGGCGGGCTGGTAACTTTCAAACAACAGCAGACCCATGGATTTGCCGCCTTCCCGCAGGGGCGTGATCATCAGGCTTTGGGTTTTGCCCTGGGCCAGCCGGTCATTGGGCAGCCAGTTGGGCACGGTGTCCAGCCGGGCAAAGGTCTGGGTTTTGTGGTTCTGGTACACATCGCTGAGCAGGTTATTGCTTCTGGCCGGGATGGTTACCTCCCAGCGTTGCTGGCGATCCAGTTCCAGTGAGGTGCCGGTCAGGCTGAGGTACTGTTCGCTGGTATCCTTGGTGGCGGTCTGGAACAAGTGGCAGGCGTCCACCTGAAACATCTGGGCCAGGGTGGCGGCAATGGAGTCGTAAATCAAAAAGCCGGATTGGGCGTCCAGTCCCAGCACGCCCAGGGTTTTATCGATGGAGTAAATCTGGATCAGCTCTTCCAGCTGCGCCTTGAGCTTGGCCGGGTTATCGGCCAGACGCTCGTTAATTTTGGTCAGCAGATCATCGGAAATAAAGTTTTCCGTCACGAAGTCGCCGATGTTGAGGGCATAAATGGCTTCCAGAGGATCGCGCCCGGACTCATCCAGCGGGGAATGAGGAAGATTTGGCTGTGTTTTGGCAGTCTGTTTGTCCAAGGGGCTCGCTCTCCTGGCGGGTTTAACGGCTCAGGCCAAACCGGGAAGGGGTGGTTTTGCGGCCTGTTTCTTTCTTATCGGCGGTTTCTCTCAACTCTTTAGAAAATTTTATGAGTCGGTTACAACATTTTACCCATTTTTTGAGGGGATGGGCATTCGGACGGCGCGGCGCGCCTTGGCAAGCTCCTCAAAAGAAAAAGCCCAGCCATTGGCCGGGCCTTGTTAATTTTACCCCTCAAGTAAAAAACAGAATGTCTCGCATCCAATCAACAGACTCCATCAAGGGCTGTTTCTCTGACAAACGCAATATTTTTTGTATCAGCTCTAACCGTTCTTCTCTTCTTTTGTATCAGACTGTATAAGACCAGGTTTTAATCCGATGCTTCCCCTAACCGTTTTTTGGACTCGCAGGTCCAATCACGATCGTGGTTTTAATGTGTGTGTGCGATTGTGGTTCCCCGCCTTGTTCCTAACGATTGTCCCAAGCTAAAAATTGGTTTTGGCGCTTTGCTTGTTGGCATAAACGCAGCCGTTTGAGGGTTTGTGCTAGTGGTTTTTGGATTGTTTATAAAATGAATGCTCTGAATCATGAGGCGTTTGGGTTTTTGAGTGTTAAGAAATTGCAATGTTTGAATTCGGAGGAGCAGCAACCGGGAGGTCAGGACTTGTCAGCGGGCCAGAGAGTGGATACCCTAGTGCTAGAGAGAACGGCGCAAGCCAGTAATAAGAGAGAGTATTCAATCGTGGACAGTCCCCCAGACACCCAGTCGGTTGCCTCCACTTCGGAATCCTCTGGTTCCGGGGCGGCGGTGGCCATTCGGGTGGATCACCTGACCAAGCGCTTTCACAGTCCGCAAGGAATGGTAAATGCCCTGAAGGGAGTCACGTTTGAGGTTCCCCGGGACAAGGTTTTCGCCATACTGGGCCCCAATGGGGCTGGTAAAACCACCTTGTTGCGCATTTTAACTTCTATTATGCGGCCCAGCAGTGGAACCGCCCTGATTGAGGGCTTTGAGCTGGGGCGGCAAAACACCGATATTCGACAACTGATTGGCATTGTGGCCCAGGACAACCACTTCGATCGCTATCTGACCGTATGGCAGAATTTGACCCTGCATGCCCGCTTGCACGGTATGGAAAAGCCGGTTTATGAAAAGCGCATACAGGCCCTGTTGGAGCAAGTGGGTCTGTATGAGCGGCGGAACGATTACCTGGATCACTTTTCTGGAGGGATGCAGCGGCGGGTGGCTCTCATTCGGGCCCTGATTCATCGCCCCCGGCTGTTGTTTCTGGATGAACCATCCACCGGGCTGGATCCGGCGGCCCGGCTGGAGATTTGGGAGACTATTCAGGTCCTGAAGCAGGAAACCACCGTGATCCTGACTACGCACTACATGGAAGAGGCCGATCGCCTGAGTGATCTGGTCATGATTTTGAACTACGGGGAGGTCATGATGATTGGCACCCCGCAAGAGCTGAAGGCCCGCATTTCCCCGCCCAATATGTACGAACTGACCCTGACGGAGCCGTTGGCCGAGCGGTATCAAGAGCAATTGGCCCCCTGGATTTCTCAGGTCACCGTGCTGGACCGGGATGCCTTGCACTTCCGTTTAAATCACCGAGAAGATTTGAGCGCCTTAATGGCCCGCATTGAACCGGCCCATTTAAAGTCGCTGGGCTTGGCTCAGGCGGACATGGAAACGGTGTATCTGACCGTGGCCGGAAAGTCCATGGCCACTTTCAAGGCGGGATCGGGAGACTGGAAAGACAGTGAGGCCGCAGCCGGATGAAGTTGATTTATTTTCGTCGGGGGGTGTGGCCCATTGCCCATAAGGTGCTGTTGCAGGAGGCTCAGGGCTGGCTGAATGAATCCATCAACACCATTGCCATTCCCTTTACCTTCTTTTTGGCCTTTGGATTGGGCCTGAAGGGCTATATCGCCGAGGTGGAGGGCGTTTCCTACATGGCCTTCCTCACCCCGGGGCTGATCACCATGACCATCCTGCTGGAAGCCTATCGCACCGGGGCCTGGGGCCTGTGGATGGATCGCTGGCATCAGAAAATGCTGGATGAATATCGCATCAAGCCCATCCACACCACCGACATTATTATGGGCGAAATTCTGGGTGGCTTTATGGTGGCCCTGATCAAAGGGGCCATCGTGGCGGCCATCTTGCTGCTGTTCTCCCCGGTGGTCATCCGCTGGGATGCCTTGCCCCTGTACTTCTTACTGGTCTTTCCGGGCTGTATATTTTTCACCTGCGTGGGTAGCATGGTGGGCACCTCCTTTCCCAAGCCGGATCATATCGCCCAGTCTCAAACCATTTTCATCACCCCGCTTTTGTATTTGGGCGGTCTGTTTTTTCCCATTACCGCCCTGCCGGGCTGGATAGGCCCTGTCATTCAGTGGCTCCCCACCACGGCGGCCTTCGAGGGCGGTCGGGATATTCTGCTCAATCATCATATCGAGTGGCGCTACCTTCTGGTGATTTGGGCCTTCGCCCTGTTTAGCTTTGTGGGCGCCACCTGGTTTTTCCGGGAGAAGCTCTCGGAATAGCCCGCCTGCCTTGCCTTCAGCGCACAGGGCTTTCGGGCAGTTCTTTTAAAAACTGGCGAATGGCGGGCACTGAATGTCCGGTATCGATGTTGTGCCCCTGATCCCGAAAGGTAATCAGCTTCTTGAGGGGGAGTGGGGTTCCAGCCCGCTCCCAGAGCTGATGGGCGAAATGCCGGGGCATGAGGGTGTCTTTGTCTCCGTGCAAGACCAGCAACGGGGCTTTGATGGTGGGCATTTTTTCAATGGACTGCATTTGGCTGAAGGTCAGCTTGTGCAGCGGGGCCAGCCAGGCGGGCGCATAGTTTTCCACCTTGCGCTTGGCCACATCCGGGAAGCTGGTCATGGTGGATTCCAGTATTACCGCCTTGTTCCGCCCCACCCGGTGGGCCAATTCGGCGGTGACTGCCCCGCCCAGCGAAATGCCATGGAACACCTGCTCTTCGGCAGGAATGTGCTTATCCTGTTGTAAAAACTCGCTGGCCATAAAGGCGGATTGATACAGCCCCAATTCACTGGGCTTGCCGGGGGTGCTTCCGTAGCCAGGGTATTCATAGGCCATAAAGCCATACCCATCCTCAATTAGGGGATGGTAGCGCAAAATACTGACCAAGGAGGATTTGTTGCCCATGGCATGCAGGATGGTGGGCTTGCCCGCCCTGGGCGGAATAAACCATCCGTAGTTGCGGATATCCGGGTAATGAGAGGACTGAAAGGACACCTCTTCAATCTGGTTCAGCATCTCCTTTAAATGCGGATGCTGCTTTTTGACTTCAGGCAGCGATACTTTCAGATCCGGCATGTAGTGCCCGGCAAACAGATTTTTGTGTTCCAGGGCATGCAGGGCACGGGGCGGCAGGAGGCCAATCAGGCTGGTCATCAGGGTCTGGATCTGGCCAAGTACGGTTTGTGGGCCCTGATTCCCGTTTTTTTCCGGTTTTCCATCGTCGGGCGCCTCAGCCGGTTCTTCCTCTCGCCAGTTTAGCAAGCGACCCTGAAATCTGGGTGAAGTGGCGGCCAGTGCTTGCAGGCCGGGTTGATGACGCAGGGCGCTTTTGCTGGTGGATGCGTAAAGTACGGGCTTTAAGCCCGGCTGAATGGCAGGCATTGGTTTTCCTCCCCTAATGAAATGATTTGACGGCTTTCCCGGTGGGAAAAGCCATATTGACCCCAATCAATTAGAAACCCCTGAAATGGATATGACAATATCTGATTTTGATAGGTATTATTCAGCGGATTATAGCGCTTTTGTATCCGCTTGTCATAAAAAAAATTGGATTTTAAGAAAAAAGCGGAAATTAAAGTAAAGTTTTGTAACCGACTGCCGAATCCCTATCTATGGACGCTCTATGGACAGAGCCAGTGGCATACGGACTGCCTGCCAGGTAATGGGTGAGGAGGATATTTCTCCGCAACCCATGCCCCAACCACTCCCTCGTGGCCTGCAGGCCGAGTGGGACCGTTGTTCTGATCGTAGTTAGCGAGAAGGTGCAGAGTGAAGTTATGAGTCAACCGCATCCCGAGTCCAAGTGGCAGTCGTTTTCCTTGTCCCGTTTGCCGGAACTCAGTTCAACCCGGCAAGTGTCCGCGGAGCATTTTTTATCGCTCGGGAACCGACACTATAACGATTATTTAACGCGCAGTGCCAAACGCGATCTGGATGTGGCCATTACCAATTATCGGCAGGCCCTGGATATGAACCCGGCCCTGCCGGAAGCGCATGTGAAGCTGGCGGCGGCCCTGTGGGACCGGGGGGGCATTTCTCTGGAGTTGGCCATGGAATATTGCGACACCGGTTTGGCCCTGAATCCCGATTTTAGTGAAGCCCACCTGTTTAAAGGCTACTTCTTGCGGCAATCGGGTCGGTTGGAAGAGGCCATTTATCACTTCCGTCAGGCGGCCACCAAGGCGCAAAAGGGCCAAAGCCCGGCTCGGGCTCATCTGGCTCTGGGCAAAACCCTGATTCAAAAATCACAGTTCGCTTATGAAATGCCGCTCATCAGCCGAGCGATGCTTTGGGCTCAGGGATTTCAGCGGATGACCGTGGGGGCGCTCCAGTTACCTACCGATCAGGCTGCTTGCAGGGTCATACTGAAAGCCTTTACTGCCGATTTCCAGATTTTCGGGTTACTGGGCGGGGCCCGGCTCCTGAAAACCCTGGGTCTGGCGCCGCTGGCCGGCAGCCTCTACCAGTGGGCGACCCGCACCATGCCGCAGGAAGGCATCTTCTATCACCTGCTGGGGGATTTTCATGCCGAACGGGACAATCGGGATGGGGCCCTGTATTACTACACCCGGGCTCAGGAGCTGGAGCCGGACAATCTTGTCCTGCATAAAAAGCTGGGCCATGTGTACAACGCCTGCAACGACCGGGATAATGCCGTGCGTAGTCTGGAAAAAGTGGTGGAGGCCGAGGCTGCGGATTTTGATACCTATTACACCCTGGCCCAGGTCTACTGTGATCAGGCCCAGTACATGCGCTCTCTCTACTATTATAAAGAGTTGCTCAACCAGCAGCCGGACAACGCCTACGTGCATAGCAACATGGCCTATGTGCTGTTCAAGCTGAACGACTTTGACGGGGCCATTCAGGAGTATCAAACGGCCATCAAGCTGGGTAAGGATGCGGTTTGGACGGCCACGGTGGCCCAAACGCTGGGAACCATTCAGTATCAGGTCCGAGGCGATCTGGAAGCGGCGGTCAGTATGTTTCAGTTGGCCTCCCAGTTGGACCCCGCTGATCTGGAGTGCCTGAGCATGCTGGGTGATATCTACACGGAGCAAGGCAATTTTGAGGCCGCCATTGAGACTTATCGCTATATTTTGAGCGTGGCCCCGGACAATGCCGAATGCCACAACTACATGGGTTACCTGCTATGGCAAATGGATAAGAATGATGAGGCCATTGTGGCTTATAAGCAGGCCTTGGCCCTGAATCCGGACAACCCCATTGCCTATAACAATCTGGGGGTTATTTATCTGGATGAAAAATGTCAGTTGCCAATGGCATTGGAAATGTTCCAGACCGCCTTTGAGCAAAAGCCGGATTACACGCTGGCCTGCTTCAATGTGGCCCGGGTGTACGAGGCCATGGGCGAAACGGCTCTGGCGGCCAAGGGCTATGCCCAGGCACTGACCCTGAACGCCGACAATCAGGAAATGCAGTCTGCTGAAATTCAGGAGCGGCTGGACAACCTGTTTATGACCTAATTGAAAGCGTTTTGGACGAAAACTCGGTGACTGGCTGCTTGTCCAGGGTCAGACCCAACCGCATGGCTTGCAGCACCCCCGCCGCTTCCTCATAGGAGTGTACGGACCGGAGCAGCTGTCTACGAGCGGGTGGTAGGGCCTCAAACAGATTGGCAGTCATGGATAACACGCTTTGATTGCTTTCCACGGCCAACACGGGAACGCCTTGGCTGAGGGCGGCCAACACGGGCTGTCCGCCCAGGGCGTTGGCCGGTACCACCAGCGCCGAAAGGTCGTTGAGCGTCAAGTCCCCCGCTTGGGCTTGCGCAATGGGCCGCAGAGCGGGGGCTTGGGTCAGTCCGGTCAGCACACAGGGCAAAAAGGTGGGAGCAATAAATTCTGCGGCCGTGCGAGGGTCCAGCACTTCATCCAGCACGGGCTTGGCCTTTTCCCACACAAAAACGGGGGCATTGGCGCAGGGGATGCCCAGTTCGGCAACCACCAGATGCGACAGGATGCCTTCAATTCCCCCGATGGGGTCCACACCGCCGCCCTGGCGGTAGGTGCTTTCCAGCAATGCCTCATCCTCTTCCAGTTCCGGCAGTAGCATGCACAAGGCAATGGCGGTGGCCCCTTGCGCTTGCAGGCGTTGGCAAGCGTTCAGCAGTACGTCCGGGTTCCTTAAATAGCCGGAGGAACAGCCAGAAGCGGTCATCTCGCAGCCGGTGTGTATGGGCTCATCGGTCAGGATAAAACCCATAATGTCCACCCCGTAAACGCTTTTAACGGCGTTGATGGTGTTAATGTGCAATACACGCATGTCTTCGGGCATCCCCGCATCCAGCACCACCCCGATGCGCTGATGTTGTGCGGCTCGCAAGGCCCATTGCCCTCTCAGGAATTGATCCAGTCCGTAGCCCTCCACGTACAGGGCATTGGCTGGCAGTTTCTGAAAAACAGCGGCATTGGCCACGTTGGGATGGGTAAGCAGCACATCGCACACGCTGGCCAGCAGGTTTAAATAGGGGGTGGCGTCTCCGGCAAAGCCCCCTTGGGACGCGCCGATGCCTGTGGGGATAATCATCCCGGCCACAAAGGGCCGCTGTCGCATCGGGAGCATGTTAGCCTTCAGTGAATTGGCCTGCGTCCCGAACCACTCCGATGTAGGGCAGGTTTCGGTAGTAGCCCGCGTAATCCAGCCCATAGCCCACTAAAAACTGGTTGCCCACGGTAAAGCCGGAAAAATCGACCTGAACTTCATTCTGGCGGGCCTCTTTTTTGTCCAGCAACACGGCCAGCCGCAGGGATTGGGTGTGGTGTAAGGATTTCACGTAATCCATAAAGAAGTGCAGGGTCAGGCCGGTATCAATGATATCTTCCACAATCAAAACGTTTTCCCCGGAGAGAGAAGGCAGGGACAAATCCACGGGCTTTACGCTGCCGGAAGAGACCTGTCCGTTCCCGTAGCTGGCCAATCGCACAAACTCAATCTGGCAAGGGATTTTGATATGGCGGATGAGATCGGCCACAAACATAAAGGAGCCCTTCAGCACGGCCACGATGATCAACTTGTCGCAGCCTGCGTAGGTCTCGTTGATCTGCCCCGCCATCTCCTGAATCCGCTGCTGAATTTGCGCTTCACTGAAGTGGATATCCAGTTGTTCCGGCTTGTAAACGGTGGGCGAGGCGGCTTGGCTCATTCGGTGTCGGCTCCTGTGACTAATTCCTCAGTAAAAAACGATGGCTCCGGCAATAGGGCTTCCCGATCCGGGGCCTCTTCAATGACCCGCCACTCTTCGGGCGGCAGTAACCCTTTTTTCAGCTTGAGCAGGTGGGTGGGGGGGGTTTTATCCTTGATTTTCAGTTTTTGACTGATGCCCAATCCGGGCACCCAAAGCACTTCGTTGCCCAGGGCCAGCACTTTCAGCCCATTGCGGGTAAAGCGGGGCACGCTCCGGTTGATGAGAAACTTTTTCAGCTTGATGGGCGCTTCCATACCCATGGGGTGAAACTTGTCACCGGGCTTACGAGTGCGCAGCTCCAGTGGTTTGTCGGCAAATTCCGCCAGATTGACATACACTTGCTGGTTATCGTTGGGCCGGATGGGCGAAATACGAACCTTTTCAGGCTCCTGCCAGGGCTGGGCGTAAAACGTGCTGTCCAGTTCCGGCACTTGCAGGTGGCCGGGGATGGGTACCGCCACGGAGACATTGACCGGCTCTCGCTCCGGGTCGGCAATAATGCGCAAGCGATTCTTGTACAGGGCCATAAACCGGCTGCGACCACCTTCGGTATTTTCCAGTGATTTTAAGGCGGAATCCAGATTTTTGCGGCCATCGCCGCGGATAAAGGCCAAAATGTCCTCGATGCTTTCAAAATCAGCGTATAAATCCTGTTCTGCCAGAAAGCGTTTTAAAATGCGCCGCTGATAGGGCAGGCCCAGCTGATTGAAACGCAGGGTGGACAGATAGGGGCCAGCGTCATCTTGTCCGTACACTTCGCTCCAAACCGCCTGAATGCTGTCCTCGATGATCTGTAAATCCCCCTCGGTCACCAGACTGAGGCGGAACAGGGAGTTTTTGACTTGCGGAAACTGCTGCACGAGTTGAGGCAGCACTTGATTGCGAATTTTGTTGCGCTGAAACCGATTTTCCTGATTGGTGGGGTCGTTGAAGTAGGCCAGCTGCTTTTCCTGAGCGTACTCCAGCACTTTTTTACGGGCGGTATCCAGCAAGGGGCGTAAAACGGGAATGCTGCCAAGGCCCGGTGCGCTGTAGGTCAGGCGCTTGTGGATACCCGCCAGCCCATCAATGCCGGTGCCTCGCATAATGCGGAAGAGCAGGGTTTCGATCTGATCATCGGCGTGGTGGGCGGTTAAAACGGCATCGGCCTGTAAGTCTTTGGCCAACCGGGTCAGTTGCTCATAGCGGGCTTCCCGGGCCGCTTTTTCCGTTTTGGGAAGCGTTTTATCGGCCTGAATAATCACCAGCGGAATGCCGCATTTGAGACAATTTTGATGCACCAGAGGCAGTTCTTCCGGTGGGGTGCCTCGCCAGCCATGATTGAAATAGGCGGCGGTCACCTCTAGTGGGTATTTTTGCTGGAGTTCCGCCAGTAAAAACAGTAAGGCCGTGGAATCTGCCCCGCCGGAATAGGCCAGCACCACATGGGTACGTGGGGTGGATTGTAAAAACCCTTCCGCCTTCAGGTTATCAATAACGGAATCGAGAATTAAACTCATATCAGCGGTTTATGGGTACCTGTCGAACTCAAATATAAACGGGGACGGTCGGGTGTGGTGTCCCTGACGATTGGGCCTTTAATGGGGCCGTTAAAATGGCGCTTCGGGGCTTGGGGTGGGGAGATGGACCCAGTGCAGTCTACTTTTTCCAAGGATTCCCGATATGGTAAACTTTACTTCAAATCGGGCCTTTTCTCAAGCGAATCATCCCCAAAGGCATCGATGGTGTTGGAAAAAGCCCTGAGAACTGAAATCCTGAGAACCGGAACCCTGAGAACCGGACTCCGTGGGCTCAGGATACTGGCGGTCATTCCGCCAAAGATTGATTCAGTTGCATATTTGGAGGAGGTTTTGACCATGTTGACCCGTTGGCAGGTTTTCGGTTCAAACGGAAGCCGCTCAAAAGGAACCCAATTGGCCGCTTCGGTCATGGTAACGGCCTTGCTGGCGTCCGGTGCGTTGGCTGGACTGGAAGCGGCTCCGGCCATGGCGCGCACCCTGAACTTTATGCCGCAAACGTTTTCTCCCAATCTGGTGGCCGATGTGGCCGAGCTGGTGGCTCCCTCGGTGGTGAATATCGACATTGAGAAAAACGCCTCGGTCGTGGCCCCCAATTTGTCCGGCTTGCCCTTCAGCGATGACCTATTGCGCCGCTTTTTCGGGTTTGACGCAGGCAGCGGCAGCCCCTTTACCCCCTTTGGCGGGGGCGGGACACAATCTCAGGTCATCACCGGCAACGGCTCCGGGATGATTCTGAGCAAGGACGGCTATATCCTCACCAACAATCACGTGGTGTCCACGGCGGATAAAATGACAGTGACACTGAACGACGGACGTCAGTTCCCGGCCCGATTGATCGGTCGGGATGCGGTGTCCGATGTGGCGGTGATCAAGATTGACGCCCCCAATCTGGTGCCGGTGAGCTTGGGAACCTCCGATAAGCTGCGTCCCGGCGAGTGGGTGATTGCCATTGGCAGCCCCTTGGGCTTTGATCATACGGTGACCCTGGGCATCGTTAGCGCCCTGTCCCGGCGCGTCCCGGATCTGAATACCAACATGTCTTTTATCCAGACGGATGCGGCCATCAACCCCGGCAACTCCGGCGGCCCGCTTGTCAATCTCAAAGGGGAGGTCATCGGCATCAATACCGCCATCTCCGGCCGGGGGCAGAACATTGGCTTTGCCATCCCCGTGGATACGGTGAAGCCCATTGCCGACACCCTGATCGCCGGGAAGCAGGTCATTCGCCCGTGGGTGGGCATCTCCATGGTGGATTTGAACCCCGATTTGGCCAAGCACGTGGGCTTACCGCCGGAAACCCAAGGCGTGGTCATTGCTCAGGTCATGCAAAACTCCCCGGCCTACAAGGCGGGCCTCATGCAGGGCGATGTCATCCAGAAAATTGACGGCAAGCTGGCCACCAAGGCCGATGTGGTGCAGGAAAGCATTCGGCAGAAGCCCATTAGCACCAAAATTAATCTGGAGATTTTGCGCAACGGGCACCGTATTCAGGTGGGGGTTCTCAGTGAGCCGCTTCCCACCAATACGGACGAGGCTTTGGTTCCGGCTAAACTGCGAGTGAAGCCCTTGTATCCCGGCAAGCCATAGTTTTTCGACTCCGCTTGGCTCTGGAATCCGATTATTTTTCTGTATTTTCGCTCAGGAAGGTCCTGATTTCCCTTGGGCTGTGCCCTTGCCAGTGAATGCGATTGGCCACAATGGGGTGGTGATAGTCGCTTTTGGCGATGGAGCCGCCACCTTCCACTATTAAAATGGGCGGGGCCACAAACCACTTGAACACGGCCTTGGACATGCGGTCAAAAAACTTGTCCAGCCATTCTGCTTTTTGGGCGGGAGGCAATGGGTTTTGCTGCTCATAGTAAAACGGAGTGTTCAGTAGCTGGGCATGGCTCTGGTTCAGGGTTTCCAGCCGCCAGATCACTTCATCGGCAAATTCGTAGGGCATCAACTCCGCTTCGGCGGTGATTAGTTCGCCGGTGGTAGGATCTCGCTTGAGATCCGCCCCGGAGGGCTTCGTGATGACACTGAGTGGCAATACGTTTTTGGGCGTTTTGACCGTTTCTGGGCGGTGTTCGTTCAACCATCGGGCCAGGGCCCGCACTTTGGTCTTGCACACATCGCCAATGGGGGCCAAGGCCCCCGACATATCCCCGTTGACTGTGGCGTAGCCCATGTAAAACTCGGACTTATCGGAGGTGGCCACCGGCAGGGCCCGAAATTCGTTGCCCAGTTGGCGCAAAAGGGTGGCTCGGGAGATGGCCTGCACGTTGTCCGCGGCGTTGGAACGGGCATCCACAGCCCCCCAAATGCCTTCCACAGACGCTCGAATCGTACTCAGCTCTTGGGTAAAAGCCTCGGTGATCGTTCCAATGGGGATTTCAATCCAGGGACAGCCCAAATTTTTGGCGATGGTTTGGGTGTCCGAGCGGTTTTCATCCGGGGTAATGGCTGAGGGCATGCTGACGGTCAGTAAATTCTCCGGGCCCAGGGCATCGGCCACCAATACGGCTACCACGGCGGAATCTAGCCCACCAGAGAGGCCCAGGACGGCCTTTTGAAATCCGGTTTTGGCAAAGTAATCCCGAATCCCTTGCAGCAGGGACTGGTAAGTGCGGGCCAGATCGCTGGTGTCATTGGCTTGAAACGCAGGCGCAGCCGGTGAGGCCTCTGATGGCTGGCCCGGCAATGGGGCGATGTGGCCCTGACCTTTGAAGGGGTTGAGGATTAGCAGCTGCTCCTGAAAACTCTCCGCTCGGGCCAGTAGTTGGCCGTGGCCGTCATAGGCCCGACTGCCCCCGTCAAAGGACAGTTCATCCACGGTGCCCACCTGATTGACGTAAACCAGCGGCGTGCCATGCTTTTTGGCCACAAAACCGCACAACTGATGTCGCACAGACTCCTTGTGAGCGCGACTGGGCGAGGAGGACAGGTTGATCAAGACCTCCGGGCGTTGGGCCAGTAGGCCCGCAATGGGATTGTGCGGGTAGTGGGGATGTTCAAAAAATTCGGGATCGTTCCACAAATCTTCGCAGATAGAAACGGCGTAGCGGTGTCCGTGTACCGTGATCAGCCCGTGCCCGTCTTGTAAGGGGGGATGCAGGGTCACGTCCGTTAGCCATTCCGGGGCAATAGCCCCACTGACCGGTGAGGATTCAAACTGGCGATAATCCTCAAACTCGTTGTAGCCGGGAATCAGGCTTTTGCGAAAGATGGCCTGAATTTTTCCCTCGCCCAGTAAGGCGGCGGCGTTAAAGGCGGCCTTGCCAATGCGTTGTTCCGAGGGCTTGGGTAGGAGGGGCTCCACAAAACCCACCAAGGCATAGGTTTTTCCAGTGGCTTCGGCAATCCCCCTCAGCCATTTCAGGTTTTCCGCCACCAAAAACGGATGCCGCACAATGACATCCCGGGGGGGATAGCCCATCAGGGCCAATTCCGGGAAAATCACCAAATCTACCTGCTGTTGCTCAGCCAAGCGCAAGGCGGCTATGATTTTGCGGGCGTTTCCGGCCAAATCCCCGGGGGAGGGATTGATTTGGGCCAAGGCCAGGTTCCCCTGACCGTAGCCGGGGACAAACCCGGAAGGGATGCAGAGGGGGAGAGATTGGCTGTTCTGGGTCATGGACGGGAGTCCCCTATGAAAAGGCGGGCTTAGCGGCGTCCGTAGTCATCCTGACGACGCTCAATGTCATCTTCCCCAAAGTAGTCGCCCAGTTGTAGTTCAATAATCTCAACAGGGACGCTATTTTCCGCCGGGTTGGTAATGCGGTGCCAGTGGTGCAGGGGAATGTGAATATATTCGCCCGGGGAAAGCTGGATAATACGGTCTTCCAGGGTGACGGCTGGTTGCCCTGCAGTCACGAACCAGTGTTCCTCCCGCTTTTGGTGACGTTGCAGGCTCAGGCGGTTTCCGGGCTTGACGGCCAGTTGCTTCAGCTTGTAATCGGGCTCGTCCTTCAGCACCGTAAAGCTGCCCCAAGGACGTTCTTCGGTAATTTCGGCCAACGGGACCGGGGTGAGGTCATTGGCCCACCGGATCTCCAAGACCAAAGCCGGTTGCTCACCGGGATTGGAAAGGCTGATGGATTGCTGGTTGCTGAGGGTCAGGCGCTGGCCTTTATGCAGCGTTTTAGATTTTTGAGCGTGGCTATTCACTTGCAAGGTGCCGTTAACCACTATGAGATCAGCCTTGCTGAACGCTGCTTGGGGAGCTTCGGGCAGGCAGGCGCCCGGCATCAACTGAGACAGTCGCACCTGATAGGTGTCTGTGCCGTATAAAACTTCGGTGAGGACAGCGGTGGAGGAATGTGGGGAAGTCACGGACGTGGGGATCTTGCTTGCGGGTTGCTAAAGTTCTGCGATTATACCCCAGACCCCGGCCATGTGCAGTGGGTTTGGCCGTAATTTCTGAAAGCGGCGCTGGGTGGCATGCCCTGGCCTGCTCCTTGGGCATCAGCGGAATGCCAACTGAATAAAGGATTCAATGCCCGGCCAGAGGGGTTATAACCAAAGAAGCGGTCCTGTCCCGGTCAACCTTGAGTGAAGCCATGCGCCATATCCTGAACATTGTCCCTTCCCGGTCGGGTCGAAATCGATCCCGGGCTTGGCTTGCCTTGGCCTTGTTTTTAGTCTGTTCTTGGGGAACACAGGCCGGTTGGGCGGTGGAATATGGTTTTGCCCCGGTCAGTGGGCAATTAACCTCCCATTTTGGCTGGCGGGTAGATCCCCTGACCGGTTCCCAGCGCTTTCACGGGGGAATTGATCTGGCGGCGGCCAGCGGTACACCGGTCTATGCCCCGCAGGCCGGGCTGGTCATGTTCAGCGGCTATTACGGCGGCTATGGCAATGTGGTGGTGCTTAGTCACGGCAATTCCCTGTTTACCCTGTACGGTCACAATTCCCAGTTGTTGGTCAGACCGGGGGATGTGGTGTATCGGGGGCAGGTGATTTCCAAGGTGGGCTCCACAGGCCGTTCCACCGGGCCGCATTTGCATTTTGAGGTGCATCACAACGGGCAGTACGTAAATCCCGTGACCTACCTGAGTTATTTACAACCGGGCTCCGGGGCGCCTCTTATGGCACAGGCCCGCCCTTTACAAACGAGTAGGGTCGTCGCCTCAACGGCCGCCCAGCCCATGGATTCCGATAGCGGGGTGCAGACCCTGACGGTCAAGCATGTTAACCGTAAGTCTCACAGGAATTACACCACCGGGAAGTCCGTGGAGCTGGTGAGCGGTAACCGGGTACAAACGGTTCAGTTTTAAGGCGTTTCTGGCCGTACGTAGGCAATCCGGAGGTGGGGCTTGCATACCCCGATTGCATGATTTCTGCTATGATCGGCTATGCTTGGCTGAATTAATAATGTCAACGCGCATGCACTGGAATTATGCAATGGAATAAGGGATAGAGTTTAGCAGATGGCGGATTCGGGAAGACCGTTTCACCAGGAAACCTGGTTTGAGGTCGTATTTGTGGCAGCTTGCTTTGTGGCCGGCTATTTCCTGTTTAAATACCTGATGCCTGCCGTGGAGATGGATCCCAATGCCATTCAGGCGGTGTCCATGGCCAAGCTGTTTTCGGAAGGCCGCATTCTGGAAGCCTTTTCCCGTTTTAATTTGCCCCCGGTGTATCCCGCTTTAATGGCCCTGGTCATCAAGCTGAAGCGCACCACCGAATTGCCCCGGCTCATTGAGGGGTTTCACATCCTGAATCTGGTGCTGTACTTCCTGTCCACGGGGTTGGTCTACTTCTTTGTGCGTCGGCAAATTCCCAAGCCCTATACCTTTATTATTACGGCCTTGTACGTGGTGGCCCCCGCCACTTTGGGGATGGCCTGGGCCATTAACCCGCAAATGATTTACGTGGTTTTGTCTTTGGCCAGCCTGATTGCCATTGACATCAGCCTGAGCAAAGAGTCCGCCCTGGGGGGACAGCTGTCCCGGGGAGAGATTATTCTGTGCGGGACCCTGATGGGGCTCAGTATTTTGAGCTGGCAGGTGGGTTACACCCTGCTGTTTGCTTTTTTCTTTGTGACGGTGAAGCGGTTCGGGCTGAAAAAGAGCGCCACCATTTTGTCTGTCATTATCCTGTGTTTAAGTCCCTTTGTGGGACGAGACCTGTTTTACGTGGTGCGCAGCCCCCAGCCTTATGTAGGGCCTTCCACCACCATTGTGCAGAACATTGCCGAGCAAGGTTTTTTCCGTACTTTTGAGGCCTACGCCGATCGCATCATCCTCAATATTACCGATCACACGCTGGGCGATCTGAACCTGGCCTCCGTGGATCGGTTGGCGCAAACCCCCAGTGCCAGTGGGCCTGCCCGCATTGATGTGGAGAAAAAGCCCTGGGTTCGCTGGTTGATTGCCTTTGTGGCCATTGTGGGCGCTGTTTACGGATTGTACCAGTACACCGGCATTGGTACCCTGTACCTGTGTACCTATGTCATCACCGCTCTGGCCCTGCTGCCCAGTGCCGGGCTCAGTTTATCGCCGGTGATGCCCCTGTTGCTGTTTTACCTGTATTTTGGGCTTTTGCGGACGGGCCAGTGGTTCCAGCGTCTGGATATGCCCTTGCTGACCCGGGTGGCGGTGCCCATCCTGACCGGCTGGATTTTACTGGCCACCCTGACCAGTCATCTGGGCATGGCCCGGGGGCTGGGGAAAGCATCGTCGGTGGAAAAGTCCCGCAAGCCCAAAATTATGTACATGAGTACGGCCAAGGAACCCGAGAGCCGTCTGGAGGGCGCCCAAACCGTTAGCGCCCACCGGCGGGCCATGGACTGGCTGAAGGAGCATACTGAGCCCGGCGACAAGATTGCCACCCCCAAGCCCGGTGCTTTAAATCGTCTGAATGACGGGAGCGGAAGCGATGGCCCTGCCCAGGAGCAACTGACCAGCGAGTTGGGGCAGTATAACTATCTGGTGGAGGAGGGGGCCGCCAAGATTTCTCCAGCCCGCACGGTGGCCAGCAAGGGCTTGAAAATGGTTTACGAGGATGTGCCGGGTCGGATTCGTATCTGGCAGGTCAATCCCACCCGCTGAGTTTTGTCTGGGTTCAGCGGGGTTTGATCCGGTTTGCGAAGATGGGCGCTTTTCGCTTTAATAGGTAGCAGTAAAAGCGGCCCTCGTATTCTTACAGTCAGCCCGGTTGTTATGGCTCCTCAGGCTGGCGGAAACGGATGAAACCCATGAACTGCGACTCTCACCAGCATGCGACTCCTTTAATGGACTCCCCGTTGGGTTCCTGTGGAAAGCCCTGTGATCAGACCTGTGATGAGCCTTGTGCCGATAAACCGGCCCCCCCGGCCAAGTCTCGCTGGGCCCACTGGCTGAACGCCAGCCTGTTTAACACCCTGGATCTCTGCTTTGATGAGGTGTACGAGGAGCCTAAAAAGATTCTGATTGTGGGCGGTTGCCGCCAAATGGACTGGGCCCAGCACGTGGCCCTGTTGTTGCCTGCCGCTGAAATTCATCTGGTAGACCCCGATGAGGCCATGGTGAAGCGGGCGCAGGAAGAGATTTGCTGTCGCTTCAAGTTTGTGACCGCCTCCCTGGAACAGTTGCCCTACGAAACCAACCAGTTTGACCTGACGTTGGCCCATAACCTGTTGGCCTTGCCGCAGGCGGATTGGGAGCGCAGCGTGGCCGAGTTGTCCCGGGTGACCCGGTCTAACCTGATGGTGTCGATGCATCGTCCCCTGCTGTGGGCCATGGCGAATCGGGTCAGTGGTTTCGCCAACGCCGTTCAGGAGTTAGGGATTGAGGTGCCCGCCCAGCTGCCCGGCAGCAACGATTTTATCAGCCAGCTGAGTCGCCACGCCAAGATTAAAGCCAAGCTGGCCCCGTTTCCCTGGACGGTGTATATGACCGCCGTACGCCCCAAGTGGGATGAAAAGCTGACCCTGGCCTCATAAGCGGCTGTGCGGGAGCTGTTTTGTCAGCCCTCGATGCCATCTCGCCCTTTTTGTAAAGAAGTTTGAAGCGTTTGCTGTTAATCAGCAATTCTGTCCGATTGATTGTTTTTATTAAAGCATAGGGAGCGGTGGCTGAGTGGTTCAATACACAATCATCCATTGACTTCTCTATCACGGGAAGTTATTTGACGTTGGGCTGGAGTTTAAATGGGTATGCGGGGTTTATCAGCAGAGCATGACGCTTGTATTCAAGGCCAACTGGCGTGATTCCGTATGTTCTGACAAAAACCGATTTGGACGATGGCTTGCGGTTTAAAGACTTGAGGTTTAAGTAATGGTCGCCTTCCAGGGCCGGGTTCAACACCCACTGCTTTTGGAACCGTGACGGGCGGCACACTTGAAGTTTTGACATGGGATGGAGTGGTTCAATTTTGTTGAAGTAGATGAGTAATAGTAGGTAGTAGGAGGAAGTGGAAGCCGGGAGTATGGATTTTTCTCCAAAGAGGCGGCCCTCGGGTCGTTTCTCTCTCTCTCTCTCTCTTTCTCTTCTCTCTCTCCAATCAACAGGCAACGCAAGTTGCCTTTTTTTTTGAGTTTTTGGCAGCCTTACCTTTCTGTTTAAAGTCTGTTTAAAGGCGTCTTTCTTGACCGAGGTTTCAATTCTTTCCTGAGCGGTTGCGGGCCATTTGCTGGCGCTCACGCAATCGTTGCAGGATAGACTCCCCCAGTTCCTGCCGTAAGCGCTCCACATCGTCCTCAGCGGGCGCAGGCTGTCCCTTTTGGGCCAGCAGCCTCCGCAGCACCAAATGATCCAGATGGACACGGGCCGGGTGATTCCAGGTGGCGGCCCAAGGGCCCACTGGTATTTCGGACAGCGCCTCAAAGGCCGCTATTAGCTCAGTTTGTTCGGTGTGGGCGTATAAGTCGGGATCGGGTATCGGGAAGTGATCCAGATCGCAGCGGGCGAATTGCAAAACGCCTTCCCCCAAGCTGCCCCGACCCAGGTAGGCCAACAGGGAACAGCATATCGTGCTATTCAGCAGCGCGGCGATGAAGGCAGGGAGATGCCGGGCGGGCTTGTGCAGGGTCAGGCCGTAGAAGGTCTGATCCTCGATGAACGCGCCCTGGCACAGGGCAAAAAAGAAGCGCTGATCCACAAAGCGATTGCACAGAATATGGGCGGTGGGCAGGGGTTTTTGCACATACCAGGCGGGCTGGTTGTATCGAACGGATTTGACCTGCGGCCAAGGGACGGGCTGATTGCGTTTTTGACGGGGCGTTGCGCTTTGTTGCTCGCCCCACAGAACGTAGGCTAGAGCGCCCTGTTTGTCCATTCGCTCCAATTCCACCTTGCGGTAGGGGCAGCAAAATAAAAACTCCTTGAGATCCTCGGAACGCACCATTAGGCCCTTCAATTTTTTGCTGGAGCGCATGACCGGGATCAGGAACTCCGGTTCAATGCGCCATTGCGCCGCCTGTGCGTGGGAGAGGTAGAAGAATTGGTTAATGCCGGTTTTTAAGGGGTAGCGAATGGTGCCCACAGCGCTCAGCGGCTTCCATCGCTGATATTGCTGGTAAAGGGCCAGCAATGCTTGGGGACCCCTGAGGTACAGGTTACAGTGAATGGATTGCGGCCAGGGCTGGCTATTGCTGATGGCTTGCCGGTTTACGCCCTCCTGCACGGTTTCTGACTCAGCTGCCTGCCCACAAAGGGCTTGTACCTGGGTGGCCAAGGCCTGCCAATAGTCAGGCTGATTGGTGGAGGGCAACAATTGGCGCAAAGGCCGGTATAACCGAAGCCACTGACATTCCGGGACGTTGTCGGCATTGTTGCCGGGCTTTTCTTTTTTTTGCAGAATGACGATGACGGGGTGGATGGCCGCGTCCGGGAACCAGCGTTCACAGGCGGATTCAACCAGATACAGCCAATCAAAATGGTGCCACAGGAAATGGCGGAAATACTGCCCGAAGACCGAGTCCAGCCAGCTGTTGCTGACCACAAAGGCCAGCGTGCCCCGGGGTTTGAGCAGCCCGCAAGCGTGAATAAAGAACCATTGGTATAAATCCGCTTTTTGAGAGAATAATTTGTCCTGCTGGGGAAATTCCCTTAAATAAGCCTCAAATAAGCGTCGGTAATAAATTAACCGGTTCTTTTTGTCCTCTTGGGTTCCGCTCTTGTCTATTTCCGGGCGAATATAAGGTGGATTGCCAATGATTAAATCAAAATTTCCCAGGGTTTGCGGTGTCAAAGCCAAAAAATTGCCCGGCCGCAAGTCCAGTGTGACAGAGGGTAGCTTATGCACAGCAAGCTGGCTTTTTGCTATTTCCAGCGCTGCCGGGTTTTGCTCAATGCCCACGAGTTGTACATGGGGTGTATTCAAGCCCCGGGCTTGGGCAGCGGCTCGCTCTAAAAAAATGCCAGCACCGCAAGCGGGCTCTAGCAAGCGGGACGGGGAGGCCTGTTGCGTGGCCAGGGCCAGCATGAAATCGCATAAAGCGGAGGGTGTGTAGAACTCTCCTTGCGAAAGCCGAGCCTGCCTGTTTGTCAGGGTTGTTGTTATTTCTGATTTAACGGGCGGTTCCAATAAAGCCCCTCTTTTATCACTGAATTGCTGTGGATGACTACCAACGCTGTGGAAGATGCCTCTCTTTCTCTATTGTAGTGGAAGCGGTTCCTGTACGGGGATTGTGAGCGCGTATGCAAAAAATCCGCCCTGAAAAAGACGGATTTTTTACAAGCCTGAATTTTGAAAGATCAGGCGTTATACAGTTTGACCGGACGAGGGCCATTGCCGGGCCGCTCTGTGACTGAAATATCGCTGAAGGTGCTGTTCATTTGCTTTAGCACGGAGGTAATCACTGACTGCTTGTTGATTTCGGGCTCTTTTTTGGACAACACATCATAAATGTCATTGGCCGTAAAAGAACCACTTTTATTCAGGTATCCGCGAATGGCGTCCTGAATTTTGGCGGTCAGGGTGTTACTTTTATCCCGCTTGGGTTTGACCAGGGCCAGCTTTTTAGCGCCAGGAGCCTTGGGTTTGGGCCCGCGCTTCTTGGGTGTTTTTTCTGTGACAGCCTGTTTAATCAGGGTTTGACCCGGCTTTCTCCCTCTCTTTTTAGGCTGGATGATCTCGGGCTCACTCTGTAAACCCGTTTTACTCCGGCTGCTGGTTTTTTGCTCTTCCAGGCTAAAGGCGCGATAAAACGCCTTTAATTCATCAAGCGTGTCAAATGTAATTGGCATACTAGGTCCCTATCTAACATTTGGTTTAAAAGTCATTACGCAAAAAATAGGATAGAAAGCGTGGTTGAGAAAAGGAAAATATATCGTCTGATATATTAAGTAAATCATTAATTAAAAATTAGGTCAACTCTTTTCTCTGTGTCAGTGGGCGTGCTATTTTTTACGCTGGGTTGAGTGCGACTGGTTGACTGTAACTAACTGTTGTTCGTTTGCCGTCAAAAGTTTACAGTTAAGAATTGGATTGCGCAGTGGGTTTAGCCGCTACTTTATTTTAAGTGGCGAATCATGAAAAAAAATAACCCAAAAGCGGCAAATTTGCTCGACACTTGGGTTATTTTAAATCAAAGTATAAAAAAATTAAAAGTTAGCCTTCCATAATGTATGGAATCAGCGCTACCTGGCGAGATAATTTGATGGCGCTGGCCAGGTTGCGTTGATGATAAGCGCAGGTTCCGGTAATGCGACGGGGAAGAATTTTTCCACGGTCAGTCAGGTAACGACGCAGCTTTTGAGCATCTTTAAAGTCAATTAAAATTACTTTGTCTGCGCAGAAATTGCAGACTTTCTTCTTCCGGGGATCGGGCTTCATGGAATACGTTTATCCTTCCTTACTTCGTGTGGGGCAAATGAATGGTGTTTAACCTAAAACGGAATGTCATCTTCCGTCAAGAGATCTTCCGAGCTGAAGTGATTGCTGGAACCACTGACCGGAGCAGCAGCGCTGTAAGCCGGTTGCTGGGCGTTTCTGGACGCACCGGCCTCATAAGAACCACCGCCGCCTTCACCAGCAGCAGGAATAATGGCTTCCGGTTTGCCAGGCAGTTTGTCCACAGTGCTGGCTTCCACTTCAAACAGTTTTTTCTGGACGCCTTCCTGGGTCTGGAAACTGTTCATAATCAGTTTGCCATCCACCAGAATCGAGTCTCCCTTTTGCAAAACCGTGACCGCTTCGGCCAGATTCCGCCAGCAGGTAACCTTCACCAGAAAGGGCTCACTCGTCACAGCCTTTGCCCCTATGGCCGGATTTTCAACCTGAATGTTGAAACTGGTTACCGCAATATTATTGGGCGTAAACCGTTTTTCCGGTTCACTGACCAATGTGCCTGATAAGGTCGCTTTCGCAAAACTCACAATTGGGCGTCCTTCTTTTCCCTGTTAATACGGTTGATACTCTAGTCAGCCGAACGAGGAGCTACGGGACGACGAAACTCACGCTCGCCGCGCTCACCGCGTTGTTCCGGGCGATCCCGATCCTGAGGGCGTTCACGTCCGTAGATGCTGGCATCGGTAATATCCACATTGCTGCGGTTGACCAGGGTTAAACGCAAAATATCCTCGTTCAACTGGCAGGTGCGCTTGAGCGACAGCACGGAGGCTGGGTCCAGCTTCAGCAAATAGGTGGTGATAAAACCATCTTTGAACTTGTTGATTTCATAAGCCAAACGCTTACGGCCCAATTTGTCCTTTTTGACGACTTTGCCATTCAGGCTTTCAACGGCGTCTTCAATGACTTTCAAGACGTTGTCGGAGTTGTCAACGTCCAGGATGGGCTTGAGAATGACGAACGCTTCATAAGTGTTCATTGGTAAGAAAAAACCTCCGGGTCTGATACATCTCCACTGGAAGAAAAGAGTGAGGGAGAATACATATTGGTTTAACAAGCTAACACAAGGGAAATCAAATTTGAATAGTGAGCATAAAACACTCAGGAAGTCATATCAAAAGTACAAACCGTCTCACGGCCCCCAACGGGTGGATGGTGATTCAGGACGCATGGCCACCGGAGGCTTTGGATGGCGTACAATAAAACAGCGGAGACGGTAGTTCGTCGGTTCAGGTGTTCTGCTTGGCTCCACTGTTTTTACGTGCTTATTGCGGATTTAGCCGGAACGTTGTCCCAGGTGCGACTGATTATAATGAACATTCGAAACCGGATTTTGAAGGGTCTTAGGGGCTTTTGCCCCGGGTTGTCGCTCTTTTGCCTGATGGTTCTGGCTGGAATGGCCTCCGCAACGGTTTGGGCTCAGCCCGTCAGTTCTTCCGGGCCGCCAAGAATGGCCCCTTTGCCGATTCATGAGGTGGAAAACCAGCTTTATGGGCATACTTACATGAGCCAGCCCACCGTTGAACGGTTGAGCCGGATTGAGCGAACCCTGTTTGGAACCACCCAGCGGGGAAATATGGAGACCCGGATGTGGGCCATTGACGCCCGGGTACAGCAGAAAAAAGCGCAACAGGCCCTGGTGGCACAGGGCCCCTTGCTGGATTACCTGGAGTCCAAGCTGTTTCAGCGCACTTACCCCGAGTTGGCCATGGCAGACCGGCTTCGGCGTCTGGAGGTTCAGGTCTTTGGGCATGCCTTCGAGAATTATCCCTTGCCTGTTCGGATGAAAAAGCTGACTTACGCCATGCCGCTGGTGGCCAAGGAGATTCGACTTACCCAGGGTGGCCCGGAGGGGGATGTGGTGGTGGCCAGCACCCGCCGCAAGTCCAGAGTGGTTCCCCGAACATCGCAAAAGGTGGAGCTGGTCCAGTTGGACGCCACTTCGCCGGTTTCGTTTTCCAGCCCCATGGACCCTGCAGAGAATCTCAGCGTGGGGGATTATAGCCAGTCCATTTACCGGGATGGCCGCGGTTCTGCCTTGCGATGGGACAAGTTGCCCATTCAGATATACGTCAAAGGGAGCCCGGCTGAGGTTAGTGTAACCAATCAAGTTGTGCAGGCCTGGCAGCGATCGCTCTCCCTGCAAATGGTCAATAATTCTGCCGCCGCCGATGTGGTGGTGACCTGGGACAAAGGGACGTGGGCCCAAAACACCACGGGGTTACTCACCAGGCCTGTGGTACAGCTGGATCAACAGCGTGCCATTCGCACGGTGATCCTGATCAACCTGTTTCCGTTTGCTGGGCAGCCACCTGCGGTTCAACGCCGGGCCCTGAGCCACCAGCTGGGTCACGCCATGGGCTTATGGGGGCATAGCGAAGACCCGGACGATGTGATGTATCCGGCTTTCTCTCAGGAGTTGAATGACTTTCCCAGTAAATGGGCCTGGCGATCGGCACCCAACAAGATCCAACCCATTCCGCCGATGGAGGGACAGGAGGCTTATGCGCCGTCTCAGCGGGATATTAACACTCTGATTAAGATTTACGCCCAGCCTGCCAACAGTTTGAGCGATTACAGCCCTTATTAAACGCCGGTAAGAATCCCTTTAAACACCGGAGCCCTGAGGACTCCGGTTTGACGGTTTGTAGTGGTTTGCCCAGAAAGCGCCTGGCCTACTGGATGGTGGCGGGCACTCTGGGGCCAGCGCTCACCAAATGCTCCACGCCGTGGAATTTTTTGAAGTTTTCCACAAACATGTGGGCCAGCTTGGCGGCTGTCTGGTCATAGGCGGTTTTATCCGCCCATTGCCCACGGGCGTCCAGCACTTCGGCAGGTACACCCGGACAAGCCTTGGGCACCAGCACGTTGAAAACGGGATGGATTTCAAAGGTCTGCTGATCCAGACTACCGTTGAGGGCGGCGGTGACCATGGCCCGGGTGTGGGGGATGCTGACCCGCTTACCCAGGCCGTAAGGTCCGCCTTGCCAGCCGGTGTTAATCAGGTATACGCTGACCTGGTGCTGACGAATCCGCTCGGTCAGCATTTGAGCGTAGACGGCAGCCGGACGTGGCATAAAGGGCGCCCCGAAACAGGTGGAAAACGCCGCCACCGGCTCGGTGATGCCTTGTTCAGTGCCAGCCACTTTACTTGTGTAGCCGCTAATAAAATGGTATTGGGCCTGTTCTTCGGTGAGTTTGGAAACCGCCGGTAGAACGCCAAAGGCATCGGCGGTCAGGAAAATAATGGCGCTGGGGTGCCCGGCCACGCCTTTGGGATCGGCATTGTGGATAAAATCAATGGGGTAGGCCACCCGGCTGTTTTCGGTGTATCGGGCATCGTCGTACTCGAACTGGCGGGTGTTGGCGTCAAGCACGATATTTTCAGTGATGGCCCCAAAGCGGATGGCGTCCCAGATCTCCGGCTCATTCTCTCTGGAGAGGCGAATGGTCTTGGCATAGCAGCCGCCCTCAAAATTGAACAGGCCCTTGTCAGACCAGCCATGCTCGTCGTCCCCAATCAGGGTGCGTTCCGGGTCGGCGGAGAGGGTGGTTTTGCCCGTGCCGGACAGGCCAAAGAAGATGGCGGATTTACCGTCGTTGCCCACATTGACCGAGCAGTGCATGGGGAACACCTGCCGTTCCGGCATCAGGTAGTTCATCACGCTGAAAATGGATTTTTTCATTTCCCCGGCGTAGCGGGTACCGGCAATCAGCACCATCTTTTTTTCAAAGTTCACCAGAATGACCGCCTCGGAGTGGGTGCCTTCCGTAGCCGGGTCCAGCTCCAGCAAGGGGGCGCAAATCACGGTGAACTCCGGGGCAAAGCCTTCCAGTTGGCTGGGTTCAGGGCGCACGAACATTTGATGCACAAACAGGTTGTGAGAAGCCAACTCGTTGATAAAGCGGACTTTCAAGGCGTAATGGGGGTCAGCCCCGGCCAGCCCATCAAAGATAAACACGTTTTTGTCGCTGAAATAGGCCTGCATTTTTTTCAGCACGTTGTCAAAGACTTGGGGGGATGTGGAGACGTTCACTTTGCCCCAGTCGATTTCGTTGTGGATATCGGGGGTGTCCACAATAAAGCGATCGTTGGGCGCCCTGCCGGTAAATTTGCCGGTGTTGACCGAGAGCGCCCCCGTTTCCGACAAGAGTCCTTCACCATTGGCCAGCGCCAGCTCCACCAGTTTACTGACGGGCAGTTGATAAGCCTGACATCCTGTGGTTTGAATGCCTGTATAGCCAATGTAATCGGTCATGTGAGAACTCCTTTGAGCAAACCGTACCAGAGTTGATATTACCTTATACAAAACCGGAAACCAACTCTAACGTGCCCGTCAGGATTCTATTTAGCCCCGACCTTACGTGTTTTTCTTAAGGGCTCACTAACCCGGTATATTCAGCGTGGCCTCGTCCGCTTCTCGTTGGGACTGTATGGCTTTCAGGTTGGCTGTAAAAGCCCGACGCGCCAGGGTCAGGTTGATAGCCTCGGTGGCCGCGTCGGTTTGGGATGCCTCTTCTGGGCCTAGCACCATGGCGGCATTGGCCTCCACCACCATGCCCCGGACACCGCCCCGCCGCTCCGCGGTGGAATCAACCCGATCCGGACGAAACCCCACTGTGCTGCTATTGGCTATATTGTTGGCCACCGCTTGTAGCCGCAAGTCGGCATCTCGTAGCCCACTGAGGCTGGTATTGTAAGTGCCGCCGTAATTTCCACTGATGGCTGACAAATCCACATCTCCGGCTGAGTTCCCTAACACCTTTATCCCCCCATGGTTCTGGTTTTAAACAGCGACTAGCTGGTTGTTAAGGATTCTTATTATTTCAGCTCAGGCTTTCTTTTTTAGCGTTATGGTTTTTTATCGTCAGGCTTTTAATTGCTCCGGGACGTGGCCTTTGGCTTGAAGCCGATGACTGGAAGGGGTAAAGTAGCTCTATAGTCGTAATATCGGGAGGTTGACTGATGGATATTGAAGATCCACGCTGGGAAGAGTACGAAGCCCGCTTTCGGGCCTTGGCCGAAGCAGTGGGCGTGGCTAAAGGGCCACAGCCGGAACTGGCCTCCGCGGAGATGATGTTATTCCTGTACGGGGAAAACGGACTTGCTCCCGAACAGGAATTTGACATGCTGGCCAAACTGGAGGTCAAAGCCGCTGACTTGAAGGGCACCGAGATGCAAACAGCCTATTGGGAAGATATTGTGCTGTATTTGCCGGACCCCTCCTGAGCGGACGGTGTTACACCCAGGGCTTGGGAAGGCTTGCTTACTGGTTTGATTTGAAGGTGTTTCCGCCCAGCGAGTTGTACAAGTCTTGCCCGACCAAAGTCACTAAAATTTCTTCAGCCTCCTGAGTGCCGGTGTTTAAGGCGGTGGTAGCGATGCGGGCCATTTCTTTCATATTGGGCGGTTGATCCAGTTGGTGGCATACCACCCCATAAATCTGGAGCAGCCCGAAGGTGTCGCCCAGTTTAAAGCCTACCAGCCCCAGTCCTTCCGGGCTTAGGGTATAGAAGTTCCCCGTGGCTTTGTGTAAAACCGGATCTGTGTCGTACCAGCGCCGTTTTTCCTCGCCATACCGATACAGGGCGTTGAGCCCCTGCTGGCCAATGGAGTTGACGGCCAGATTGCGCTTATCCCGTTCGTTGATTTCTTTTCGTACTTTCTCGCCAAAGTTAATCAGCACCCGGGCGCAAAATTCCCGGATTTCGGGCTGGGGGATCTCCCGGATTTGTTCCAGAAGCCGGGGACAGGAGGCTTCTTGATCGTACCAGCGTCGATTCATAGATTCCTTTACATGTTTTGGCATTGGCCTGTATTCATTTTATTATGAGACCTGAGAAAGCAGATGGTTTCATTTGCTACCAATTGTTAGTAACCATAATGTTCTGTGGCCGTTCATTTTCTCCGAGACCACTAGAAATACGAAGGTGAGAGGTTATGCCGACTGAATCCGTGATGCAAAATAGCACAGCGCCAACCAGCGCCCAGTCCCAGGACTTACTGGAGCGCATCCGGCAGTGCTATCATCAGCCGTTTCTGGATCTGGTGTTTCAGGCCCAGGACATTCAGCGGCGTTTCCATCCCCGCAATGAATTGCAACTGTGTACGCTGGCCAATATTAAATCCGGCAATTGCCCGGAGGATTGCTCCTATTGCCCGCAAAGCGCCCGTTATAACACCGGTATCGAAACCTGGGAACTGCCTTCTCTGGAAGAAATTCGAGAGCAGGCTCAGGAGGCCAAGGCCAACGGCTCCACCCGCTTCTGTATGGGCGCGGCCTGGCGCACTCCGCCCCACCAAAAGGCGTTTGATCATGTGGTGGATATGGTTAAAACAGTGGTCGATGAAGGTATGGAGGCCTGTGTGACCTTGGGTATGATCAACGCCGAGCAGGCCAAAGCCCTGAAAGAGGCGGGTCTGAAAGCCTACAACCACAATATTGATACCTCCCCCAATTTTTACCCGGAGGTGATTTCCACCCGCACCATTCAGGATCGCTTTGATACCTTGAAAAACGTGGCCAACGCGGGCATTGATGTCTGCTGTGGCGGTATTCTGGGCATGGGGGAAACCCTGGAGCATCGTCTGGAGTTTATCAAAACCCTGTGCGAGCTGGATCACCCGCCGGAATCCGTGCCGGTGAACTGTCTGGTGCCGGTGGAAGGGACGCCTCTGGCCAATCAGGCCCCCGTGGATTCTTTCGATCTGGTACGCACCATTGCCACCGTGCGCATTTTCTTGCCGGAAGCCAAGGTGCGTTTATCCGCCGGTCGCTTGAGCATGAACGATGAGACGCAGGCCTTGTGCTTTATGGCCGGGGCCAATTCCATTTTTACCGGCGAAAAATTGCTGACCACCGATAACCCGGGCATGAATCGGGATCGGGATTTGCTGGAAAAACTGGGTTTAAAGCCGCAGGCAATGGCCTAAAGCCCTCCAGTCCGCCTGAATGCCCTTTCAAAATCTCTTCTCGGCCAGCAGAGGCGTTCTATGGTTTTGGCTTTCAGGGATGCTCAGGGCCGTTTCCGGATCGGAGGCTGGCTTTGGGGCAATCGGACGTTCTCAGGTGTTTTCTGCTTTTAGCAGGTTGTTTATTGAAGATAGAGGTTTTCTATGCTGAATTGGGACGCTTTGGGAAAAGGCGGGTACCGGGACAAAACCGGGAAGCAGGTGCCCCCGTCCACCTTACCCGGCAACGCTCAACCAGCCGGAAGGCCCGCCAGCCAGTCCTCCCATCAGTCGTTGCCAGAGGCCGCACCCCGAGGACTGGCGATCTTGCTGCCCAAACGTCCGCCAGAGTCCGATTCGCTGGAGCTTTCATCCCCGTCAGCCGCCATTTTCCCCAACCCTCACGATGATCACCTCAATGGTTCCCTTGATGACTCCCTCGATCATCCTGCTGATAAGGGGCTGCAGCTACTGGCAGAAGCCGCGGTGACGCAGCAGCCCCGCTCTATTCTGAAGCGAAGTTCCCCCGCTGGCTCGGCGGAGCGGGCCCCCGTTCCCAAGAGGGTCAGGTTCCAGGAGCCTTTACCCGTCATGACGGTGGAGGGCCATCCTGTATATCTCAGTCGCAAGGCTTATGCCGATTTGCGGTCATCCCAGCGACAGCTGTCCTGGCGGTTTAACGCCTTGGAGGGGGCTTCGATGATTGTAAACGGGACTCCGGCTGAGACCGCCTTGACGCCCATCATTAACCTATACTACGGACAGATCGAGCCTCATCAGGCGCGGCTCAATCAGCGCTTTCGGACGTTGATGCGCAGTCAGCCGGGAGAGGCCGTTCCCTGGTCGGCGAAGGCCATGCTGAACGATTGGCAGTGGCAAAAAATGCTCACGGGCTTGATGGAGCGCTGTTTAAAGTCAACCCGGCAAGTGAAGGCCATACAGGATAACGAATTCCTGGAAAGCGATGTTCAGGATGTTCTGACGCTTGTGGAGGCTCAAAGGCAGTCGCTTGCCGCTATCTTCTCTCACTCTCCCGAGGAGGCTGCCGAGACTGAGTAGTGCTTCAGGGCTCATACTGGCTTGAGCGGTAAGGGCCTGGATTTGATGTGGAAGGGCTTCCGGCTTTTTTCCGAGAAGAAGTAAAAAAGAGGACACAATTTGTGTCCTCTTTTGGTGCGAGTTCTGGGATTCGAACCCAGGACCTATCCCTTAAAAGGGGAGTGCTCTACCGCTGAGCTAAACTCGCAAGCTGGGTGGGGTGACGATAATCGGAGCCGCAACTCAGCTTCGATACTTTCAGTATTTTAAGGGTTCAACCGCCAGCGTCAAGAAAAGATTACGCATGGATTTTTTCTGTGGCCCCAAATAAACGTTTGGAGGCGGTCATGGGGTTCTCCACGATAATAGTCTGATTGCGCTCGGGGCCAACGCTGACAATGGTCACCGGGCAACCGATCAGCTGGGCGATGCGGTTCAGGTAGGCTTGCGCTTCAGCGGGCAACTCCTGAAAGGTGCGGGCTTCTTTCACAGAGCCTTGCCACCCCGGCCAGCTTTCGTAAATGGGTTCCACGGTGTTCAGGACGTTCAGTTGGGCGGGGAAGTGGGTGATGGTTTCCCCGGTTTGGCGGTTTCGGTAGCCCACCCCGATTTTTAGTTCCGACATGCCATCAAACACATCCAGCTTGGTGATGGCCAAGCCATCCAGGCCGTTGACCTGCACGCTGTACTTGGCAATTATGGCGTCAAACCAGCCGCAACGGCGGGCCCGGCCCGTGGTGGTGCCAAATTCCTGTCCCACTTCGCCCAGATGGGCGCCAATGGCGTCTTTCAGCTCGGTGGGGAAGGGGCCTTCGCCCACCCGGGTGGTGTAGGCTTTCATGACCCCAATGACCCGATCAATGCGGGTGGGGCCAATGCCCGATCCGGTACAGGCCCCGCCTGCCGTGGCGTTGGAACTGGTCACAAACGGATAGGTGCCGTAGTCCACATCCAGCAGGGTGCCCTGAGCCCCTTCAAATAAAATCTTCTTGCCCTCGGTCAGTGCTTGATGGGCCAGTGCGATGGTATCGGCCACCACGGGGGCCAACTGCTCCCGGTATTGCAGGCACCACTCAAACAGATCCTCGACCGTGAGGCGGGGCAGCGTGGGGTAGCATTTTTCCAGCAGTTCGTTTTTGTGGCTGACGATCTGGCCCAAGCGCTCTTTTAGCACAGCGTCCTCAAGGTACAAGTCGCCCACCCGCAGGCCATAGCGACCCACTTTATCCATATAGGTGGGGCCGATGCCACGCCCGGTGGTGCCAATTTTTTTCTCGGCCATGGCGTTTTCCTGGGCCTGATCCAGGCTGGTGTGAAAGGGCAGGGTTAGGTGCGCCCGATCGCTCAGTTTGAGATTGGCTGTGGAAAAGCCTTTGCGTTGCAGTTCCTCGATTTCATTCAGGAGGACTTGTGGGTTGATGACCGTGCCGTTGCCGATAATACACAGCTTGTTTTCATACAGCATCCCGGAAGGAACCAGATGAAACTTGAACACTTCATTGCCGTGGGTCACGGTGTGCCCGGCGTTGCATCCGCCTTGGCAGCGAATGACCACATCGGCCTCCGCGGCCAACAGGTCGGTAATTTTTGCCTTGCCCTCATCACCCCATTGGGCGCCGACGATCACTACATTGGCCATAACCTTGCGTTCCTCCTGGGGGATTGTGTGTGGGGCTTGAGAGGGTCCGGACATGCAAACCCGCCGGGGCGAACCGGCATCGGGAAATTTGCACTGAAAACCGCTTTTACAAAAGCAATGGGCAGTATAGGATAAGCCTCCAGCAGAGTCAATTTTGGAGTCCGTTTTGGTGGCTGTGGCGTCCCTCGGTGCCGCGGGGCGTCTGGCCCTGAGGCCCGCCATTTAAAAACTTGACTTCTCAGAAACTTGACATCCCTGTGCTTGCGATATAATTAAGAGCATCAATTCAGGGTCAACTTCTTCCCTTTATTGGTTCTCTTTTCTGGAGAGGTGGCTGAGTGGTCGAAAGCGGCTTCCTGCTAAGAAGTTAGACGGGCTTAAACCTGTCTCGAGGGTTCGAATCCCTCCCTCTCCGAATTAAAAAGCCTTCCAGTCTGCTGGAGGGCTTTTTAATTGCTGATTGGCCACCGCTGTCGGGAGGAGAGCCAATCAGGCAAATCGGCTGCGATCGCCCAGAACCAGGCTGAGTACGCTGGTCATAATGGCCATGAACAGGGAACCCAGCAGGGCGCTCAGGAAGTTGCTGACCTCAAAGCCGGGAATGAGCCAGGCCACCAGGGCAAACAACAGGGCGTTGATCACAAAGGAAAAGAGTCCCAGTGTCAGCAAATTGAGCGGTAAGGTCAGCAACATCAGCACGGGGCGGATAAAAAAATTAACCAGACCCATTACAAATGCCGCTAACAGGGCGGTGCCAAAGCCGCTGATATGAATGCCGGGGGTGATGGCGTCCACCAGCATCAGGATGGCGGCGGTCAATACCCAGTACAAAAGCGCCGATAATATCATAAAATGTCTCCCTTCAGTGGATTACTACCCATCGGGGCAGGATGACTATTGATTTTCAGGGGCGGTTGAACGGGCCAGTGTTTAAAAAAAACAGGGTGAATTCCGGTTTGGACGGGGAAAGATACTGGGTTTGATTATGCGCTTCTTTGGCGTTTGGGACAATTCATCAAGTGGCTAACAGGGTCGCTGATGGGCTTAAGACTCAGGGCTCAATGCCGGGTTCCGCATAGCAAAAACCCGACTCCAGCCTGTCGGCAAGATTCGGGTCTCAGGAAGGAAGCCCCTGACAAACAGGGGCTTGTGCGCTTTAACGCGTTTCGGTTGCGTATGGGGGTTGTGTGTGTGTTTAGTGAGTGAGGGGAGGGATGTTCGGGAGGAGGGAGGACTAGAAGGGAAACTGTCTGGGGAATCAGGGAGGGATGCTGTGGGGGGGCGGTTAGCGGATTTGCTTGTAAATATAGCCATTTAGCCCGGCTTTTTGCTCATTGGCCTCTAGCCATTCCAGATACTGAGCCTGAGACTGCTGGAGGCGGACAAAATTTTCCAGTGCGGCCAGTTCCATCAGGGGAACGGAGAGAGGAACGCCGTTTTGGGTGTCAGTGTTGGGCTCTTGGGGCTTCATACAAAGGAACTCACTTTTGGGTTGGATTTGTATCTTAATGATATAAAACCCGCATAAAGCTCAAAATTGCCTGGCCCCAACATTTTTTCCTTTTTGGGGAAGGGAATCCTCACTTTTTATTAAAAAGCGATGCTTTTGCTTTGAAGCAAGCGTTACTGATTTTTAAGGGCGATTTTGATGGCCTGCCCGGCTTCCACCTGTTGCAGGGCCGATTCAAAGTCGGCCATGGAGGCTGTTTTGCTGATGAGCGGGCGGGGATCGACCTGCCCGCTGCCAAGCAGCTCCAGGGCAGCTTGAAAGTGGCGAGGGGTGTGATGAAAGGAACTGACCAGGGTGATTTCATCGTAATGCAGGCGACGGGTATCGAAAGTGACGGAACTGCCCCCCGGACAACCCCCGAATAAATTGACGGTGCCCCCTTTGCGCACCAGCGCAACCGCTTTTTCCCAGGTTTCTGGTTTGCCAATGGCTTCAATGACTACATCAAAGCCACGCCCTTGCTCGGTAAAAGCGGCCCGTAGGGCCTCAGGGTTTTCGTACTCCAGTAAGTTGACTATCTGATCGGCCTGACCAAACTGCTGGGCTAGCGCCAGTTTGTTGGGGGTTCTGGCCATGGCGGTGACCTTGGCCCTTTTCAGTTTGGCCGCCCGAACCATCAACTGCCCTATGGGGCCCAGGCCCATCACGGCCACATGATCGCCCGCCTCAATGCGGGATTGGGCCAATCCGTGCAGGCACACCGCCAAGGGCTCGCTAAAGGCGGCAATTTCAAAGGGCAAATGGTCTGGCAGCCGGTAGGTGTTGTGCCGGGCGATTTGGGCGGGCACCCGGATGTATTCGGCGTAGGCCCCGTTCAGCAAATCCAGACGCTCACACAGATTGGTTTGCCCTTTGTGGCAGTAAAAGCATTGATAGCACGGGGCGGAGTTGGCCGACACCACCCGATCGCCCACCTGAAAACGCGGGGGTTCTGCTTCCGTGGGCTGCGCTTGCACAACCGTCCCGGAAAATTCGTGCCCAAAGGGGGAGGGAAAGTTTTTGAGCAGCACCGGATGGCCCCGGCGATAGCATTTCACATCGGTGCCGCAAGTCAGGGCGCTTTCCACCCGAATCAATAACTCACCCGGGCCAATGGCCGGAATGGGCGTCTCTTCGTAGCGCACATCGTTGGGCTGATAGAACAGGGCCGCCTTCATGGTGCCAGTCAGGGCATGGGTGTTTTCAGGGGTGGTGGAGTGGCTCATGATTAGGCACCGTCCATATGTATAAACACTTTAATGGCCTGTCCCTGCTGGTATAGATCCACGCCTTGCTGAATGTCCCGCAGGGAAAGTGTATGGCTGAGCAGGGGTTGTAGGCGGATTTTTCGGTTGAACACCAGTTCGGCGGCGTTCTTTAAATCCCGCAGGGCCGGGGAGTAGGTGGTAATCAGGTTGATCTCCCGAAAGTAAAGACGGCTGGGGTCCACGCTGGTTCCGGCGGGGCCGCTGGTAAAGACAATGATGTTCCCACCGTCCCGAACCAGCTCCAGGGCCAAGTCCAGGGTTTTGTTGTTCACCACGCTCAAAAAGACCGTATCCACTTGGCCGGTGGGGGTGTCCGTGGTCAGGGTCTCCTTGATTTCAGCCGCCTGCTGAATGGGGTGAAAGGCCTGTTTCACAAAGCCCTCGGCTTGGGCCAGCGTCAGTCTGCTTTCGACCAGATCGATACCGTAAACGGTGCTGCCCTCATTTTGGTAGACCTGGGCCGTCATCAGGCCAATAAAGCCCAGTCCCACCACGGCCACAGACTTCTGGTGTTGCCGCTGACCCCGGCGAATCCCCCGCAGCACGCAGGCCAAAGGCTCCACGCAGGAGGCTTCGGCGTCGGTAATGCCACTGGGGACTTTAAAGGCGGTTTTTTCCAGGTGTGGGCCGGTCAGGCTGAGATATTGGGCAAAGCCACCCGGCACGAAATTGGTGGCCTTGAATTGGCGACACATGGACTCACTGTCGCTCAGGCAGTAGTGGCAGGTCCCGCACGGCACATGGTGAGCGCTGACCAATCGATCCCCAACCGACCAGTGCGCTGGGGCGTTGGGCGCCAGCGCTTCGATGATGCCCACGATCTCGTGGCCCAGCACAGTGCCAGGTTGGGCCTTGCTGTGAATGACCTTATCCAGATCGGAGCCGCACAGCCCACAGCCCAACACCCGAATTAAGGCCCCGTCGTCGGGTATCGCCGGAATGGGAAGCTCGGACAAGGCCAGCTGGTAATCGGGTTGAACGGTGGCGGCTTGCATCAATAACGGGCCTTTTGCTTGGGGCGCAATAGTATGAAGATTGAAAATGGGCTTTTTATTTTGAGGTGCTATCCTTTATAAAAAACCAAACTACCCCGGCTTGCCAAGTCTTACAAGGCACCGGTCTGGTCAGGAGAATCAAGATGATGGAACCCTCACCCGATGTCCCCGCGTCCGCCCAGTCGGTAGAGCGTGTTAAAGTGCTGGAGATCAGCCGGCAGAAACACCCCATTACCCAGCTTCAGGCGCAATACAGCTTTGCCGATATCAAGACGGATGGCCCGGTGCAGTGCCACTGGCGTTTTCACAAAGAGCATGTGGGGTTGACCGTTTACGGCCAGCTCAAGGGCTGCCTGAATCTGGAGTGCGCCCGCTGTCTGGAGTCTTATCAGGTGCCCATTGACCTGCAAGTGGATGAGCGCTTTGTGTTTGAAGAGTCTCTGACCGCCAAGGACAAGGAACGGGAACTACAGTCCGATGATTTCTACGAGGTTTTAGACGAAGAAGGGGAGCTGGATTTGAAAGATCTGGCCCAGCAGTTTTTGATTCTGGAATCCCTGAATCATCCCAACTGTGAGCGTCCAGAGTGCCGATTTGCCTGAGCCTCTTGTAAGCCAAGCGCTTTTTTGTAAGAATCATCACCACGTATTTTTGTGCCCAACGATCTGTCTACCAGATCTCAATTCATTAACGCTAGAGGTTTATCCCCATGCCAGTTCCCAAGAAACGAGTCGGCCATTCTGATCAGGCGCACCGTCGTGCCAACTGGAAAGCCACTCTTGCTGCTCGCACCACCTGCCCTCACTGCGGCGCCGTTAAAATGCCTCATCACATGTGCGTTGCCTGTGGTTTCTACAATGGCCGTGTGGTCAGTGAGAAATTTCACGCTCATCACGAACATTAATCAAAGCGCTCGGTTTTAGTTTTTGATTTTGTAAAGAATTAATCTGATGGCCACTTCTCCCATTCGAATCGCCGTTGATGCTATGGGTGGCGATTATGCGCCCCATGAAATTGTTGACGGTTCTGTGCAGGGCGCACGGGAACATGGGGTTGGTATCCTTTTGGTGGGCAAGCCCGATGATGTTGAGCGTGAGCTGAAAAAGTACGACACCCGGGGCTTGAGCATTGAAGTGGTACCCGCTTCCGAAGTCATAGAAATGGGCGAGTCTCCCGCCACCGGTTTGCGCAAGAAAAAAGACGCCTCCATTATCGTAACGGCCAAATGCGTCAAAAATGGACAGGCCCAAGGGATGGTGGCTGCCGGTAGTACCGGGGCGGCCATGGCTTCGGCTTTGCTTTACGTGGGCCGCATTGATGGGGTGGAGCGTCCGGCGATCGGGGTTCGCCTGCCTTCATCGACCAGCACCCATTGTTTGTTGATTGATGCCGGGGCCAATGCCGATTGCACCCCGGAGATGCTGATCCAGTTCGCCGTGATGGGCAACGTGTTTATGCACAACGTCTACAACGTGGAAACACCTCGGGTGGGCCTGCTGAACATTGGTGAAGAGCAGGGCAAGGGCAACGCCTTTGCCCACACTGCCTTTCAGTTGCTTGAAAAGGATGAGCGGTTTCAGTTTATCGGCAACGTGGAAGGCAAAGAGCTGTTTAATGGTTCTGCCGATGTGGCCGTGACCGATGGCTTTACCGGAAATGTGGCCCTGAAGTCCGCGGAAGGGGTCATGCGTATGTTTGGCTCCGTGTTGAAATCGCAGCTTAAAAGTAGCCTGAGAACCAAAGCGGGTGCTTTATTGGCGGAGCCTGCCCTGCGTGGCGCCATGAAAGAGGTCGATTCCGAAGAATTCGGAGGGGCCTTGCTTCTGGGCATTAAGGGCATTTGCGTCATCAGTCACGGGGGTAGCCGTGCGCGGGGCATTAAAAACGCCATCCGGGTGGCCAAGGAAGCTGTGTTGGCCGATGTCCTCGGGAAAATCAGCAAGCAGATACAGGAAGGGATTGAAGTTCATGACCACGCCTAATAGAGAGTTGAATCAGAGTGCGTTAAACGGACAGGCGTCTTTAACCAACCCCTTTGGGTACGGGATTAGTCTGGCTGGTATCGGTGCGCACGTCCCTGCCCGCTGCATTAGCAACGATGACATTGCCACCCTGGTTGATACGTCTGATGAGTGGATTCAGTCCAGAACCGGAATCAAAACCCGTTACGTGGTTTCCGGGGATGAAAGTGTGGCCGATCTGGCCATCGAGGCGGCGACACAGGCATTAGCCAGCGCGGGCATGGAAGGTTCCGAGGTGGAGCTGATTATCGTGGCCTCTTCAACGCCCGATACCATTTACCCGGCGGTGGCCTGTCAGGTGCAAACCGCTATTGGCGCTACTAACGCCGCTGGTTTTGATATGGCTCTGGCCTGCTCCGGTTTTGTTTATGGCCTCATTGTAGCCCAGCAATTCCTGAAAACAGGCATGTGCAAGACGGCGCTGGTGATCGGGGCCGATATTCATTCCCGGTATACCAACTGGCACGACCGTAATACCTGCATCCTCTTTGGGGATGGGGCCGGTGCGGCCTTGCTAAAGGCCGAGCATGGGGCTCCCGACAACATTCTCGCCAGCGATCTGCATCTGGATGGCGCCAAGGGTATGGAGCTAACCCTGTTCACTCAGGCGGAGAACTGCCCGTTGGTGGAGCCGAAAACCCCGGTGAACGATTATGTTTATATGAATGGCCGGGAAGTCTTTAAATTCGCCGTGGGCGTGGTGCCCAAGTCCATTCAGGAGGTGCTGAATCGGGCGGGGCTGAAGATTGAGGAAATCGATCACGTCATTCTGCACCAGGCCAACATTCGCATTATGCAGGCTATGTCCGAGAAGTTGAATATTCCGGAAGAGCGTCTGATCGTGAATCTGGATCGCTTCGGTAATACCTCGGCCGCCTCGATTCCCATTGCCTTGAATGAGGCGGTGTTGCAAGGACGGGTGAAACCCGGGGATTTAATGGTGATGTGCGGTTTTGGGGCAGGGTTGGCCTGGGCCACCAGCGTCATGCGCTGGACAGCGGTGGATCAGCGCTTGCCTCAGCACCTCAAGGATGAGATGAGTCAGCACTGCAACAACCTGAAACAGCGGGAAGCCGCTTCAGTCTAGTCTGGAAAAGGGTTTAACGTGATGAGTAAAGTTGCCTTTGTGTTTCCCGGTCAGGGTTCTCAGTCGGTGGGCATGGGTCGGGATTTCGCCGAAACACCCACTGGCCGAAACGTTTATGAAACTTTTGACCGTATTGTGGCTCCCAACCTCAGTCAGGTTTGTTTTGAGGGTCCGGAAACGGAGCTGCGACGCACGTTGTACACTCAGCCAGCCATTTTGGCGACTGCGATCGCCGCTTTGGATTTATTCCGGGAAAAATGTCGGCTCCAGCCGTCCGTGTTGGCCGGGCATAGCCTGGGGGAATATGGCGCTCTGTACGCCGCGGGCGTGATTTCTCTGGAAGCGGCCGCGCAGCTGGTGAAACGGCGTTCCGAATTGATGGAAGCAGCTCCCACTGGGGCCATGAGTGCCGTGTTGGGTCTGGATGGAGACGCGGTGGATGCCGTGGTGGCCGCTTATCGCCAGGCCAGCCAGTCGGTCATTGCCGTGGCCAACTACAACACCGATGGCCAGGTGGTGATTTCCGGTACGCCGCAAGCGGTGGAAGAGGTCTCCGTGAAGCTCAAAGAAGCTGGGGCCAAGCGGGTCATGCCGTTACCGGTGGGCGGGGCCTTTCACTCTCCGTTGATGACCCCGGCGGCCGAGTCTTTTGCGGGCTACTTGAGCGATTTTACGTTTGAGAATGCCGCTGTTCCTGTGATTACCAATGTGGACGCCGCCTTGACCACGGCAGGCCCAGAGGCTCAGAAAAAACTGGGTCAGCAAATTGACCACTCGGTGCGTTGGACCCAGACCATGACCCGCATGATTCAGGCCGAGGGTGTGGATACGGTGATTGAGTTCGGGCCGGGCAAGGTGTTGACTGGCATGGTCAAAAAAATGTTCCCCGACGTACATATTTACAACGTGTTGGACATGGCCTCTCTGGAGGCGGTCAGTGCCGAGCTGAACGCGGCGTTGGTTAGCGCCTAGCTTGAGTTTCGGCCACTTTTAATCAAGTTTGTCAAGGAAAGCAGTTCAAGAGTATGAGCAATCAATCAGGTAAAGCAGCCATTGTGACCGGTGGCAGTCGTGGCATTGGCCGGGCTATCGTAAAGGCACTGGCCGAGGCGGGCTACAACGTGGCTTTCAGTTATGCCTCCAATCAGGCCGCCGCTGAGGAAGTGGAGGCCATGGTCAAGGGCTTTGGCGTGGATGCGTTGGCTGTTAAATCAGATGCTGCCAGTGTAACAGACGCCCAGGCTTTGATTGAGCAGGCTCACAAACGCTTTGGACGCATTGACGCTCTGGTCAACAATGCCGGTATTACCCGTGATGGCTTGTTGATGCGCATGAGCGATGAGGACTGGGCCAAGGTCATCGATACCAACCTGGCGGGGGCCTTTTATACCTGCCGGGCCGCTTCTCGCATTATGTTGAAGCAACGCGCAGGGGCCATTGTGAACATTTCCAGCGTGGTGGGCGTGTTCGGAAACGCCGGTCAGGCCAACTATGCCGCCAGTAAGGCCGGATTGATTGGCTTTACCAAGTCTCTGGCCAAGGAGTTTGGGAGTCGTGGGGTGACCGCCAACGTGCTGGCGCCGGGTTTTATTGAGACCGACATGACGGAAAGCGTTCCCAAAGAGCAATTGTTGCAGCATATTCCACTGGGTCGACTGGGCGCGCCGGAAGATATTGCCAAGGCTGTTCTCTTTTTGATAACATCTGGGGATTATATAACCGGCCAAGTCATCCACGTGGATGGCGGTCTGGTTTTCTAAATCCACGCAAAGGTCTTTATTTTACTGAGCTTCACGTTGGTAAAAGCCAGTCAAATTTTTAATTTTACTCATACCAACTCGTTAGGTTTTACTGTTAATAATCTGTAATTTGGAGACTAAGACAATGGGCAACGCCACTCAGACCGTTTTCGAGCGTGTTAAAAAAGTCATCGTTGAGCAATTGAGCGTTGATGAGGCTGAAGTCACCCCGGAAGCCAACTTTAGCCAGGACTTGGGTGCTGACTCTTTGGATACCGTTGAATTGGTAATGGCTTTTGAAGAAGAGTTCGGTACCGAAATTCCGGATGAAGAAGCCGAGAAAATCCAGACCGTTCAAGACGCTGTCAGCTATATCGAAAAAAATCAGAAGTAAGCAACACTTCTGCGCGGTCGAGTTCGATTTGAGCTTGCACCGACTGTATTGCACATCAACGATAAGGTCCTGTTAAAAGATCATGGCAAACTTTGGAAAGCGCCGTGTTGTGGTAACCGGTATGGGTGTTGTGACCCCGGTTGGCAGCACTCTGGAAACCATGTGGGATAATCTGGTCAATGGTCGCTCCGGGATTGGGGAAAACACCCTGGTTCCCCCGGAAGAGATGACCTGCAAAATTGCGGGTATTTGTACAGATTTTGTCCCCGAGAATTACATGGACAAAAAAGAATCCCGGCGTATGGATCGTTACACCCAGTTTGCCGTTGCCGCTGCCAAGATGGCCTACGAGCAGTCAGGGCTGTACGAAGGCGCTGTGGATCCCAACCGTTTTGGGGTCGTGGTCAGTAGTGCCGCGGGTGGAATCGGCACAATTGAAGTCCAGATGAAAAACTCGCTGGATCGGGGCTTCAACAAGTGCAGTCCGTTTCTGGTTCCCATGATGATCTGTGACATTGCCGGTGGCTGGATTGCCATTGAGTACAATGCCAAAGGGCCAAATCAGTCTGTGGTTACCGCCTGTGCCACTGGCGCAAACTCCATCGGTGATGCCTTCCGCATGATCCAGTATGGAGAAGCGGACGTGATTATGGCCGGTGGTGCGGAAGCCCCCATTACCTCCCTGTCCGTGGCCGGATTTACTACCATGCGGGCCTTGTCTCAGCGGTACGATGAGCCCTTGTTGGCCAGTCGCCCGTTTGACAAGGATCGTGATGGCTTTGTGATCTCTGAAGGCGCAGGCGTGGTGGTTCTGGAAGAACTGGAACACGCCAAGGCTCGGGGCGCGACTATTCTGGGTGAAATTATTGGTTACGGGCGAACCGCTGATGCCAATGATATCGTGGCTCCTTGTGCCGATGGAAACGGGGCCGCTCGTGCCATGCAGCTCGCTTTGCAGGACGCCGGGCTGGACGCTGAGAAAGTGGATTACATCAATGTTCACGGCACCAGCACACCTTTGGGTGATGTGGCTGAAACCCTGGCTGTAAAACGGGTATTCGGTGAGCATGCCCAGCAGGGTTTGGTCCTCAGTTCTACCAAGAGTATGACGGGCCACATGTTGGGTGCCACGGGCGCGGTGGAAGCGGTGATCTCCATGATGGCCATTTCCAACAAAACCGTACCGCCGACCATTAACCTGGATAACCCCGATGAGCAATGTGATCTGGATTACACCCCGCACAAGGCCCGTAAACTTGATACGCTGGACGTGGCCATGTCTAACTCCTTCGGATTTGGGGGGCACAATGCGTCCCTGATTTTCAAGGGATACTCCGGTAACTAGGTATCCTTTTCAAAATCATTAGGCCCAGATTAAATAGACAGAAACCGTCTGCCTGATACAAAGTGCAGGCGGTTTTTCTGTGATCTTGCGCTTAAACCCGGGCAAGGCTACTATGAAAATGGGGCGGGCCAGAGATAAGATGCCCAAAAAATGAAGGAAAGTATCATTCATGACAGCGGATTTTCCAGGGCCATTGCAGTTTAATTCTGTTTCCGTAGGGAACTTTTTCGATCAAGTCAGTCAGGCTTATGACGATAGTATCCGCAAGGCCATCCCGCCCTACTTGGAGATGTTTGACGCCCTGTTGGGGTATTGTTTTTTTGCCACGGATAAGCCGCTTCACATTCTGGAATTGGGCTGTGGCACCGGAAATTTATCGATCTTGCTGAAGGAGCGCTTTCCGCAGGCGCAGTTGACCCTGGTGGATTTGTCGGCGGACATGTTGCAGCAGGCTTCGGACAAACTGGGTGGGGAGGGCGCACAAATCCGCCTGGTGCAAAGTGGTTTTATGGACTTGTCCCTGGAGCCGGGGCAGTTTGACATGGTCATTTCCAGTGTGGCCTTGCACCACTTGAAGGACGACGAAAAGCCGATTCTGTACCAGCGCATGTTTCACTGGCTGAAACCGGGCGGTCTGTTTCGTTGCGCCGATGAAACCCTGAACGTGCCGCTGGCCATTCAGGATGAAAATATGGCCCGTTGGGAGGTTTGGGCTCGCCAAAATGGGGCTCAGGACAGTGATATTGCCCTGTGGACCGCGCATGCCGAGCAATATGACCACTATGCGCCGTTGAGTGAGCATTTTACCTGGCTGACCCAGAGTGGATTCATCAATGTGGATTGCTATTGGCGCAAGTTGATGTGGACTGTGTTTGGCTGCGCTAGGCCTCTATAGCCCGCCCTGCAAAACCGGGCAGGCTGGCTTCCGCTTTTGAGAACAAGGGTAAGCGGATGGGGCCTCGGATCTGTCTGTTGAATGTGACGGTTTTTGAGCCGTTGTTAACCTTGATGTGAATTTCCAGACCGCTTTCCGTCTTCAGGTAGCGGGTTTGTGCATTCAGGCATCGGGTACGCCACGCTTCCAGCACTTTTTCCTGTTTCAGTTTGCCCGGCGGCCCGTAGTAGACCTGATCGTTCTGGCTGATGACACAGGCTTTTCCGTTCATTAACAAGGCCGCATGATAGGGTCTATCGCCCTCTTTGCCCAGTTGATACAAAATCCAGCTGCCTTCCGCCGGGTGAATTCCCGCGCCCTGTAAGGCCAGCAGCATGGGCAGGGGCTTGGGCACCGGGCGCGATTTGGAATTGGGGCTTTCATAACGCCAGCAGGGGATGACCTGCACCGGCGAAATGGAAGGACGGGCATCGTAGGCCGTGTAGGAAGGATGCGGTTTCTGGGCTTGGGGGGAGGTGGGTATCAGGAGAATGTGATTCATCGCCTTGCTTCATCCATTGTAAGAGGTGCCAAAGAAAATCCAGGTCAGGAAAAAGTCGGCCACAATGATGGTAATGGCGATCCAGACCACGGCCTTGGTGGTGGATAGCCCTACTTCCCGGGCCCCGCCCTTGGCGTTCAGGCCCACCGTGCAACTAATGGCTGCCAGAATGATCCCAAAGATAAGGGATTTGAGTAAACTGACCCGGATGTCGTAGGGTTTTACAAATAACCATACCGATTCCAGATACATATGATAGTGCAGATCCGAGACCCAGTAGGCGACTTGCATTCCCCCCAGAATGGCAGCCACCTCGCCGACAATGGTCAGCATGGGCAGGGCAATCATGCAGGCCAGGAGCCGGGGTAAAAACAGGTAGCGTATGGGATTGACCCGCATGACCCGCAGGGCGTCCACCTGGTTGGTGACTTTCATATTGGCGATTTCCGCGGCGATGGCCGTCCCCGCTCGTGCGCCCACCGACAGGCAGGTGAAAATGGGGCCCAACTCCCGAACCACGGCCAGGGCCACCAGCCCGCCCACATAAAAATCGGTGCCGGTCTGGGCGAACTTGGAGGCCGTTTGCAGGGCCAGCACGGAGCCGGTGATCACGCAAATCAGTACGCTCATCCCCAGGGAGTCAAAACCCACCATGGCCGTTTGCACCAGCGTTTTTTGCCAGTCCGTTTGTCCTTGCAGCAAAAAACGGGCGCTGTCTTTCAGGTTTAAAAACAGCTCGCCAGCTTCGGCCAAAAACTGAAGAATGGGCTTGGGAATCCAGGGCGTATCGCTCATGGGCCTTTGGTTCTTCCTGTCTGAATGAATCAACCGAGTGTTAGGCGTCTACAATCGTACACCAATGGCTGTACTGGGGCAGTTGGTTTTTGACCACTTTAAAGTACAGATCCTGAATCTGTCGGGTGATGGGGCCGGGCTTGCCGCTGCCCACCGGACGATTATCGATATGCCCAATGGCCGCCACCTGCGCCCCGGTGCCACAGAAGAAGGCTTCATCGGCATGGTAGAGTTCTGTGCGGTCAATGGTGCGCTCTTCGGTTTCCAGCCCCAGTTCCTGCTTGGCCAGAGTCATAATGGTGTGGCGGGTGACCCCTTCCAGAATGTCCTCGGTCTTGCTGGGGGTCAGCAGCTTGCCATCCCGAATCAGGAACAGGTTCATGGCGCTCCCCTCGGACACTGTGCCGTCCCCGGTCAGAAAAATGGCGTCATCGTAGCCCATTTTGCGGGCATCCGTGACCGCCAGCGCCGTGTTCATGTAGGCCCCACCCGCTTTGGCCCGGGCCGGAATGCTGTTATCCGGGATGCGTCGCCAGTTGGAAACGCAGACGCTCAGGCCCTTTTCCAAATCAAGATACTCGCCCATGGGCTTGGTCCACAGGCAAAATTCGGTGCTGGTGTACTCCAGACTGGGGGTGATGCTTTCCCCGCTTTTGTACAAGGTAGGGCGAATGTAAATATCGCTGTCATGCTGGTTTTTGCGGATCAGATCCAGCGTCAGCTGGCACAGTTCGTCCAGACCCAGTTCGGGGGTCATGTAGAACACCTTGCTATTTTTCAGCAGGCGCTCGTAATGCTCTTTCATACGAAAAACGGAAATCTGGCGTTTTTCTGGCACCCAGTAGCCACGAATGCCCTCAAACAGGGAAATGCCGTACAGGAAAGCCGGATTACGCAGATCCAGTGTGGCGTCTTGAAACGGAACCAGTTTTCCGTGAAAATAAGCGTACTCCAGTTTTTGTTCGCTGATTGGGCTTACTGCCCCGGCGGCGCTGGATTTCAATTCGTTCGTCACTTTTATTACCCGTTTCGTCTGTGCTACCCTACCATTATATGAAAAAAACCGTTGCGCTTCTGATTTTAGACGGCTGGGGCATCCGAGAGGAAGTTCCTGGCAACGCCATTAAGCTTGCCGAACCTTCTTATTACGATGGCCTGTTGGCCAAGTACCCCAACATTGCCCTGGATGCTTCTGGGGAGGCCGTGGGCCTGCCGGACGGGCAAATGGGCAATTCCGAGGTCGGTCACCTGAACATGGGCGCCGGGCGGGTGGTGTATCAGGAAATCACCCGCATTAACAAATCCATCCGGGATGGCGATTTTTTTACTAATCCGGTTTTTTTGTCCGCGGTGAATCACGTCAAACACAGCGGCGGTGCCTTGCACCTGATGGGTCTGGTTAGCGATGGCGGGGTGCATAGCTCGCTAAATCAATTGATGGCTTTGCTGGATTTCTGTAAACAGCAATCTGTAGAAACTGTGAAGGTTCATGCCTTTCTGGATGGCCGGGATGTGTCTCCCCAAAGTGCCGAAAAATACTTGCAGGAAGTGGAAGCTAAGCTGCTGTCACTCGATTTTCCGCAAATTGCCACCATTAGTGGCCGCTACTTCGCCATGGATCGGGACAATCGCTGGGAGCGCACCCAAAAAGCCTATGAGAATCTGGTGTCCGCCACTGGTCGTAAGCACCCCTTCAGTGTGGATTCCCTGCTGTGGAGTTACCGTCAGGAGCGGTTCGATGAGTTTGTAGAGCCTGCCGTTTGTGACTTTACCTATGAGGGCATGAACGATGGCGATGCCATCCTGTTTTTCAACTTCCGTCCTGATCGGGCCCGGCAGTTGACCCGGGCATTCACCCAGCCTGATTTTACGGGCTTTGATCGCGCCAAAACGCTGCAAAATCTCTACTTTGGCTGTATGACCCTCTATGATGAAACCTTTCATCTGCCGGTGGCCTACCCCAAGCAAAAGCTGGATAAAATTCTGGCGGAAGTTCTCAGCGAGCGGGGACTGACCCAGTTCCGCACCGCCGAAACCGAAAAATACGCCCACGTCACCTTCTTTTTTAATGGTGGCTTTGAAAAGCCCTATCCCGGCGAAGATCGCCACATGGTGCCTTCACCGCAAGTGGCCACTTACGACTTGCAGCCGGAAATGAATGTGTCCATCGTGGCCGACGTAGTGTGCGATGCCTTGGCCAGCGGGAAGTATGACTTTTTGGTGGTCAATTTCGCCAACCCGGATATGGTGGGCCACACGGGTATTTTACCCGCGGCGGAAGAGGCGGTGAAGGCCATTGATCACGCCATTCAGCGGGTGGCCGAAGCCGTGTTGAAGCAGGACGGCGTGTTGCTGCTGACAGCGGATCACGGCAACTGTGAAATGATGGTGGATGAAAATGGCGGTCCGCACACGGCCCACACCACCAATTTGGTGCCGCTGATTCTCATTTCCAACCGCCCGGAACTGGATCTGGATCGCAGTCGCCAATATAGTTTAAGCGATATTTCCCCCACCATTCTCAGTTTGATGAATATTCCCCAACCGCCGGAAATGACCGCCCCTTCCATCCTGAAGGTGCATGCCACTTCGGTTTCTGAAACGGGTCGCTGAAACTGGCTTGGGATAGTGGGTCTGCACCCGCCCATTTGGGTTCTGCTTTGCGCATCTTTGGGAACGTCTGGTGCCCATTACGCCCACCGTCAGGACACTGAGAGTGCTATATTAAAACGGCGGGCCTGGCTGGTTAGTAGAGTTTGAGGGTGTTGCCCTCATACGCCAGTTGGTAAAACCGTTCTGACTGCAGGGGAACAGGGCCTAGCAGGCGAGTCCCGCTGCGTTGTGTGATGAGCCGGAGGCCACAGGCATGGGGGCTGGTTGCGTTCAGCTCACTCTGAATGGTCAGTAAACAACGCTGATTCTCCAGTAGGTGTAGTTGCTGCCCGGGTTGGTTCAGGAGGCCTTGCAGTTGCCACTGCTTCACTTGCAAAACGCCCCCGCCGCGAGGAAAGTCATCATATTGCCGGGCGTTTACCTTCGGGGGGATGTTTGCACCGCTAGCGGCGATGAGCCGATCGATGCGAGTCTGTTTGAGGGCGGTTTTCCAGCTATTACTGCCGGAGGAGGCGTCGCTGTCTGGTTGGGGTAACAATACTAAAGCGTCCAGCTGGGTGATTTGATGGTGCCGAAAGTAATCGCTCAAGGCACGGGCCTCAAAGTACCCCAGGCTCTCTGGGGCGATTAAAACGTTGGCGTGACTATGGGCCGGTTGAATCAAAACGGCCTCGGTGCGGTAGGACAAGGGCAGCAGGGCCAGCCGGGTTTGCTGATTGATCTGCTGGCTTTGCGCCCAGCTGCCTGTTAGAAGGACGCATAGGGGAAGCAGGATGGCCAGCGCCTTGATCCGCTTGGGCCACTGCGGAGCCTGATGAATCAGCCAAATCAGCCCAAAGAGTGACAGGTACAGGCCTAAAATCTGCCACGGGGCCGGAGAGGCCAGCATCCACTGGGCCCAGCTTTGCGCTTGCCCCCATTGGGCCAGGCTTAACAAACCGTTCAGAAAGGGCAAGGCCACCCAGCTCAGCAGGCCTCCGAGCGCAGGTGCGATCAGATTCAGCACGCCTGCGGTAAAGCCCAGCACGGTCAGTGGCGTAACCATCACCAGCGCGGCAATGTTGAGGGGGATGGTATGAATGGGAAACTGGTTGAAATAGGCCACCGACAGCGGCCACACCCACAATTGGGCCACCAGTGGCACCAGAATAATTCCGGCCAGCCAGCGGGTGATGTAGTAGCCGATGGCCTCCTGCAGCGGGGGCACCATGCTCAGCAGGCCGAAGGTGGTGAGTACCGAGAACTGAAAGCCAATGCTGCCAATGCAATCGGGGTTCAGTCCCACCAGCAGGGTGCTGGCCACGCAGAGCAGAAACACGGGGCTTAACTCCCTATTGAGCAATTTGAGGGCCAGGGCGATTTCCAGCATGGCCGAAGCCCGCTGGATGGAAGGTGGCAGCCCGGTGAGCAGGCTGTAAAACGCCACTGCCCCCATGGCCACCCCAATGCGTACTCGATAAGGCACCTTCAGTAAGCTCATCAGCCATAACACCGCCCCGGCGATGATGCCCACGTTCATCCCGGAGGCGGCCAGCAAATGCACCAGCCCGGTCTGAATAAAGGCCTGCTTGACGGCTTTATCCACGGGGATGGCCTTGTCACCCAGCACCAGTCCGCCTAAAATTTCGGCTTGAGGGGATGGCAGTTGTTGGGTAAAGGCCTGGGCGATGCTGTCCTTGAAGTGATCGGTGATCCGTTGCAGCACAAATGGAGGCTCATTGCGGGTTTCAAAGGCGATCACCCGCAAGGGTTTTTTGAGAATGGCGGTAATGTGGTGGTTTCGCAAGTAATCCGCCTGATTAAAGGCCCCGGGGATGTGGCTTTCATAGGGGAGGGTCAGTGTTCCACTAATGAGGAGCCGGGTTCCCGCCGCCACCGCTTCGCCCCGTTCATCGGCGGGCCAGCTGACCTGAATGCGGCCACTGGTTTTTTGGCCGTTCAGGGCGGAAACTTCCAAAACGCCTCGGTGTGGTCCGGTTTGAGACAGCAGGGTGCCCATCACCTCGACCCGCTGCAAGGGTGCCAACCGGGAAACATCCTGCGCTGAGGGGGTAAATTGCCGGTACTGGAAGTGTAAACTGCCTGCCACCAGCGCAATCAGCCACAAATTGAGCTTAACGGCCCAGCCTTGTCCGGTTTGGCCGATGGCGTAACTGGCAATGCCCAAAAAAGCCACACACAGGGAAAGTCCAATTTCCAGGCGGGCAAAGGCCAGATTGGGTAAGGCATAGGCCAGGGCGTTGCCCGCCAAAAAGAGAATCAGGGCGGGCACCAGAAACCCTTCATAGGTGGCCAGCAGCTTTTTAGGCCCTTTTTTTTCGCTGGGAGTAGGGGCTGGTTTCAGCGCTTGGGTCAGGTTCTGGGGAGCCTCGGGGGCGGACGGGTTCAACGGGACCGCATGGGGCGGTAGGGGGGATTCAACGGTGGGGGCCATTGTGGGTTAAAAATTCCTGTGTTGATGGTGGATGAGGTTCCCAGCATTATACCCGGCCCAAGCAAGAGGCCCAATAAGGCCAAAAGACCCGCCGGTGAGCGGGTCTTTTAGAACGATGCGCCGGTGGACGGGTCTTTTCAAACACGTTCACTATGTGCGGCGATTACTTGTTGGCGCCCACCCCTTCATCGGAGGGGCGGAATTCGGCATCAATAATGTCCTCATCCGCAGCACCGGCGGAAGGGCCTGCGTTGCTTTCGGCTTCGGGGGCCGCACCAGCCTGCTCGTAGGCTTTGGTGGACAGGCTGTACAGCGACTGTTGCAGCACTTCCTGCAGTTGCTTGATCTGATCGGTATCATTGCTTTGAATGGCCGCTCTGAGATCATCAATCTGCTTCTGGATGGTGGCTTTTTCGCTGTCCGGGCACTTGTCACCCAGATCTTTCAGCATTTTTTCGGCGCTGTGGCACAGGTTATCGGCCTGGTTTTTGGCTTCTACCTGCTGCTTGAACTTCTCGTCCTCGCTGCGGTGAGCCTCGGCTTCTTTCACCATTTTCTCAATTTCGTCTTCCTTCAGGTTAGACGTATTGGTAATGGTGATTTTCTGCTCCTTGCCGGTGGCCTGATCCTTGGCCGTCACGTTCAGAATGCCGTTGGCGTCAATGTCGAAGGTCACTTCGATCTTGGGCACGCCTCGGGGCGCGGGCATAATGCCTTCCAGTCGGAAGTTCCCCAGCGATTTGTTGTCACGGGCCATGGGGCGTTCGCCTTGCAGTACGTGGACATCCACGCTGCTCTGGTTGTCATCGGCGGTGGAGAAGGTCTCGCTGCGACGTACCGGGATGGTGGTGTTACGTTCTACCAGCTTGGTCATCACGCCGCCCAGGGTTTCAATCCCCAAGGACAAGGGTGTAACGTCCAGCAGTACGATGTCTTTGACTTCACCGGCCAATACACCCGCTTGCACGGCGGCACCGATGGCCACCACTTCATCCGGGTTTACGCCCTGGTGGGGTTCTTTGCCGCCAGTCAGGGATTTAACCAGTTCCTGCACAGCGGGAATCCGGGTGGAGCCGCCCACAAGTACCACTTCGTCAATTTCGGAAGGGCTCAGTTTGGCGTCTCTGAGGGCTTGTTCCACCGGGCCCCGGCAACGCTGCACCAGGTCTTTGGTGATGGCGTTGAAGTTGGCTCGGGTCAAGGTCAGTTCTAAGTGCTTGGGGCCATTGGCATCGGCAGTGATGAAGGGCAGGCTGATGTGCGATTCCAGCAAGGTGGACAGTTCGCACTTGGCTTTTTCTGCGGCTTCTTTCAAGCGTTGCAGGGCCTGTTTGTCGCCTTTCAGGTCCATGCCTTCCTGCTTGCGGAACTCTTCAGCCATCCATTCCATCACGGCTTCGTCAAAATCGTCGCCGCCCAGTTTGGTGTCGCCGCTGGTGGATTTCACTTCGAATACGCCGTCGCCCACTTCCAGAATGGACACGTCGAAGGTGCCACCGCCCAAGTCGAAGACCAGGATTTTTTCGTCGCTTTTCTTGTCCAGACCGTAGGCCAGAGCGGCCGCGGTGGGCTCGTTGATGATGCGCAGGACTTCCAGACCGGCGATTTTACCGGCGTCTTTGGTGGCCTGACGTTGGCTGTCGTTAAAGTAGGCGGGAACCGTGATCACGGCCTGAGTTACTTTTTCGCCCAGATATTTGGAGGCGTCATCGGCCAGTTTGCGCAGAATTTGCGCGGAAATTTCCTGCGGGGTCCAGTCTTTACCATCGATGGCCCATTTTTTATCGGTACCCATGTACCGCTTGTTGGAAGCGATGGTGCGATCCGGGTTGAGTACCGCTTGGCGCTTGGCCAGCAAGCCTACCAGGCGCTCACCGGTTTTGGAGAAGCCCACAATGGAAGGGGTGGTGCGATTCCCTTCGGCGTTGGCGATAACGGTGGGTTTTCCACCTTCCATAACGGCCACAACCGAGTTGGTTGTCCCTAAATCAATACCGACGACTTTAGCCATAACAATAAACCTCTTGAATTGACTGATAGGTTGCTACCCAACAATTTATCCGAAAAACGGGCAAATTTAAGCATCCTTTAGATTCTTTTAAGAATTGAGAGCCCGCTGCTTAAGGCCTTTTGAGGCTATAACGAAACGGCGATCACCCGATCCAGCCCGGCATAATCCCGGGTGGTCTGAATGTGGGTGTATCCGTGTAGCAAAAAGATCTGGGTGATGTCGGGCCCCATGCCCGCCCCGCACTCCATCAGGATGTGGCCGTTTGGCTGGAGGTGGGCTTTTCCCTCTACAGCCAGCCTGCGGTAGAAGTAATAGGCATCTTCCGAAACAGGCGGGAATAGGGCCATATGCGGCTCATGATCCACTACTTCCGGGGTCAGGGTGGATTGCAGATTGCGGTCTATATAAGGTGGATTGGACACGATCAGGTCGAATTGTTCTGTTCCCACCGGGGTGAATAAATCGCCCGCTGGTAACAGGCGAACCTGTGTATTCAGTCGTTTTTGATTGATACGGGCCACTTGCAGCGCTTCCGGCGATACATCCACGGCGGTGATGGGAACGCTTTGGTCTAATCGGTGGGCCAGACTCAGGGCAATGGTACCGGGGCCGGTGCCCACATCCAATACCCGCTTGCCCGGCTTTAGCAAGGTCAGGGCTTGTTCCACCAGAAGCTCAGTTTCCGGGCGAGGAATGAGGACATGCGGGTTGACATAGAACTTCTGGCCGTAAAACCAGGCCTCGTGCAGCAAATACTGAATGGGGATGCGCTTTACGGTGCGCTGGTATAAAAAGTCCTGAAGCTGGGCCCATTCCGATTCGCTGAGGCGCTTATCGCCCTGCGTGTATAGGGCTTCCGGGCGCATGTTCCACAGGGTCTCCAGTGTCCAGTCGCTTTCCGCCCGGGCTTGTGGCAGGGAAATGCCCAGCCCCAGCAGGCGGGTTTGGATTTCTTGGTGGGCTTCTGTAAAGGTGGCGGTCATCTGAATAAAGGATTTTTCAATAAAAAATTTTGTCGATTCAAGAATTATAAGGAAATGCCGACATAAACAAAACAGAAGACCGATTGAATGTATTTGGTTTGAATGACTGCTACAGCATGGAGTTTGAGCATTGAGTTCCCCCTTTAAACCGCCGGAAAACTCAAATCCAGGGCCCAACGCACTTCCGTCAAATCCCGGAAGTGCCACATTGTCATCTGCTCCACCTGTGGCGGTTACCAGTACCGGGCAATCGGTTGCCCCGGTTTTACCGGCTGTCCCGGGAGTGCGGAAAGGCCCCAAGCGCATTGGGGATGTGTTGATTGAAGAGGGGTTTATCAACCAAAAACAACTGGAGCGGGCCTTGCAGGAGGGCAAAGCCACCGCAGCCCCCTTGGGCTCTGTCCTGATTAAGCTGGGCTTCATCGATGAAGTTCAATTGGGCAAGGGGCTGGCCAAATTGCACGGCCTGCAATACATCGATACCAGCAATATCGAGTTGATTCCTGAGGTGATGAAATTGATTCCTCAGGACTTTATGAAGCGGCATATGATCGTTCCCCTGCGGGTCAGTCAGGAGTACCGGCGTCTGGAAGTGATCATGGCTCGTCCGGATAACTTGCACGTGCTGGATGAAATTGCCCTGTTGACAGGGTATCGGCCCATTCCCCGGGTTTCCACCCACAAGGAAATGGTGGCCTTGCTGGATAAATTCTATGGTACCCACACATCTTCAGATGAAGTGCTGGCCCGGCTGGAGGAGGATTTATCCAACGATAGCACCATGTTCACGGAAACCACCGCCTCCGAGCTGGAAGCGGAGATGGCCGCCGATGACGCCCCCGTGGTGCAGTTGGTGAATTCCCTGTTGCTGGAAGCCATTGAATGCGACGCCTCCGACGTGCATATTGAACCCCAGAAGGAGCGGTTGCTGATTCGCTTCCGCATTCATGGCATTTTGAAGGAAGTGAAATCCATTCCCCGGAAAATGGCCGGGGCGGTCACTTCCCGGATTAAGGTGGCCAGTGGTATGGATATCGCCGAGCGGCGTCGTCCGCAGGATGGCCGTATGAAAATCAAGGCGGGGAGTCAGGAGATTGATATGCGGGTCAACTCGCTGGCGGTCCAGTTCGGCGAAAAAATCGTGATTCGTCTGCTCAAACCCAACTCCACCACCGGCGGCCTGGAAAAACTGGGCTTGCCCGCCGAAGAGGTCAAGCGGATCAACAAAATGATCAAATCCCCGCACGGCATCATTCTGGTCACCGGTCCCACCGGTTCCGGTAAAACCACCACCTTGTATTCCTGCCTGCGGGAAATTAACTCTCCCGAGCTGAACATTACCACCATTGAAGATCCGATCGAGTACCCACTGGCGGGTGTGAACCAGACTCAGGTCTCTCACAAGGCCGGGTTGAGCTTTGCCCTGTGCTTGCGGGCCATCCTGCGCCAGGACCCGGATGTGGTTATGGTGGGCGAAATCCGGGATGAGGAAACCATGGAAGCTGCCATTCACGCGGCCTTAACCGGTCACCTGGTGTTTAGTACCTTGCACACCAACAGTACGGCCAAAACGGTGACCCGCCTGCTGGAAATGGGAGCCCCGTCCTATCTGGTCAGCTCCGCGGTGATTGGTATTTTGGCCCAGCGACTGGTTCGCCGGAATTGCTCCAAGTGTAAGGTTTCTTATGAGGCCAGCGAGGAAGAATTGCAGATACTGGGTATTAAAAACCCGGATAAGCCCGTGATTTTACAAAAAGGAACCGGTTGTGACCGTTGTGGCGGCAGTGGCTACCAAGGGCGTATCGGGCTTTATGAAATTATGAACATGAACCGGGAAATCGGTGAATTAATTGAGGCTCAGGCCTCCACCTTTGTCATTCAGGACGCCGCGGTGAAACATGGCATGCTGACCCTGGCCATGGATGGCAAGCGCAAGATATTCGCCGGGTTAACCACGGTGGAGGAAGTCACCCGTGTTCTTGGTCTGGATTTGGAGGAGTCATAAGGCATGGCGGTATTTATTTATTCGGCGATTGATCCGGCGACCAGTAAAACGGTTGAAGGAAAAGTGGAAGCGCTGAACCTGCGGGAAGCCAAGGATATCCTACGCAGTCAGGGCCATATTCCCACCAGGATTGAGCAGGATGAGCAAAGTGCCGATTTGGGGGAGCTGCTGCAAAAGGTGCCGCTGCTGGGCGATTTACTGGGACCCCGGGTGGGGCAAAAGGATATTTGCCTGATGACGCAGCAAATGTCCACCTTGCTGAATGCCGGGATTCCCTTGATTGAAGGGCTGTTTTTGCTGGAGCAGCAAAGCGAGAACAAGGCCCTGAAAGAGATTTTGAAGAAGGTGCGGGCGGATGTCATTGCCGGGGATTCCTTTAGCGCGGCCATTACCCGTTATCCCAAGCTGTTTTCGCGTTTGTATGTCAACATGATTCGCTCTGGCGAGGTCAGCGGAGAGCTGGAAACCGTGTGTAGCCGGTTGGCGTTTTTGATGGAAAAAACCATGGCCTTGCAGGCGACCATTCAGGGCGCTTTGGTGTATCCCGCATTTACGGTTCTGGTGATTGTGGCTGTGATTGTGGTGATTATGATTGTGGTGGTGCCGCAATTTCAAGCCATGTTTGCTAATTTTGGGGCAGAGCTGCCCTTGCCTACCCGGATCCTGATTGACGCCAGTAATTTCACCCTGAATTTTTGGTGGGCAATTCTGGTGGGCTGCGGGACGTTTTTCTTCTGGTTCAATATGTTTCGCCTGGGGAAGGGAAAGCCCCTGGTGGATCAGTGGCTGCTGACCATTCCACTGATCGGGACCCTGTTCCGCAAGGTCTATGTCAGTCGGTTTGTGCGAACGCTGGCCAGTACGGTGGGCGCCGGTATTGCTTTGGTGGAGGCCCTGGTGACCGCCTCGGCCACGGTGGACAACTACGTACTGAGGGCCGCCTTTGATAAGGCCAAGGAAAGTATTTTACAGGGGGGAACGCTGGCCCGGCCTCTGGAGCAGACCAACGCCTTTCCGATTATGGTGGTTAAAATGATCGCCATTGCCGAGGAGACCGGGCGGATGGAAGAGATGCTCAATAAATCCGCGGATTATCTGGATGTCGAGGTGGATCGGGCGGTTGATACGCTGACCACCATGATTGAGCCCATCATGATTATTGTGTTGGGTGGATTGTTGCTGGGCGTGGCCCTGGCTCTCTACATTCCGCTGTTTGATATGAGTAATATCGTTGCGGGCAATTAGGTCAGTTCAGCAACGGCCTGGGCGATTTGGGGGCCGCTGAGCAGCACTTTGCAGTTGTTATGCTCGCAGACCTTGGCGTAGCAGGGACGGCAGGGTAAGTCCTGAAACACAGGCCTAAAGTTTATGTTCGCGTTGTGCGCCCCCCATTGCTGGTGGTTGGTGGGGCCAAAGACCCCCACCATATTGGGGACGCCAGCGGCGGCTCCCATGTGAATGGGGCTGGAATCCACGGTTAATAAAAACTGGATGCGTTGATACAGGGCCACTGTCTCTCTCAGGCTGGTTTTCCCGGCCAGATTGTGGAGGGTCAGGCCGGTGGTTTCGGCCAGCGTTTGGTACAGTGGATAATCGCCCTGGGTGCCGGTGGTGATGAGTTGGTACCCTGCTTGATGCAGCCTGTGAAGGCTATCGGAGAATTTGAGCAGATCGATTTGCTTCCCGTGAGAAGCGCTGGCCACATGTAGCACTGCCATGGGCCGATCGGCGTTAATGCCGTTTTGCTGGAGAATGTTCGCAAGGTTCCGCTGATCCGCGTCAGTGGCCCACAGTTCCAGATGATCGTCCGTGTACTTTAGGCCGGTTGCGCTGAGCAGAGACAGGTGGCTGACCGCTTGAGGAATGTCTGTGTTCAGGGACGGGTAGCGGGCTGTAGCGTCCAGAAATAATCCCCAGCGTTTGTAGCCAAAGGGAAAGCGTTGCTTGTCATACCCAATCAACTGAGGAACGCTAGCCAGTTTGCAGACCAGCGCTGTGGTCACCGATTTGCGCAGCGTGTAAACCTGATTGTACCGTTCGGATTTTAAAAGCCGCCACAGGGCCATGGTGCCCTTGGGTTCAATTATCACCGAGCGGACATAGGGGCAGGGCTCTAGCAGGGGGGCGGCGGTCTGGCTGCACAGCACATCAATCTGCGCCTGCGGGAAAAGTCGCTTTAAATTGCGAATTAAGGGCACCGTCAGAATGGTGTCGCCAATGTAGCGAAGGGGAATGACCAAAATCTTCTGAGGAGGGGTAGGGGCTGGCACAGTTTGGACGTCTTATGATTTGGGATATTTTTGCTTGCGGTAAATATGCACGAAAAAGGCGATTAAAGCCAGCCCCAGAAAGAATTTGACCAGCGGACTGCTCAACAGCGGTTTAATCAGAAAGGTCAGCGCCATATAAGACAGGGTGGTCCACAGTAAAATACTGCGCAGTTGGGTGCGCAGGCTGTAAGGGGCCTTGGGGGGAGCGGGTCTGGATTGCCGATGGCCGGCGGGGCGGTGCCGTCGATCAAATTCGGCCCGGCTGGTGGGGTTGCTGAGGATTTGGTAGGCCTCATTGATCTCCCGCATTTTTTCGTTCATCACCGATTTTCGGCTGGTGTGAAACTGATCCGGGTGACACTGTTTCACCAGCGAACGATAGGCCCCGTTCATAACTTCCAGACTGGCTTCCGGGTCTATTTGCAGGATTTTGTAATAGTCTTTCATACTGCTCATTATACAGACTTATCGCTGTATTCGGCGCTAAAAAGCGCCTGCCAGTGACAGACGCTTGAAGCTGAACTTTGCTTTTGACTATTGGGCTTGCACCACCACGGTGGTCTGGTTGAGAAACTTGGCCGGGTTGCGATGCACACCGTTGGCCATGACCTCAAAGTGCAGGTGGGGGCCGGTGGAGTGACCCGTATTGCCCACTTTGGCGATTTGCTCGCCTTTGTTGACCGTTTGCCCAATGCGCACCAGCAACTTGGAGCAGTGGGCGTAATGGGTCTGAAAACCATGTCCGTGATCAATGGCCACAAAGTTTCCGTAGCCCTGCTTCCAGCCACTGTAAACCACCTTGCCAGCCTCGGCGGAGCGAATAGGCGTTCCCACGGGGGCGGCCAGGTCAATCCCTTGATGAGGACGTCCCCACCGGAAACCAAAGGGGGAAGTGACCAAGGCGTTTTGAACGGGCTGCAGGAGCTTCAGGAAAGGCTTTGCGCTGATGGGCGAGGTGATTTTTAAATTTTTGAGGGCAGGGCGATCCTCCAGGTGAGGGGTGACCATGCCATCTTCATCGCTAAGCCCGGAGGTGGAGGCCATCCAGGGTTCATCCAGAACGTCCGCATCGCTGGGGAGTACGGATTTGGGTTCATAAATCATGGCGGCCATGTAGTTTTTAAGCTGTTCGGCGGTTTCTTCCCGACTGACGGAAACCTGTTCTTTTTGCAGGGCCGCTGCCGCTTCAAACGCTACAAAAGAGGCCCGATCCAGAATCTCACGGGCCTTAGTGGCTGTGGGCGTGTTTTGGGATTTTGCGTCGGTGTCCGGTTTGCTCATGTTGGCCAAAGCGCTGCTTCCTGTCAGGATTAACGCGCTGATTGCCAGAACACCGATATTTCGTGCCAGTTTTAAATTACTTGGATTATTTTTCATTATTCTCAAACTCTTTGCGCACCGGGAGGGTGCTTGAGCGACGCGGTTCCACAATGCTGTTTGGGCTGTTTGGCCGGACGGTCATTAAACTTTTGCTTCATCAACATAACGACTGAAACTATGCGAGGGATGCTAACAAAAATCGATGGCTGAGGCAATCCAAAAAGACAATCAATGTCTTTCGTATTTGAAATGTCTCACGGCCAAAGTAAGGGCTACTCTGCCGTCCACGGATCGGAGTATAGTGTAAAAAATACTCTTAAAATCGTTATTTTTTTATTTTTATTTTATTTAAAACTTGAATAAAAGGTGTAAAATCATGGCTCTGCTGGGTGTCAATATTGATCACGTGGCCACTCTCAGAAACGCACGCGGTGGCAGTTACCCGGATCCCCTTACTGCTGCGCTGATTGCGGAGGCCCATGGGGCGGATGGCATCACGGCTCACCTGCGGGAAGACCGTCGGCATATCCGGGATGAAGATATCAAGGCCTTGAAGGCGCAAATTAAAACCCGACTGAATCTGGAAATGGCCAACACCCCGGAAATGGTGGAAATTGCCCTCAAGGCAAAGCCATACATGGTGACTTTGGTGCCAGAACGTCGTCAGGAGCTGACCACGGAAGGGGGGCTGGATGTGGTTCATTATCTGGACCGTCTGAAAGACAGCACCACCCAGTTACAAGCCGCTGGCATCAAGGTTAGCCTGTTTATTGATCCCGATCTGCGGCAGTTAGAGGCCTCCCGTCAAACCGGGGCGGCCATTGTGGAGTTCCACACCGGGACTTATTGCGAGGCCTTTGGTGGCCCGGAGCAGCCTAAAACCCTGCATGCGCTGATGCGGGCCGCTGAGCAGGCCGTGGCCTGGGGCATTGAAGTGAACGCCGGCCATGGCTTGAACTACGAGAACGTACAACCGGTTTTGGCCATGCCGGGGCTGGTGGAACTGAATATCGGGCACAGCATTATCGCCGAGTCGGTGTTTACCGGGCTGGCCAGCGCCGTTTCCCGCATGAAAGCCCTGATATCCTGATCGGCTTTGCGACTGTCGTCCCGAATGACAGGATGCCCCCGATTCAAAAGTCATTCGCCTGAAGGCTGATTTTGCTGGCAAACTGCCTATACTGAACAATATGAAGTATTGTTTTTCAGTAGAGATTCCATGCCAGTGGACAGGCCAGCGCCTGCTCGGGCTTGCTCGGGGTGCCCTGCCAGGGGCTTTGGCCCTGGCGTTGAGCGGGGCCGCTTGGGCCGATCGCTTGCCGGTTTTGTCCCCATTGCCAGACGCCATTTTCTCTGCCTCTCAGCAGGAGGCTCCTGCGACCGGCCGATTGTCCCCACTGGCCCAATCGGCACCGGCCCCCTCCGTGAACTCGGCGACCCCGGAGCGTTCTATTCAACGCCTCAATACGGAACGGCTTACTGAGCGTGGGCCGGACTTTTACGCCGGGATTAAAGCCTATCGGGAGGGCGATTACCGTAAAGCGGAGCAGACTTTTGAGGTGTTGCACCGTCAACAGCCGGAGAACACCCAGATTACCTATTATTTGGCCATCACCCAGGCCCAACTGGGCCGCTTCCAGAAGGCAGAGAGTTTATACAGGGAAATTATTCAGTTGGAGCCCAAGGGCAAGGCGGCCAGTCTGGCCCAAAAGGGGCTGGACTATCTGCCCAAGGAAGACGATCTGGATCAGCCGCCCCGCTTTTCAGCCGCTACGGATGCTGCTGCCCCTTCTGCTGCCGCTGGCTCTTCTAGTACTGATAAGCCCGCCACTGCCAAATCTGCCGCTGCTTCCCCGCCAGCTTCCGCCGCCGCTCAAACCGCGGCCATGGCTGAGGCCATGCGGCAGAGCATGCAAGCGGGCATGCAGGGCATGTCTCCCCAGGACTGGATGATGATGCAGATGTTGCAGGGTCAAGGGGGCAATAATGGCAACGGGGCCAATATGAACCCCATGAGCTGGATGATGATCCCGGGGATTATGGGCAATACCGGTAATTCGGGTTACGATCCCGGGGTGATGAGCAATATGATGATGAATCAGATGATGCAGGGCTTTGGGCTGGGTGGCGATTCTGAACAGAATCCGTAGATCATCTTAACGCTTGTTCATTCTGTAAACATTGTCTTAAGCGGGGAAAGCTGGATTGGATGCCTTAATCGGCTAAGATTGCGTATCTGCTTGTCTATTTCTCATTGTCAGCTTTATCGGCCATGACTATGATCGATCTTAAGAGAGCATTCGGTAGGCAATCAGGCCGTCCGAATCGGTAGAGAAGGAGCGTGGCCCATGAGCCCTTTGGCAGAGAATGACAGTCCGGCAGTAGAAACCGAAAAGCACATTTCCGTGCTGGATCACGGGTTTGTAACGCTGATTGACTCCATGGGCTCGGATCTGACGGTGGTCAACTCCGCACGGGTGTCGTTCGGCAAGCGCAAGACCACTCTTTCGGAAGGGGATAAGAAGCTGATCCGCTATCTGGCGGAACACAAGCACTGGAGTCCCTTCCGGCATGTGCAGTTCCAGTTCCATTGCAAGGTGCCGGAATTTGTGGCCCGCCAGTGGTACAAGCACGTGGTGGGCATTGCCTACACCGATGCGGCCACCGTGGATCACGCCTGGAACGAGATCAGCTTGCGCTACGTGGATGCCAGCGAGTTCCATTTTTACACTCCGGATGGCTTCCGTAAGCAATCGGAAGATAACAAGCAGGCGTCCACCGATGACTTGGTGAAGGATCCCGATGGTTTGCTAATGGCCGAGTACCAAAACCATTGCCAAAAGGCCCTGGATTTATACCACCGGCTGCTGGAGCATGGGGTGGCCCGGGAACAGGCCCGTGGGGTGCTGCCTTTGAATATTTACACCGAGTTTTACTGGACGGTGTCTTTGCAGGCGCTGGTCAATTTTATTCACCTGCGGACTCATGCGGGCGCCCAGTATGAAATTCGCCTGTTTGCCGACGCGTTGCATCAGTTGGCCCAAGATGTAGTGCCGGTTTCTTTTGAAGCCCTCATGAAATAAGGCTTGAAAGCAGCAATCGCAGAAGCAGCGTTTAAAAGCGTTCAAACGAGCAACGCTCCTCGAAGCCTTTGGTATTTAAAAGAGAGTCAATCCGCTTCAGCGGGGCTTGGGTACTGCAGTTTCAGGTGCAGGTACAACTCCTGCCCTCGCCAGTCGGCTTGAATGACTTCCGTGCGTGGGGCTTGCCCCACGGGAAAGCCCAACCCTGTCACAAGCCCCGGATCGCTTTGGCCCCCCAATAGCAGCGGGCAGATCGTCAGGTACAGTTCATGAATGGCTTGTGCTTGTAAAAACAGGTTCATAATATGGCCGCCGCCTTCCACCATAAGGGTTTCAACGCCTTTCTCAGCGAGTGCTTTCAGGATGGCGGGCACGGGATTACTGTTGCCGGTGGTCAACCATTCCACATGGTCGGGGTATTGGCTCTGGATTTCCAGTGGGGCTGGCTGGGGGGAGACAATTAGGATGGGGGTGGGTGGATCGCTGCTAATGCTTTGTTGAAACAGCCTGGCCTCGGGGGGAAGGGCAAAACGCCGGGTCAGGATGCACTGGAGCGGGGGCCGTTCCTGCTGATTGCCTTTGCGGATGGCGGCGTGTTGGCGGAAGGTTTCGCCCCCGCATAGAATGGCGTCTGCCTGATTGCGCACGGTCAGAAGGTGTTCCAGATCGGCTGAGGTGCCGATGCGGTCTTTCAGGTTGGTGGCGGAGCCAATGCGGCCATCCAGGGAGGCGGCTAGACAAGCGATAATTCTCATAGTGTGCTTATCATAGCAAGGAATAAGGGGGATTTTAAAATCAATGGGTAGAACAAAACGCATGGGAGGTTTTGCCCGAGTTCTTTTCGTTTTAAAGTGCGCTTTTTGGGGTTTATTATTCTTGCTCAATAATGATAGGAGGCAGTTAAAGTGCTTAGGCCAGCCCCTTTCGGGCCATTTTCCCTGGATTCCCACTTTCGTGGGAGTGACAGTACGGCTTGATGCGGGTGTGGCAGGGTGCTTTGCCGGGTTGATAGGGGTAATGAAGGATTGAGATAGTGGGTTTTTGGGCGCAATGGATGCCCCCTTTTGTGGGAATGACAGGAGGGCTTGATGAGTGTGTGGCAGGGTGCATTCATAAGTATGATGAAAAGGAATGGCGAGGGAGGTTTGGAGGGGGACAGCGCCTGCGCTGGACTCTGTCCCCCTCCAACGGGGAGCGAGAGGGGCAGAGCCCCTCTGAAATCAGTCATAAAAACAGCGATTCAAAAAGCGGCCGCTTTTTTACGCCGAATACCCATAGTTATCGGCAAAATCGCTGGTGCCAATGGTACCCACGGCTTGCACCTGAATATCGGGAATCAGCTCGCTGTAGGACATGACGGTGATGATAGGAATGTGTCGATCCAGCAATTGGAAGAGGGGCAGACGAATGCGCGGCGAACAGAGGATGACCGGCACCCGATCGTAGGTTTGCTGCACCCTGCGCAGGGTTTCCCCGGTGATTTCAATGAGTTCCTGCACTTGCAGGGGGTTCAGCAGGAACATGGTGCCCAGTTCGGTCCGCTGGCAACTGTCATCCAGAATTTTTTCCCATTCATTAGAGAGGGTCACGGCGTACAGGTTTTTATTTTTATCGGCGTGCAAGAGGCAGATTTGCCGACCCAGAGCGGCCCGCAGACGCTCGGAGAGAATATCGGGCTCTTTGCTGAAGCGGGCGTAATCGCTCAGGCGTTCAAAGACAAACATGATGTCTTTGATAGACACTTTCTCCCGCACCAGATTGACGAAGATTTTGCGCAGGTCGTTGGGGGTCAGGATGTTGGGCACCAGTTCCTGAATGATGGATTGATCCTGCTGGCGCACCAGCTCCATCAGCTTTAACACGTCCATTTTGGCCATCACTTCATCCACGTGCTTAATGACCACTTCTTTCAGATGCTCAATGAGGGCGTCGGTGGCGTCAATGGCGTTTTTTTGCAGTTGCTCGGGGATTTCCTGGGGCAGTAGCCAGTAGGCTTCCTCAATGCCAAAGGTGGGCTCCATGTCCATAATGGCGTTTTTGGGCGGGGTCAGGTTGTACATCTGGAACTGGCTGGCCGGAATCATATAGCGACCGGGATAGACGTTGGCGGAGGCCACCGGGTTGTTGCGGATGGAAATGAGGTACTCGTTGGGGCCAATGCTGACGCTGTCCATAATGCGGATGTTGGGCAGGATAAAGCCCAGTTCATCGGTCATGCGGGAACGCAGACCAGCGATTTTACCTAACAGTTGCCCATCCTGATCGGGATCGGCAATGACCAGCAGATCGTTTCCCACTTGCAGGCTGAGCGGGTCCACGCCCAGTTTTTCGTACATGCGGTTGGGGTTAATCAGCTCGCTCATGTTTTCTTTGACCTGATCCAGCTGGCCCAGTTGCTGTTGCACATCGGTGGTTAAAAATACGCTGAAAGCAATGGCTCCCAGTCCCAAGGCAATGGGCAGGAAGGCCCAAATGGGCATACCGGTGCCAAAGAGTCCTGAAATACCAATAAGGCCCAAAAATACGGCAGAAAAGATGAGGCCGTAGGGCTTGCCTTGGACTTGTGCGAATAAATCTTTGGCCAAACTGCCTTCATTGGCGGTGGAACGGCTCATCATCAGGCCGGAGGCCACGGACATCAGCAGGGCTGGAACCTGAGCGGCCAAGCCATCCCCCACCGTAAGAATGGTGTAGTGTTGCAGGGCTTCATCAATGGCCATGCCGTTCATCAGCATGCCAATGGCCAAGCCGCCAATGGCGTTGATGACGGTAATGATGATACCGGCGATGGCGTCCCCTTTAACGAACTTCATGGCACCGTCCATGGAACCAAACAGGGCCGATTCCCGTTGCAGGTCTTCCCGCTTTTTAATGGCTTCTTCCGGGGAAATCAGACCGGCGTTAAAGTCGGCGTCAATGGTCATCTGTTTGCCGGGCATGGCGTCCAGGGCGAAGCGGGCGCCCACTTCCGCAATCCGCTCGGCGCCTTTGGTAATAACCATAAACTGAACCAGGGTGATGATGATAAAGATGACCGCCCCCACAATCAGGTTGCCGCCGGTCACCAATTCACCGAAGGCGTGGATAATCCCCCCGGCCTCCCCTTTGGAGAGAATGGAGCGGGTGGCGGCGATGCTGAGGGCCAGACGGAACATGGTGCCCACCAGAATAATAGAGGGGAAGGCGGCCATATCCAGTGGTTTTTGCACGTACAGGGACATCATCAGCAAGATGACGCCCAGCGAGATGTTCATGGTCAGGATGACATCCAGCAGCCAGACCGGCATGGGCAGCAGAATCACGATCACCAGAGCGCAAATCATAATGCTCATGGTTAATTCCGAGGCGGAAGGCAGGGTAAAGGTCTGACCGCCCTGTGGTTGCGCCATCAGCCACCCCCTTCAACGCCGGTGCTGACCAGTCGCCGTAAAATGCCTAGCTGGGTGCTGAAGGACGCATCGATGAGACCACTGTTGGTTTCCACAATGCAGCTGCCCAGATCCACACTGGCGTCTTCCATAATGATCATTTCCGCGTTCAGGTTGGGGATGGGGTCGCTCTTTAAAAACTGGCGCACGCTGGCGGCATCATCCGGGTTGACTTTGACCAGCACGCTCTTGGGGTTGCGTCCCAGTTTCTGAATGGTGTCTTTCACCAGCCCCATCACCAGCGAATCATCGCAGCTGACTTCGGTTTTGATAATCCGGGCGGCTACTTCCACGGCCAGCGAGCCAATCTCCCTGGCTACGGATTGCAAGGCTTCTTCCCGCCCACTCATGAGCTGGGCAAAGTGGCTCCGTAACTCTTCAATGGTGGCTTCCGCTTTGGCCAAGCCCTCTTCAAACCCCGCTTCCTCGGCCTGCTCTTTAATGGCCACTGCTTCCAGATGGGCTTTGCTGATGAGATCCTTGTCCTCAATGCGACGGTAACCCCGGCGACGATCGTTGCGTCGATCGTCCTGTCGCCGTTCCGGAACCAGACCTGCCTCAATGGTCTCCTCACTCCACTCCACCGGCGGAGGGGCTGGAGGAGGGCCTGGATCGACCATGTTTACCTCGGCCTGATCGCCGGGGTGGGGCTGGTTAAGTGTGCGACGCTTCTTGATGATCATCGTTCAGGGGCTTCCTGTATTGGGAAGGCTTTGCTCTCGTTCCGGGGCAAGGCGCTTGCTCAGGTACTGGTAGAGAATGCCCTGCAGACGGGGGGATAACGATGGCGCTGTCCATTCCTTTGCTTCCTGATGGTAGTCCGCAGCCCCTGAATGATGGGCAATTACAAAGCGTTGCACCATTGGACGCTCATCTTTTAAACATGATAACAGTTTTTCCCGGGAGATCTGCTCCACCAGCGCGTGGATGCCTGGATGGGCAGCGCTTTCCGTTTTCTTGTTTTTGGAAACCAGTACGCTTTTCAGTTTTTTTAGTTCGGCGGCCACTTTTTGAATGTCCAGATGGGCTTCAATATTGTGGGGGTGGCTGTAAAAAGTAATCAGCTCCTTTTCGTCGCTGTCAAAGGTCTGCATCAGTCGGGCCCGCTTGGAATGGGGGAGGGTGTCCAGCAGCAAGGCCACCGCCGCGTATTTCTCGGCGTTCTGAAGTGGTGGGGGGCTCTCTGGTAAAACGGCTGCGGGCTGTGTAGGGGGCGATACACTCTCTGGCCCCGAGGGATTGGCTGGCGGCTCCTCAGGGAGCGTGGCCGCCTGTGGCTGTTGTTCTGCCTGGGGCAGCTCGGATTCGGGCTCGGGGTTGATGGGCCCATAGGCTTTTTCATATTCGTTGATGTAGTGAATCAGGGCGCTTTCGGCCCCCTGCGTGACGAATTCGGCTTGCTGCGCCTGGGTAAACTGGAACTCCGGGGTGCGCTCCTGACCGTGCGTAGCCGCCACCACCTGTTTGGCCTGCTCGTAAACGTGTAATGCCACCTGCTGGGTGAACTGCTCAGCCATTTCGCCCGGCAGGTTGTAGTCCCGGCAGCGCAAAATACAGTAGAGAATTCCCTCTCCAAACAGGCTCAGGGCCTGCATGGCTTTCTCATCATCAATGGCTATGGGCTCAGCCCCTTCTTGCAGGATGATGCCCGTTTCCTTGGCCAGCTCCGTAATGGCCACCTGATTGAAACTGGCCACGAACTGGGCGTAGCCGGTGGCTTCCTCCTCGCTCAGGTCGTAGCTTTGCGCGCGAAGAAAGACCAACTGGTTGGCCTGCTCTAGGATGGCTTGTTCGTTGAAGTTGCTCATGGGTGAATGGTTGGTCGTTAGGGGGGCTGATGAATCCGGTTACAATGGTTTAACCTGTTGACTGCAACCTTGTGAAAACGTCTCTTCCTTCAATAATAAAACCGAAAAGAACGGGTCGATTTATGGCTGCCAGGGTAGAGGTAGGGCGCCTCCCCTGATGCCGGTGGTTTCCTCCCGTAGTAACACATCGGCGCTTTGTTTCATCATCAATTGCAAATCTTTGGGGTCCTGCAGGGGCATGGGCAGGTTTTCGGGAGGATATTGCAAAAGGCCGATCATTATTTTTGATAAATTGAACAGCTTCCAGGCCAGCGTTTCCAGAATGGCTTTTCGACGCTCCCAGTCCAGGCGGGAATCCCGAAGTTTTTTGGCGCAATGGTTGATACCCCGCAGGAATAAATCGATGATTTGATGCGCGGTGGTCGCGTCCACGGTTACTACATTGTCGGTGTAGGGCAATTTTACGGTGCGATCCTTGGACAGTTCATCGGCGGCAATGCGGGTGAAGGCAAAGATGATGTTGCGGGTTTCCTCGATTTCTTCTCTGGGCACGCCGACTTTATCCAGTCGGTCGCAAATGCGAGAGGCCCACTCGGCGGCAACTTGTTCGGAATGAAATAAAGGCTGGCTCATCGTTCGTCTCGTTTTAAACTGTTAGCACAGGGACTTTGAATAATCGATGGGACTTGTGCAATGGGGTGTGTCGGCTTTTTGCTTTTTTTCTTCAGGAAGATTCAATCCAGTTTTTAATTTCCAGATCGAGAGCCTCATCATCCAAATCCTCCCCGGCCACTTCTTCTTTAAGTTCTTGCAGAACCTGTTGAATCCCCCCGCCAGTGCCCAGGCGTTTCTGGGATTCCATGAGCTTGCTTTCCAGTTCCTGAGCCTGCTGCATTTGTTTTTGCTGGGCTTCCAGGATCATTTGGGTCTGTTGCTGGGTGGCTTGCAACTGGGCCTGTTGCTGGCTAGCGAATTGTCGTAGCTGTTGTAATTCCTGCTGGGTGTAGGCCATGGCCTCTTCCGGCACTTTGCTGCCGCCTTTCTGCATCATGCCGATCAGCACAATGGCCAAAACGCAGAGCAGGATGGTGCCGCCGGCCCAGTATAGCCACGTTAAATCGGAGCTGCCGCCGCCGCTGGCATCCGCGCCTTCCAAACTGTTAACCGGGGTCAGTTTGCGCATGTTGCTTTGGGCAATGCTCACGTTCTCCGGGCGCACTTTGGGGCTGGCCGCCTTGGCCAGTAAAACCTGTAGCTCATTCACGCTCATGCCCTGCGGGAAATGACTGCCATCAATGGTCACGGCGATAGAGATATCTTCCACCATGCCCACCGGGCGGGTTTCCACCCACTGGGTTTTGGAGTTGCTGTAAGTAACCTCCACGCCGTTGCGGTTGTAATCCTTGTTGCTGCTTCCCCCACCGGTGACAGCGCTTTGCAGGCTGCTGGGCAACAGGCTGCTGGTGGGGCCTCCGGCGCCCGGGCCTGCGCCGTTTGAGTTCAGATTTTCGTTAAAGGCCTGTTTGGTGGTGACCACGGCCCCTTGCGGATCAAATTCCTGGGTCATGGTTTCCCGGGTGGCCTGCCGTACTTCCGTACTGACGGTGACCACGTAGTTACCGGCGCCCACCAAGCGATCCAGCTGGGTGGCCACTTTTTGCTGCATGTAGTTGTCTTGTTCTTCAATTTTGTCGGTGATTTCCGTACCGTTATCCAGCACGCTGCTGTAGGTGTTGCCGTTGGTATCGGTCACCGTGACGTGAGAAGCGTCCAGCCCCTGCAGGCTGCCCACTACCAGATTGGTGACCGCTTTGACCTGCGCCTTGGTCAGGCGGCTGCCAGTGGGTAACGTCACTTGCACGGTGGCCGACATGGGCTGCATTTCGCTGCGGAACAGGGTTTGTTCCGGGATGGCGATATTCACGGAGGCGTCTTCAATGGGATCAATTTTTTTAATCAGCCGGGCGATTTCCCCTTGCTGGGAGCGGATGAGCTTAATCCGTTTTTCCTCCCGAGAAGCGGTCAAGTCGCCTTTATCGAAGGCTTCCAGGCCCACATTTTTATCCATCAAGCCTGATTGCACCAGCGAAATCAAGGCCTGATCCCGCTGGTTGTTGGTGGTGTCCGGCTCAAAGTACAGGGTGATTTTATCGCCGTCGCCCTTGCTGTATAAACGCACGTTTTCTCGGGCCAGCATGGCCTGAATTTCAATGGCTTTGCCGGTACTGTTGACCAGCGCCAGTTTGCGGTCCTCTTCTTTGGAGGGCAGCTTTTGCTGGCCCATGTCCTTGGGGGCGCCGCTTTGGCTGACCAACACCACCGCTCCAATCAGAATCAAGCCCAAAACGCCAGCCACAATGGCCAGCATGCGCTTGTTTTGCAGTAGGGCTTGTATTTGGGGGGGCATTGGTTTGTGCTTCCTGCGTCCAATAGGGACCCATTGCGATGGAATGAGCCACTGTTATCTTACGGTGAAACGGCAGTGCCTTTTATCGGTTGGCTGATGGATCTTCCAGAGCCCGCTTTCCTGAGAATGGAGGAGTTGAGGCTTTTTAAATCTGAATTTGCAGAATGCGGTCGTACGCTTGCACCACTTTGGTGGCTACCTGCGTGGTCACGCTCATCACCAGTTCGGCCTTGGCGTTGGCCACCATCACGTCGTGTACGTCCACGCCGCCGGTGGTCATGGCCTCATGCATCAGGGCGTCCGGGGCCTGGGCGGTTTGATTGACAGTGTCCAGGGTTTTCATCAGGGCGTTCTGGAAATCGGGCTTTTGTACTTCGCCCTGCAATTGCAGTTTGGGCATGGCCGCCTGAAAGGGGCTTTTTACCCCTTCGGTTATGGAGAGCTTGGGAATGTAGCCAATGTTCATGGGTTAAACTCCGTTGTTATAAGCTGGGTTCAGTTGGAAGCGTGGCTACCGCCGGGCGCTGCTTAAGTGTTTGGCGTGGCGGTCTGCTGATTTTGAAGGTACAGGGACAGGATATTGCGCACGTAGTTCTGGGTTTCCTTGTAGGGAGGAATGCCCTGATGGCGGTTGACCGCTCCCGGCCCTGCGTTGTAAGCGGCCAAGGCCAGCGGGATATTTCCGTTGAATTGATTTAAGAGCCCCTTCAGGTAGCGCATGCCCCCTTCCAGATTCTGGGCCGGATCCTGAGGGTTGGCGACCCCCAGTTGCTGGGCGGTGCCGGGCATCAGTTGCATCAGCCCCATGGCCCCGGCTTTGGAGACGGCGTTGGGATTGAAGCCCGATTCCTGCTGGATGAGGGCGTTGACCAGATTCTTATCCAGCCCGAACCGGCTGCTCAGGGTTTCCACCAGCGGCTGGACTTCGGCTTTGCGCTGATTGACGCTGGCCGCTCCGGCTTGCTGCAGGAAAAACTGAAAGGGCTTGGGCTGGTTGGTTGCTCCTGCTGGCAGGCTATCACTCAGTGGATTGGCGGGCAAGGCCGGGGCGTTACCGGGGGCAAGCGGTTGTGGCCCCCGCACGGCAGTAATCATGCCTTCAATCTGGCGCATGCGGCTTTCAATGGCATCAATGCCGCCGCCTGCCATCATGGTGGTATTTCCGCTGAGTCCGAACAGGGTCATTTTCTCTTGTCCTTTTTCTGATGGTTTTTCTTATTTTTTTCGGAAGGGCTTGAGTCGCCGCTTGCCCTGGCGGTTCAGGCGTTAGCCGCCCCGACCAATCTCCAGCGCTTTGTTGGCCATGTTCTTGACCACGCCGATTACGGCCAGGTTGGCCTCATACAGGCGGGAGGTATTGAAGGCATCGGCCATATCGGTCATGGGGTTTACGTTGGAGAGGGTCACGTAGCCGTCTTTGTCGGCTTCCGGGTGACCCGGTTCGTAAATGCGCTTGCCCGGGGTTTTATCGGCCACCACCCCGGCCATCAAGGTTCCGCCGGGCCCGTAGGAAACCCCGGTGGTAATCACCCCTTTGCGCATTCCGGCAATGACATCCTGAAAGGCCATCTGCTGGTTTTCCATTAGTACCGGAATTTTGCGCTCGTAAAAGGGCGTGTTGACGTTGGCGATGTTGTTGGCGTGGACTTTCATCCGCTCGGATTGAGCGCTTAAACCTTGGACGGAAATATCAAGTGATCCGGATAATGTCATGGGGGTTCAATCCTCGGGTTGGCTCAGGGCGTGTGATAGCTTGAATCAAGTCGATAAACCAGGGTTTGCTGGGGGGCGTCCCAGCTGGTAAAGCCGCTACGACACAGGCGTTGTTTCTGGTAGACCAGCAGGACAAAAGGCATTAGGGGAATCAGGGCTGAGAGGAACAGCAGGCCGTTCACCCAAACGGAGCGGGCGAGAGAGGATTCCCAGGAGAGCGGGTTTTGGTGTTGGGTTTGAACAGTCAGGCCCCACAGCCGTTTGCCCGGTGTGGTGCCCCAATGGGTCAGGAACAGGGTGTCACAGGCGATGGTGCTGAGGGCCAGACAGGGCAGTACCGTGCTGGCGTGCAGGGCTTGGGGCTGCCCGATGAGCGTGATGAGTCCAGCCGTTATAAGGCCAGCCAGGCTAAAGTCCAGCGCTTTGGCCCACAAACGACGCCAGGGATTGCGCAATTGTAGACACTGCGCCTCTGCCGTCCAGGCTTGTGGACGAAAGCGAAAGGCCGGGTTGTGGGATTGGGAAGTAGGCATGGCGATGCTTCTCTGGCTCACGGGGCTTGTTTATCTGCCGACCTGGCTGGCGCTTTTGAGGACGGTCACAATACTGGCGGCTCGCCGGGTGGTCATACTGTAGAACAGCAGGTTTTTCTGCATGTCGACCAGCTCTTTTTGCAGATTCACCGGGGTGCCGGTGTTGTGGTTCATTTCGCTGAGCTTGCTGCCCATGCGCTGGGACAGGTTGGTTTCAAAGGGGTTCTCCGCTTTCAGCACTTCGGCGAAGCTGGCGCTGCGAGCCGTGTAGCCGGGCGTGTGGGCATTGGCGATGTTGGCGCTGGTCAGCTTTTGCCGGGAGGAAATGGCGTTCAGATACTGAAGCGAGGGGCCTAGCGCGTTGTCTAAAAAGTCCACGGGGTTGCTCCTTTAGTACGAGTCATTCAATTACTGTCTCAGGTTGACGGACTGACGGTAGAGTTCGTCGGCGAATTTGATAATCCGGAGGTTGGAGATGAGCGAGGCGTTCAGTCGCAGCACTTGGTCAATTTGCATGTGGACGCTGACATTGGATCGCTCCAGGGTGCCTTGCTTGATTTTGCTGTTGATGTCGGCAATAGGCTCCCCAGAGTCGGGGGTGGGGGCCAGCTTGTTGTAGCCCAGATTTTTCAGTGCTTCCGGGTTGGGGAATTTGGCCAGCGTGATTTTGCCAATGACGTTGAAATCCTGATTTTTAGGCGTTTTAACCCGAACTTCCCCGTCTTCCCGGATTTGAATTTTTTCGTAATCGATGGGCACTTGAATGCCATCGGCCACAATATCGCCCCGGTGATTGACAATGTAGCCCTTGCTGTTCAGGGTCAGGCTGCCGTCGCGGGTGTAGGCCACCGTGCCGTCCGGTTGAGTGACCGGAATGTAGCCAAACCCGTCCACGGAAATATCCAGTTCCCGCTTGGTAATCATGGCCAGCCCTTTGCTGGCGTCCACTTTTACGGTGCCTTCCAGTCGATCATCGCTGGTCAGGTACTGCTCAAAACGTTGGGCTTTGTAGCCGGTGGTGTTGAAGTTGGCAATGTTGTTGGAGATGGAACCTAACGACTGAAACTGCTTGCTGGCGTTGCTGGCAGCCAGTTTCATAATCACATCAAGCATAGTCGGACTCCTTTAAACAAAGTTTTGAAAAGTGGGATCGGAACTTAAAAATCGGATGAAAATCAGGGCTGGAAAAGCCTTGGGTTAATGGGACTCATTACTGGGCTCGGCCCAATTCCTGAATCATGCGGGACAGGTTGTCGTTCTGCACAATAAACATTTGCCGGTTGGCTTCAAATTCCCGCCGCAGGGGCATAATGGCCATGTACTCATCCTGCAGCATCACGTTGGAATCTTCCACGTAGCCCTGTTTCATATCGACTTCGCTGGCGGCGGAGCCCTGTTCGTTGGCCACACCGATGGTGGCCGCCGAGGTCACACTGCCTTTTTTCAGGTTGTAGAGCATTACCTCGCCGCTGGGCGTTATTTTCAGTTCTTTTTCCAGATTCTCCGGAATGTAGGGCAGGCGGATGGGTAGACCGGAGGCGGATAAAATCCGTTTGCCATCCAGTGCTTTCAAGTACCCGTCCTTATCCAGCTGAAAGCGGCCGTCCCGGGTCAGATCGACTCCGCCATAGGCGTTCAGTTTTTGAAAATAGCCTTTGGTGTTCAGGGCCACATCCAGCGGGTAGCCGGAGCGACGCAGGCGACCAATGTCCGTATTGGTGGCGGAATCGACGGCGTTGGGGCCCAATACTTCGGCAAAGGAGGTGATGACCGGGCTTTTTTTCTGGTAGCCGGGAATGCCGTAGTTGGCGATGTTGTCGGTATGCACGTTGAGCAGGGACATTTGGGTGTGCATGGCCTTGATGGAAATGGTCAGCCCATCATTGGCGTAAACGTAACCTTTCAGTTCCATGGCTGCTTTCCTTCTTGCGTTAAAGCGCACTGTTGGGATTGTGCATGGCTTTTGGCCAAATACAATGTCGCCTGATCTGCATTTCGGTAAAGCGGAAATAAAATGAAGAATCCCCCACCCAAAATCCTCTGGATGGGGGACTGCTCTCAAAAAATGGGAGGTTGGCTAAAATCGACTCCCTAAAAACGATCCCACAGCTGGTATCCGGCAGTGCCTCCCTGGGCTGCCCCCTGAGGGGCTCCGGTGGCTAACCCAACCGGTACGGCGGCAATGGTGCCAATGAGACCCACCGGCACCAGCAATGGATTTTGTTCCGCTTCGCCAAAGGTGCCTTGGGCAAATTGCTCTTCTGTGGCCACCACGCCCTGTAAGCCCCCGTGAATGGCCCCAATGGCCAAGCCTGTGGCCCCGGTCACCAACCGCAAGGGAATGCTGACCATCTGCCAGGTCTGGTTGCCGCTGCGGGTCATGGGCCCGCTGTGCGGGGTTTTCGCTGGAGGGGTCTTGCCTGCGGATGCGGCAATGCCCCGGCCGCTGACTAACACGGCTACAATACTTGCCGCCACCAATAGCACGGCAAAAATTCGCCTAAACACTACGTTCTCTCCTACGCTCTATCCGATCTCTCTAACTGGACTGACTCATTCGACTGAATCTACGGGCACAAGCCTTTACCACAACAACGGCTGGCCACGTTGATCAATTGCCTTCGATGCCATCATTCTAAAAGATTTTTGCGGATTCGCCTACTAAAAAAATCCCAGCCGTAAAGCCGGGATTTTTGAGATTTTTAAAAGAAGGGGCTGGCCCTAAATTTTGACGGCATCCACCTTGAAGGTTTCGGGATGCTTGATGACGGTCTGGATGATTTCCAGGGTGGCGGTAAAGGAAATCAGCTTGTCCATACGGCTGACCGCTTTGGCGCCCGCTTCGGTCAATAACTTTTGCAGTTCTTCGGCCCCGCCGGTGGTACGGGCTTCCAGCGTAGCGCGCAAGTCGGTTTCCCGAATAAACGTCATGTCCTTGCGGTTGTTGTAATAAATGTACCAGGCCTTGTGCGTAAAGCGGGCCGTGCTGCTTTGCAAATCATCGGTAGTAAAAGGCGGTTCTGCGGGGGGAGCCGGTTTTTCGGCGGTGGCTGCGGCGCTGGCCGCTGGCTTTTCAGGTTGAGTTGCTTCACTCATAACAGACAATCCACTCCAAAGCATTGTTGATTCAATGTGTTGCCATCTTAGCAGTCGCACACAGTAGTGACAAGTTTAGTGAGCCCCAGTGAGAAGTTTAGTGAGCCAACAGGCTCTTCTGAAAACGCCGGGTTCCCTGCGGGGTCGTTTGCTGTGTGGTTTGCTGGCTGGCCAGCGGCAAAGGGGCTTTGGTGTCCGCCTGCCGGGGGGCGGTGGATTCGGAGGGGCTGTAGGAGCCTTTCAGGCCGGTGGGGCCATTCAGGATATCCGGGACGTCCCGTGTCTCGGGACTGGGTGGTGCGGGCGTGTTGACGCTGCCAAAGATCACGTGCAACAGGATGATGGCTTCCGCCCGGGTGGCTGGCCGGGTGGGTTTAAACCCGTCTTCAACGGTCAGTTGGTTGGCGTTCACATGAAAGGCTTTTTGCAGCAGGGCGTCCCGATAGGCCACCGCCACAAAGGGTTTGGCCCATGCACTGATGGCGGCGTAATCCTTGAACAGGGACAAGGCTTCGTCACCGTTGGTGTCGGTGGCGCCCGGGGTCATGCCCTCCACGGCCTGCGGACTCAGGCTCAGGGCATCGGTGTATTTTTTTGCCAGAAAAACGCCCAGGCTGCAAAGGGTCTCCCGGCTTAAGGTTTCGGTATCGGCAATGCGATGGGTGCCCAATTGCATGTCCGGGGCGATCAGTTCCAGTTGTTGCGGGTTCATGGGGCTGCTCAGGTCATCGGCTTTCCCGTTGATCTTTGTGGGGGCTGGCTGGCTGATGACCGGGCTGTTCCCGTCCTGTGGAATGGGTACGCCGGCTTGGGCGGCCTGAAAGGCCGTGGCCCAGGTTCTGAACGTTTTCAGGTCAATGGGCTTTTCCGGATAAAATTGATCCAAGGGGCCCGCGGGTTTGAGTACCCCCAGGCCAATGGCCTGACTGACCGCGGGAAACAGGGCAGGGTTTCGTGTGCCTCCCTGCTCCCGCAGTCTGGCGATATCGGCATAGGTGCCCACGAACAGAGGCAGCTGGCCCTGGTCGCTTGAAACTTCCGCTGCCGGGGGTGCTGGAATCAGGGGCGGCTCTTTGACCGGTTTCTCCCGCTGGAACGGGTTCTGCAAACAGCCGCTCAGCAATAGTGTGCCTAAAATGGCCATAGCGCCCAGAACACGCTTATTGAAAGCTGAATGATTGAACGGCGGGTTCGGCATGATCAAAGAACGCCCGTACTTTCTCTCTCGTTTTTCTACCTGTTGTTGACGGTTTGTGGCTTTTTTCCAGTTTCTTCCCCAGCGCCCTTTAATGACCTTGGGGCGCGTGGATTCGCTGAAAATGCTTTATTTTATGTTACAGTATTTTTATCAAACCATTGGTAGTTAATGCGAACAAGGGCAGTCGTGGCTCCGGTTTATCCCCTCTGCATCATCCCTTGGGTCCCTGATGTTGATTTGCGGGCTGCTTGCATTGAATGATTTTGATTGCGCGTTCGACTTGGGCGCTGACAAAATGACGCTGACAAAATGATCAAAAAAACGTAGGTAAGAGGCTTGAGGTACTGATGAGCATTCCTTCCACTGCCCAGGAAATTCCCTCCAACATTTATAAGCCCAACGCGCCACTAACCGCGCGCGTAGTGGCCCATCACCGCCTGACCGCCCCGGATTCTCCCAATGATGTTTGCCACATTGTCTACGACATTTCGGGCAGTGACTTGCGCTATGTGGAAGGCCAGAGCATCGGCATTCTGCCGCCCGGTGAAGACGCCAACGGCAAGCCCCACAAGCTGCGCTTGTACTCCATCGCCTCACCCGGGGTGGGGGATGATGGCGAGGGCAAGACGGTGACCGTTTGCGTAAAACGGGCCATTACCGTGGATGAAGCCACCGGCAAAGAGTATCATGGGGTCTGCTCCAGCTACCTGTGCGACTTGAAGGTGGGGGATATCTCCCAGTTGACCGGGCCGGTGGGCAAGGCCTTTTTAATGCCCGAGCAAGCGGACGCCAATATCATCATGGTGGCCACGGGCACCGGAATCGCTCCCTTTCGGGCCTTTCTCAGCAAGCGCTACAAGCAGTTGAAGCATGAAAAAGGCCAAAGCTGGCTGTTTTTTGGGGCCCAAACCCGCAAGGATTATCTGTATCAGGATGAGCTGGACGCTTATGCTCAAAATGAAGGCTGCCACATTGTCACTGCCTTTAGCCGGGAAGAGCAAAACGCCCAGGGTGGGCGCATGTACGTGCAGCATCGCCTGATTGAGCATGGGGAAACCCTGTTTAACCTGCTGAAGCAGCCCAATACCTACCTGTATATCTGCGGTTTGCGGGGCATGGAAGCGGGTATTCTGGAAGGCTTCCAGGAAATTGCCCAGCGTCAGGGCATTGATTGGACTGTGTTTTTTGATACATTGAAAGCCGAGAAGCGTTGGCACGTTGAAGTGTACTAGGGCCACGCCGACTATCAAACAAGAGGGGGGCTCGGTATGTCTGATCGGGTGGAATATGATGTGCTGTTGGTCGGAGGGAGTCCGTCCAACCTGATTTTGGCCCATCGCTTGGTGGATTTGGCCATTGAAAGCGGTACGGCTTTTACCTTTGGTATTCTGGAAAAGGGCAAAGACTTCGGGGCCCATATTGTCAGTGGGGCGGTTTCCAATCCCCGGGTGCTGAAAAAAGTCTTTCCCAACCTGGAGCAATCGGATTTTCCGCTGGAAGGCATTTGCCGGGACAGCCATTTTTCGGTGCTGGGGGCCCAGAATGTCTGGCACGTGCCCCGTCCCCTCATGCCGGAGGGGGTGAAAAAGGAAGGCTACTATATTCTCACCCTGAGTGAGGTGGTGAAGTGGCTGGCGGAAAAGCTGGAAGAAAAAGTCAGTGCCGTAGACCACATTCATGGCGATTTGTTTCCGGCCTTTGCCGCCCATGCCGTGGTTTATGAGGGCGACCGGGTCACCGGGGTGCAAGTGGTGGAACAGTCCACCGGCAGCCCCGATGAGGATAATATTTACGGGCGGGTGGTGTGCTTTGGAGACAAGGGCTTTGTCTCCCGAGACCTGATTGCCAAATTTACTTTGCGAGACAATCCCCAAAAATGGTCGGTGGGGGTGAAGGAAGTTTGGGAACTGGCTGAGGGCCAAAGTTTTGAGGGTCAGGTCTGGCACACCATGGGCTATCCGTTGGTGGATGGCACCTTTGGGGGTGGCTTTATCTATGGCATGAAGGGCAATAAGCTCACCGTGGGCCTGATTGCCTCTCTGGACAGTCCCAATCCCAATCTGAACCCGCAGGAAAAATTGCAGGACCTCAAAAAACACCCATGGCTTCAGGGCATGCTAAAGGGCGGGAAATTGCTCAAATACGGGGCCGCCTTGTTACCGGAAGGCGGGTATTACAGCCTGCCCAAGCAGTTTCAGGTGGATGGGGCCTTGATTCTGGGTGATGCCTTGGGCGTGCTGGATGTCAGTTGCCTTTCCGGGGTGGATAAGTCTATGGAAACGGGCTACATCGCCGCTCAGGTGATTCACGACGTTTTAAAATCCGGCGGAGACTTTACTCAGGCCGCTCTGGCTCCCTATCAGCAACAGGTCATGGATGGCTTTATCGGGCAGGAGCTGAAAAAAGGCCGGTACTTCCGCCACGCCTGGGAGGAAAACCCCCGCTTGCTGAATGCGTATTTGCCGGAAGTTCTACAGGGCATCGATACCAGCAGTCCCTATGCCGGGTTGATCAGCGTGGGCCTGAAAAATAATCCCATCACGGCCTTGACCGACGCTTTGCGTCTGAAGGGCTTTATTGAAGGCACCGCTGACATTGGCCACTTGCGCTACAAGCCGGATTATCAGCATATTATTCCCAATTACAAACCGGCCAGCCTGACCCCGCCCCAATACGATGAGGCCACGGTAGTATCTCGCCCTGATGCGGTGTTTTACGCCGATCCCAAATACCATGAAGGCAACATGCACATTGACGAGTTCAATGCCGATGTGTGCGTAAAGTGCATTAGCAGTTACGAGGCCCTGCAAAAGACCACCCCCTGTGTCTCCGACTGCACGGCGGAAGTGCATCGGGTGGATGATCTGGCCGGGGTGCGCAAGCACGGCATGTCTCTGGAAAACTGTATTCAGTGCCGTACGTGCGAAATTGTGTGCCCGGAAGTGAATCTGAAAGTGCGGGCGGCGGAGCAAGGCTCCGGGCCGGACTTTATGGGTTTGTAAGGGTCGACTTTCATCGTCATGGCAGTGGAGGAGCCCGTTCCTTCCGGGGTCCCCTTGGGTGCCTGTGTGTCTGTGCGCTGATACGATTGATACGCATGATACGAAGAAAAAAGCTGGAGGGCCTGCGGGCGCTGACGGAATTTTGTCACGGAATGGTCACAAATGCCCGTGGGGCGATCCGTTTGGGGGCTGCGCCTTTTCAGGATTGGTGGGTTTACAGTTCTTAACAATTGAGGGTTTCTCATTGACTCAGGGATGATAGTGTCGATAATACACTAGAACAAAGTGTAAAAATCACACTAGCCCAAATGGCCTACAGTTGTCGGTTTCGCATTTAGTTTTAAAAAATGAATCGAGCGCGTGATGCCCATTCCATTTTTTTCTTCAACCCATAACACCCCTCAAATCGCAAACCCTGGAGTGCGTAACATTTTTCGCAGGAATCAGGAACCGGTTCGTTCACAGGTCTTGGATCTGTGGGTTCACCCGGAAAAATACCGTTTCTACGAAGAATCAAAAAATTACCCCTCTCTGGATATCTTGGCTTAGACCCCTTAAATTTTAGCCAAGTTAAAGCGAAATGGACCTTCGGGTCCTTTTTTTTGCCTTTATTACTGGGAGAGGAAGTGGCGCAGAATATGGGGCAGCAACACGCAGGCCCCACTCAAGCTCACCCCGACGGCTGTCACCAGACAGGCGCCTGCCGCAATATCCTTGACCCGCTTGGCCCGTTGTCGAAAGGCCCCATCGGCCCACAGATCCACCAGATATTCCAGTGCCGTGTTCAGGGTTTCCATGGCGATCATCACGGTCATGCACAAAATCAAAATGGCCCATTCCGTGGGACTCACCTGCAAGAAAGCCGCCAGCAAGCTGATGAGGACCGTCAATAATAAATGGGTACGAAAATTCCGCTCGGTGTAAAAGGTGGCTTTAAGCCCGTTCAGGGCGTAACCCAGGCTATGCCAGAAGCTGCGGGATTTGAACGGATGCTCCGGTTTGAGGGGGGAGGGCATAGCAGGCTCGGTGGATGGCTCAATGGTTTGGATGGTCATAACTCAGGGTTCGTCGGTGAGGCTGAAACAAAGGGACCTAGCCAAGGGCCAAGGATCGCACCTTGTTTTGAATGTTGACCACTTTCTGGAACTTCTCCATCGTATCATGATGCATGCCCAGCAGGTGCAGCATCCCGTGGATAAAGCGCTCCAGCAGGTAAGCCTCCAGGGTCAGCTCCGGAGAGTCGGCCACGGCGTTTTCCGCGTATTCAACGGAAATAAAAATACTGCCCAGTTGCAGCACGGGTAGACTCATCCACAGTTCGGGATTTGGGGCATCGGCCAGCAGGGTGAAGGTCAACACATCGGTGGGGCCTTCTTTTTGCCGGTATTGCCGGTTTAAATCCTGCATGCTGGGGTTGGTGGTCCAGGTCAGCTCCACTTCCAGAATTTTATCTTTCAAATTCAGAGCCAGATGCTCATAGATGTTTTCCTGTTCAGCCACCATCAGAAAGAAGGGCCAGGCTTTTTGAATGAGTTGAGACAGGCTTTGCAGCCGCTCCTCAGGGAGTTCTGCGTCCGCGAACACTTCCAGGCACAGAAAGGGCAGACTGAGGGTGCCCAGGTGATTTTGGGTGAGCGCGCGTTCAAGCATCCTTGGTGTGTTCTCCGCGGGTTTGTTCTCCGGTGGGGGGGGCTTCAGTGGCTTGTTCCCCAGTGCTGGCCCTGGGGTGTGCCTGTGCCTGATTGAGGGCGTTATGCAGCGCCGCCTGATCCGGTAAACTGGTGTGCGGCAGGCGGCGTCCCAGTTCCCGCATCATGTTTTGCTGGTATTCAATGCGGTTGTGCTGAATGCCCCGCAGAACCCGCACAAAGGTCTGCTTGATTTTGTAGATGTCTTCAAAGGTAATGGGGCAGTTGTCAAACTGGCCGTCCTCAATGCGTTGCTGAATAATTTTATCAATGCGCTCTTCCACGGCGCTGACGGATGGCGTTTTAAGAGCCCGAACGGCCGATTCGCAGGCATCAGCCAGCATGACGATGGCCGTTTCCTTGCTGGCCGGTTTGGGGCCGGGATAACGGAACTGCGATTTGTTCACGTTTTCCGCCCCTTCTTCAATGCAGGCCTTGTTGTAAAAGTACCCGGCGGTCAGGGTGCCGTGATGTTCGGTCATAAAGCGCATTAAAACTTCCGGCAGTTTGTGCTGTTTGGCCATCTCAATGCTGTCCCGGGGATGGGCGGTAATCACCATCTTGCTCAGCCGGGGGGTCAGCTTGTCATGCGGATTTTCCACCCCAAAGTAGGCCTGGTTCTCGATAAAAAACAGGGGGCGCTTCATTTTACCGATGTCGTGGTACAGGCAGCCCACCCGGGTGAGCAGGGCGTTGGCGTCAATGGCCTCGGCGGCGGCTTCCGCCAGGGAGGCCACCATGAGGCTGTGGTGAAACGTCCCGGGGGCTTCAAATTGCATGCGCTTTAGCAGGGGCTGATCGTGGTTGCCCAGTTCCATCAGCGTGTAGGGGGTAATCAGGCCAAACAGGGTTTCCAACAGCGGAAGCCAGCCAATGGTCAGGATGCCTGACAGAACGCCACTGAAAAAGCTGAAACCCAGCATTTTGAGGTTAAACAGGCTCCAGTCCATGACATCGGCGGCGGCGGGCAGGCCGGAAGCGTCCACGTAAGCCGGACGCAGCAGGCTGAGGGCCAGTAAAACCAGCATGTTGGTGGCGCCGACATAAAACCCGGCGTACATCAGTTTGCCCCGGTCGCTGAACTGAATGCGTTTGCCCACAATATAAATACCCATGTAACTGCCGAACAGTAAGACCGACAGGCTGGCGAAATCCGCCCGCAGGGTCAGGGCTAGCAAAAACACCAATAGGGTGGTGGCCAGCACGCTGAGCAGTGGGGTCATAAAAATGGCCAGACTGAGGGCCACCGTGGCCAGCGGGAAGGCAAACAGGGGAATATGACCAAAGGCCCCGGCTTCTTGCAGGTTGAAGAACACGGTGGTCAGCAAAATCAGGGTGCTGATCAGTGCTGCATAAGAGGGGCGAAAGAACTGGTGATTCCGAAAGTTGTACAGGTAACTCCACAGGGTAAACACAAACAGCAAGTTCAACAGGAACACGCCTAGTACGGCCACCCAGTTATTGCCGCCAGAGAGTTTTCCCATGCGCTGGAGGGCCGCTAATTGCACGGCTGAGGCTTTTTCTCCCTTGCTGATAATTTTTTCCTTGCTGCTGAAAACCTTGATTTCCGGTTGCTGGTTAACCTGGGCGCTGACCTCTTCCTGTTTGCGCTTCATGGCAATTTCATCCAGAATCAGGTTTGGTTCCAGTGAGGCATCCAGTAGAAAGTAAACCAGCCCACGATAACGGGGGTTAAAGCCGGTTTCCGGGATGCTGTACTGCAGGGTGGCCCCTCGTTTCAGTTGCTCATCCGCTTCCGTAAAGCCCGCTTTCAGGATGCGCTCCATACCAATGCGGCTGGCCTGAGTGATTTCCTCCCAGTCCTGGGCCGGAATGGGGGCCTTGAAATATTCCGTGTAAATATTTTCCGCATTGGGCGCATCCGCGGTCAGTTGCTGATATCGGGAATAACGTGCTTCGGCAGGAAGGGCCGTGTTGGTGACCACGGCACCCAGTTGGGCGGTCAGTTTGTCCAGCGCCCCGAGGATGTCCTGATTATGGGGTTCATCCGGCTGGTAAATGGGGGGAATGGTTTGCTTGGCCCGGTCGATTTTTCGCTGGGTGGCTTCGCGATCCACAATTTCCAGGCGGCTGGTGGCGTAGAAGTCCGCCTGACTGATGCCGCTTTTATCAATGTTGCGGGAGCGCTGCAGGTAGTCTGCGCTGATCAGCCCAGTCATCAGCACAATGAGACCCAGTCCAATGACCACGGTCAGACCGTTGGCTGAAAAAACAGTGTGAATCACCCTTTTGAGCACCTTAAGATACCAGGGCAAGCGTGCCTGCAACGAGTCTGGCAGGTGATTGTCGGTGTTATCCTGTAGCAGTTTCAAAGCCGATATCCTTTTAGAATGCTCTTTTTGAGCATTTTTGACTGAAAACGCACTCAGGGCATTTTACTTTGAATCATTTTAGCGTGGGCAACCCAATTCGTGGAGAAAAATCATATATCCAGCTTATACAGAATTGCGCCCGGTGAGCGATATTCAGGAAAAACGATGGTAGAAAAACGGAATCATGCCATCACACTAAAATTAAATACGGTCTGTGGGTCTTTCTTGGTGAGTTATCACGATAATTGTAAGTGGGGTAATCTTGACGATGGACAATCCAATCATTCCGCCAATTCAAGCGGCTGAGTTGCCGCCGCAAATACAAGCGCACCTGACAACGCAAGGTCTACCCGGGCAGGATTATTTTGTGGCCCAGTTTGATACATCCGTGGACTTTGTAGCCGGGGATTTTTCAGCCATGAAGCGCTTACAAGATCCCGCTAAATTTAAAAAAGCCCGATTTAATACCCGACTGTACCAAAAGTAGGTAGGGCGTTTTCTCCGTTTCTATCGCTCGGGCGATGTTGAAACCCGAAGAGGTTAGGCCACCCACTGACGGGTTACAGTGTGGGTAACGGCTGGTTGCGCCAGAGTGGGTGAGGGTTGTAACAGTTGCTGAGTGACCAGTCTCAATAAATCGGGCCTGTGATAAATCTGCTCAATATAAGCCTGCTGCTGGCGGTAGGACTGCGTGAGAGCCTGGCTTTCCGGGCGGTGATACAGGTTTCGAAACACGGGCGCTTTAATCGGGCTTCGGTCGCGTTCGTTCTCAGGCGGCCAACCGGTAAAAACCTGAACCAGCTGATCCAGCTCCGCTTGCGCTGTATTGAATCCGGGGCCTGGTATAGCTCTGGGAGCGGCCAAGTAGCGTACTTTTCTGTTGCCCTGCGTGATCCACACTTCATGGGAAGGGGTTGGAGTGTTCAGAGTCGCTTTGGGCAAAATATCGAAGCTGACCAGTTGGGTGAAACGCTTATAGGCTTGACTGTTGGCGGTGCCAAAACCGAATAAAATACCGTATAGCATGCAATCACCCAGTAGCTCCCGTGGGCTATCTGTTGCCTCAAGTAGTTTTAATATGGTTTGAGGCGTTGCGTTCGGCCCAAAGCGAGCCCGGAACAGGGGCAGGTTTTTACCGATGACGCCCAGACATGCGGTTCGATTGAGCATCATGAGATCGCAGAGGGCAGGATCTTTTTCCAGTGTGTGGTAGAAGGGCTTTACTATTTTTTTGAATACAAAATTGGTATTACCAAACAGCGGTTGGTACTTCAGGAATGTCAAGGTGTTTTGAAGCAAGTCGGGCATTGGTTTCTCGGTGTTGGTGCCAGCATCGTATTGGTATAGAGCGTGAAGCGTCATGGGTTTATTGCCAAACAAGGTAAAGCCAAGAGGCTCTCCTCCAGACAATAGAAAATTCTTGAAAAAATGGGCCAATATAACCTGATCCGCCGGGGGGATTTGGGCCAAAACCCGATCCGCCGGGCTGGCTTGAGACACGGAAAACACACTGCCCCTGAATAGTGGTTGAACGGGTGTAGACGGTGGGCGTTTTTGACTATTCACGCCAGTATAACTGACGTTGAATGCCTTGGGCGATGTGACCGATATCTTTTTGGAAACCCTGAAAAATAAATAAAATCAGGAGTGGTGGGTAAAAACTGGAATGGAATGGTGGGCGAGAAGGGACTCGAACCCCCACGGATTGCTCCACTAGTTCCTAAGACTAGCGCGTCTACCATTTCGCCACTCGCCCGGCGATGTGTACTGAGGTTGGTTTTCATTGTACGGGAGGCCATGCGTTTCGGCAACCAACACGGCGGAGCGACTATTCCAAAGCGCCGTAAAAATGCTGGTAGAGATGCACCTGAGTTTGGCAGGCACGGCAACGGTACCAGCCGCAGTTCATTTCAACGCTTCGGCTCTCCAGGCGGCTCTGGCATTGCCAGCATAAAAAGGAGGCTGGCGGAGTGAGATCCAGAACGCACAAGCGCTCGCTGTGAGACGCTGGCGCCTTGTGCCCTACCTGATGACAGGCGTGGCAAAGTAGCACGATATTGTCCACTTCATCCGATCCGCCCAGACTTCGGGGGAGTCGGTGATGGTACTCAAAGCCCTGATGATAGCCCTCTGGGCCTTGCGGCACCTTGTCGCATTGCCTGCAACGCAGGGCATCCCGCAGGTTGACCAGAAAGCAGACCCGATTGGACAGGGGCACGGGACAGGTCTCCTAGGAACTTTCCAGAATAATCTTTTCCGGGCCCGGTTTGTCCAGATCGGCCAGGCGGGATTTGCGCAGCGGTTTGGGACTGCTGGTAGCCGGGGTAGAGCCCAGACGTTCAATGACCTTGGTGGCCATGCGCTCTTCTTCTAAATCTTTGGCCAGCTTTTTGTTTTCCTGCTCCAGCTCTCGAATGACCTGCTTCAGGCGGGCAATTTCCGAATCTTCTTCCCGCTTTTGCACGGTGCGCTTGTTAATTTCCTGAATGAGGGCCTTCATGGTGTCTTCCATCTGCCCGTCGGCCATGGCGCTAAAGGTTTGCCCGGCTTCCGGGGTGGCCCCGGCGTGCTTGCAATGCCGCTTGCGAACTTTCAGGATGTGAGTCTCGCCCTTGGCGTAGTAGTAAAACTCGCCGGGTTTCAGGGCTTTAATGGCGGCAAAGGAAATACCCGCTTCATTCAAAAAGGGCTTGATGGCCTTATAATCCTGCTCGGACTGAATGCCCCCGAACCAGAAGCGGTTGCACTGGCTCAAAATGTCCTTACTCAGGCTGGCAGGGCGCTGGGTGGCCCACAGGCTATCGATGGCCCGTTTGCGGCCCCGCTTGGCAATTTTTTGGGAGGCCTGCACCGGGTCAATGCTTTTCTTTTTGCCCCGTTTGGCCGGAGAGCTGCCGCCCGCCATGCGCTGGGGGGCGTAAATCTGCGCTTCTTCCACCACCAGGCGAATTTTGGTGCGGTACTTTTGTTCCGCCTGAAACAGGCAGTCCACAATCAGGCCGTATAAATGCTGTTGCTCTTCATCCAGATACTCGGATAAATCGAACACCGCCGACAGTCGGTTTTGCAGCATGGCTTCTATATAGAGATCGATACCCTCTTCATCCAGCGGCAAGCTGCCGTGTTCTCCGCCAATAATCAGCATGGGGTAGCGTTCAGCCAGGGTGAAATGCTCACCTTCCGGGTCAATGACCAGCACCAGACAGCCATTTTCCAGGGTTTCTTCCAGTAAAACCCCGGTTAAGTAGGATTTCCCCATGCCAGAGGAGGCCAGAATGGCGTCCCGCTCGCCGGTAGTGGCAAAGCTGTCCAGCGGGATGCTGAAGTTCTTGGAAACCTGTAACGCTCTCTGTCCGGGGATGATTTGATTTTTCAAAAATCGGAACATAGGGTCATTATAGGTCAAACGGGTGTCACTGTGCAGTGTGTAATTTCAAGCTGCCGGGCGTAGATTGCTTGTTTTCTTTTCGGTAGGATAGGAGGAGTGTCTTGTGTACTTGATAAACAAGAGTAATAAGGAGGCTATTATGGCGGAGCCAAGAAGTGGCAATTTACAGGTGGGTGGCATTGGCTGGCTGGCCCGGATGATTGACAAGGCCCGGCTGGAAGCCGCTGGCGAGATTGAGCAATACGACCTGGAGTACCCTTGCCCCATGGATCGTGGCCTGCTGCGGGAGATGAACGTGGATTCTGAGACGTTCCAGAAAATTGCTGTTTCGGCCACCACCGACGAGCAGGTGTTGTTTGAGCTGGAGCGCATTGGGGCCAATTTGCCTGGCAAGCCAGTTCAATAGCTGTTTGTTTTCGAGTCTCTTTTCCAGCTTTCTTTGAGAGAAATCACAGAAGCCTGTTTAGTCTTCGCATAATATGGAGCTAAAGGTTGCATCCTGTGCGATTCTTCTCGCACTCAACTGATTATTAAATTATAGGAACTTTGAAGCGTGGCTACAACTGCAACGAGAAATCAGGGGACCGATCGCGTCGATGGGTGGCAAGTTGAGCCCATACTGGCCGGTCTGGCTCTGGTCGTTTTTATTATTTACGCGACTTTCCGGGCATTGCAAAATGACCCCAGCCAATTCCCCGGCACTCACTATATCTCTCCCCTCTACACGCCGTATTTGCCGCATTGGGCTGAAATGTTCGGCTTGCACCTTCCCTTTCTGGAAAAAGTTCCTGGCAATGGCAATATGGGCTGGATTTTGTCTCCGGCCTTGTTCATTTTGTGGGTGCCTGCCGGTTTCCGGGCCACCTGCTATTTCTACCGCCGGGTCTACTACCGTTCCTTATTCACGGCCCCGGCTGCCTGCGCCGTGGATGTGAACCCCAAAAGTCCCCTGATTGCCCTGTTGGGCAGTGGCAAAAAGTACATGGGCGAAAAAGCGTTGCCCATGGTGCTGATGAACTTGCACCGCTACTTTTTCTATCTGGCGGCGGCTTTCATTGGCCTGCACTCCATTGACGTGATTTGCTCCTACTTCAGCCCCGGCTTTACTGGCCTGCGGCTGGGTGTGGGGAGTCTGATCATCACGCTGGATGTGGTCTTGCTGTCCCTGTACGTGTTTAGTTGCCACTCCTGGCGGCATATTCTCGGTGGGCAGATCGACTGCTTCTCTTCTTGTCCCATCAACGAGGCCCGTGGCCACGCTTTCCAGCGCCAGAGCATCCTGAACGCCAAGCACGGTCTGTTTGGCTGGATTAGCTTGGGCTTTGTGATTGTGGCGGACATTTATTTAACCGCATTGTCCCGTGGTATCATTCCGGCCAACTTTGACCGGATTTTTGAATTTTCTTGGAAAGGTATGTTCTAGATGAGCGTGACTTATGAAACACACACGCACGACGTGCTGGTCATTGGGGCCGGTGGTGCCGGTCTGCGTGCCGCAATTGAAGTATCGGCCCAAGGCTTGTCCGTGGGACTGGTCTGCAAGTCCCTGTTGGGCAAAGCCCACACCGTAATGGCTGAAGGGGGTGCCGCCGCCGCACTGGGGAACGTTGATCCGCAAGATGGCTGGCAAACCCACTTCAAGGACACCATGAAGGGTGGCAAGTTCATGAACAATTGGCGTATGGCTGAGCTGCACGCCAAGCAAGCCCCCGATCGCATCAACGAGTTGCAGCAATGGGGCGCTGTGTTCGATCGTACCAAGGATGGCAAAATCAGCCAGCGGGCTTTTGGGGGACACACCTACAAGCGTCTGGCCCACGTGGGTGACCGTACCGGTTTGGAAATGATTCGCACCCTGCAAGACAAGGGCGTTCACTCCGGCATTGATGTGTACATGGAATGCACCGTCAGCCAGTTGCTAAAAGATGGCGATGGCCGGGTCAACGGTGCCTTTGGCTACTGGCGTGAAAGCGGCCGCTTTGTGGTGTTCAACGCCAAGGCGGTCATTCTGGCCACTGGCGGGACTGGCAAAGCCTGGAAAATCACTTCCAACTCCTGGGAATACACCGGCGACGGCCAGACACTGGCCTATGACGCCGGCGCCGATCTGCTGGATATGGAGTTCATTCAGTTCCACCCCACCGGGATGGTCTGGCCGCCTGGCGTCCGGGGTATTCTGGTCACCGAAGGGGTTCGCGGCGAAGGCGGTATTCTGCGGAACAAGGATGGCAAGCGCTTTATGTTTGACTACCTGCCTCCAGAGACCAAGCACACCTTTGCCGAAACCGAGGAAGAGTGCGAGCGCTGGGTGAAGGCCACGTTGGCCAACGAGCAAACCGATGCCCGTCGTCCACCCGAACTGTCCACCCGGGATAACGTGGCCAAGGCCATTTACTACGAAGTACAGGCCGGTCGTGGAAGCCCACACGGTGGCGTGTTCCTGGATATCAGCTATCAGGACGCCGACCGCATCAAGCGTAAGTTGCCCAGCATGTACCACCAGTTCAAAGAGCTGGCCGATGTGGACATTACCAAGCAGCCCATGGAAGTGGGCCCCACCATGCACTACACCATGGGCGGCATTCGGGTGAATCCTGAAACCCAAATGACCGCTGTGCCCGGCTTGTTCGCCGCGGGCGAATGCGCCGCGGGTCTGCACGGGGCCAACCGGTTGGGTGGCAACTCCCTGTCGGATCTGGTGGTGTTTGGCCGTTTGGCCGGTCTCGGTGCCGTGGAGTTCGCTAAGTCCGTGGAAGGAACGCCCAAGGCTGATGAAGCGCAGGTGAAAGCCGCCGCTCAGGAATTGCTGGCGCCGTTTGAACGCACCGGTGAAGGCCCTTATGAAGTTCACCGTGATCTGCAAGAAGTGATGCAGCATAAGGTGGGCATTATGCGCACGGAAGAAGATCTACAGAAAGCCCTGGTAGAATTGGATGCCATTGAGCAGCGGGTGGCCAAGGTCTCCGTGGAAGGCTCGATTCAGTTCAACCCCGGCTGGCACTTGGCCCAGGATCTGAAGAACATGATCGTGGTTTCCAAAGCGGTGGCCAAATGCGCGCTGGAGCGTCGTGAAAGCCGTGGCGGCCACACCCGTGTGGATTTCCCCAATTACGATGAAAAACTGGCCAATGTTAACGCCCTCATCCGCAAGGGAGAGGACGGCAGCATGCAATATCGCACCGAGGCCACGCCGGAAATGCCCCCTGAACTGAAGAAGCTCTTTGAGGAGGAGAAAAAGTAATGGCCCAGTCAGCGACTCATCAGACGTCCACCAGTAATGGGCAGGCCAAAACGGCTACTTTTCGGGTCTTCCGAGGAGATGCTCAAGGTGGGCAGGTTCAGGACTATCAGGTGCCGGTAGAGTCCGGCATGGTGGTACTGGATGCCATGCACTACATTCAGGGCTTTCAAAGTCCTGATTTGGCCGTTCGCTGGAATTGCAAGGCGGCCAAATGTGGCTCTTGCAGCGCCGAAGTGAACGGGAAGCCCAGCCTGATGTGCAAAACCCGGCTGGATCACCTGGATCTCAGTCAGCCCATCATGGTACAGCCCCTGAAAACCTTCCCCCTGATTCGGGATTTGGTCACCGACGTGTCCTGGAACTACGAGGTGAACAAGACCATTCAGCCCTTCACCCCCCCGGATGAAAACGCCAAGGATTGGCGCTACTTCCAGAACGATGTGGATCGCCCGCAGGAGTTCCGCAAGTGTATCGAATGCTTCCTGTGTCAGGATGTTTGCCACGTACTGCGGAATCATAACCAGAAGGATCAGTTCTATGGGCCTCGCTGGATGATTCGTTTGGCCAGTCTGGAAATGCACCCCATGGATCGGGCCGATCGAATTCCCTTCATCAAGGAAAAGGCGGGCATTGGTCTGTGCAACATTACCAAGTGCTGTACGGAAGTCTGTCCGGAAGAGATCCGCATTACCGATAACGCCATTATTCCGCTGAAAGAACGGGTGGTGGATCGGTATTATGATCCCATGATGTGGTTCCTGCGGAAGTTGGGCTTCATCCGTTAACTTGTAGAAAATTGCCAATGAAAAACGCTCAGGTGGTATGGCCTGAGCGTTTTTTTAAGTGGTTGGTACCGGTTCTTATTCCCGTTTTTCAATTTTGAAAACAGTTGGATTCCGCTATTCCAGCGGACGGAGCATGGGGGCGACGTTTTGTCGGAAGTCGCCCAGTGAGGCGTTGCTGAGGCTACCGTGCCCGTTCAACCGTCGATACGAGAATTCCACGGTGGGAATTTCCTCGCCGGTTTTGAGATTGCGCAGGGGTTTATCATAATGCGGCGTCACAAAAAACGGAATGGAGTATCGTGGCTTGTCCAGCGTGCTTTCATCTCCCACCACCTGATGGCGAATGGACGGAATGGTCCCGTGTTTGACAATGCGTCCCTGCTCATTAATGCTGCCCCCGGTAATAAAGGACAACATATCGCCCACGTTCATAATCAGGGTGCCAGCCTGGCTGTGGATGGGCAGCCATTGGCCGGTTTCCTGGCCATTTTCCCGGGGCATGATCTGTAATCCGGCCTCCGTAGCCTCCGGCAACAGGGTGAACAGGTTCATATCAAAGTGCTGACCGGCCCGAATGACCGGCTGCCCCGGCTGGGCGCTGCCTCGTTCTTTTTCGGGCACGGCGGGATAATGAATGCTGCGCATGAGGTGGTTGCCGATGGGTCGTTGCCGATGATCCACCAGGGTGGACTTGAGATAGCCCCGATCGTTCAGTCCCATGCTGTCCAGATACTCGCCCAAAGCCTCTGCCAGTAGTAAAGCGGTTTTTTCCATATTGTTAAACAGGAGGGCGTTTTGCCGGGGGAAACTGCGAGGGCCTTCCGCTGGGAAAACATTCAGGGTGTCCGGCGCGCCGCTGTGCCAGTTTTCTTTTTTGTCGGCCATCCGGGGGCCACCCTCATAGACGGATTTGGTCTCTTGGCCCAACTCATAATACCCTCTGCTGCGACCCAGATCCGACCGAACGTACTGCGTTTTCACCGGCATGGGCAAGCTGAAGACTTTGGGGATGGTGTGGTAGTAGTTTTTGACCAGGGTGGATGGGACGGAGTGGCCGCTGATGGATACAAAGCCAAAACGGGACAGGCTATCGCCCATTTTTTGTACAAAGGCGGCCCGCTTGGCCGCATTGCCGCCGGTAAAGTCTTCCAGGTTCACGACCGGCAGTTCCTGTCCGGCTTTGCCCCAGCCCTGAAAACGTATGGACTGAACCGCTTTGCGGTTGAGCAGATGCCCGGCGAAGTGATGGGCGGTGGCGGGTTGTTTTGCAGGTGATTGCGGCGGTGTTTCTTGCAGGCGCTCGGCAGATGCGGACCGGCTTGGGGGAGACAGAAACGGGTTTCTCTCGGTCTGGTTTGCTTTGACATCTGGTGCATGTTTCGCTTTGGATTTGGCCGCCGGAAAGGTAATTGGCATGGCCATCCCCTGGGACGTGCGCACGTAAATGGTGGACATTCACTAGTCTCCTCTTTCCCTGTCTAAATTTTTTGTTTAAATTCCCACTTGAAATAGAGCCACTTGAAAAAAATAAAATTTAAAAACCCCTGCGAAAGGCACAAGGCGCATCGCCGGATGGTGTTTGTTTATGGTTCTGTTTTATTGTAAAGACAAGGAAGATGCAAGCGATTTCTGGGGCTTACAGGCTGCGTACTTCCACGGGTTCCGGTTGGGAAGAGAGAATGGCCCCTTTGGGCACCACGGTCACCCCGCCTTCGGATACGAAGAAGCCCCGGGCCTCGTCTTCGGCCCGGTCATAGCCAATGCGGCTGTGGGGGGGGATCTCTACCCCCTTATCAATAATGGCCCGGCGAATTTTGGCGTGCCTGCCCACATGCACCCCATGCATCAGGATGGACTCTTCCACCAGTGAGTAGCTGTTAATGCGGCAAAAGGGAGACAGTACACAGCGAATCAGGCGTCCCCCACTGATGATGCAGCCATCGGCCACAATGGAATCCGTGGCGAAGCCCCGTCGCTCTTCCTGATCGAACACGTACTTGGCCGGGGGCGCTTGGTAGGAGAAGGTTTTAATGGGCCACTCCCGGTTGTACAAATTGAAGATGGGAGATGGGGTGACCAAGTCCATGTTGGCTTCCCAGTAGGCGTCAATGGTGCCAACATCCCGCCAGTAGCCCTGTTCAATGGGGCTTTGAGCCGGCACGGTATTGGTGGCAAAGTCGTACACAAAGACCCGACGCCCTTTTTGAATCATATCGGCAATCACGTTTTTGCCAAAGTCGTGGGCGGACTGCTCATTGGCGGCGTCCAGTAACAGTTCTTCCACCAGCACGGTGCGATTGAAGATGTAATTGCCCATGGAGGCCAAGGCCCAACCGGGCCGACCGGGAATTTCCCTGATGTTGTGCCTGGGTTTCTCCTGCCAGCCGGTGACCCGAAACATGCTGTCCACTTCGATAATGCCAAACTCGCTGGCCTGGCTGATGGGTACTGGGATGGCGGCAATGCTGAGATCGGCGGCTTGCATTTTGTGGTAATCCACCATCTGGCTCACGTCCATCTTGTAGACGTGATCGCCGCCAAAGACGGCCACCAGCGAAGGATTTTCGTCTTCAATGATGTTCAGGTTCTGGTAGATGGCATCGGCGGTGCCCCGGTACCACTCCTGTCCCAGGCGCATTTGAGCCGGTACCAGATCCACAAATTGGTTCAGAAAGGGGGGCATGGGCCAGCAGCGGGCCACGTGGCGGTTCAGGGAGTCAGACTTGAACTGGGTCAGGATCTTGATTTTGTAATATTCGGAGTTGATAAAGTTGTTCAGTACAAAGTCGATAATGCGGTACTTGCCGCCAAAGGGTACCGCCGGTTTGGCCCGATCCAGCGTCAACGGGTAAAGACGTTTGCCTTCTCCCCCGGCTAAAATCATGACCAGTACATTTTTTTTCATTTGGAATGCCGCCCCTTCGTCTTATCAACCCCGGCCCTTGACTTATGGCCCTAACCGAATCGCAATGCCGAGCCCACAAACAGTGTTTACGAACGCTTGCGTGTGACTGTCCTGATGTTTACCCGGCTACCACTTTTATTATACCGGGTTGGGGCTGTCACTGAAACTATGGCTTCGGGCCTCATCCACGGTTTTTTGTAATTCCTGTTGCAGTCGGGCTGTCAATTGGTTAGCTTGCGTAATCAAAGACTGACCCTGATTCAGCGCTGAGGGGCTCACCACGATAGGCTCCCCTACCTGCATTTGGGCTTTACAGTTGCGCACAATGCTTAAAATACTGGGACGTTTTCCGTGGATCAGGCAAAACAGCTTGATTAACGCTTCCATTTGCTGACTGATATCGTTTTCCAGTTGCGCCGGAGATTCAAGGCTCAGAAGGATTTCCAGGTCTCCAAGGGTTTGAATGTCTGACTGGGTTTCCTGTCGGGCTTGCTGATAAGTTTGACGAGCTTTGGACCATGGGTTGAGTCTGGCCCAGCCTGTTGGCGGCCTTAATTCAATTTGTCCCTGATTGATGGCCTTGAACAAGTGACGCATCTGTTGGGTGGCATGTTTTTCTGGGGGGAAAGGCAGTTTATACTTCACACTCAGTTTTTGGATGGCCGCTTGCTGGATGTATCCCAACCGTTGATGCCAGGGCCGGTGGGCTTGCCAACCCAGCTGGTAGGTTTGTTCCTGGCTTTCCAGTACGGTGTTTAACAGGTGCGTAATCCGTCGCTCAATCGGTTGGTAGGTATTGGGGGGGCTGGCCCTTGAAGCATTTTTTCTCATTTTGGGTCAGCAGTTTGAGCACTTGACCCTTGGCTTGTGGCAAATAGCGGTAGCCAATCCCAACCGGGAGGATACGAACGGTTTGTCCTTTATTTTGGCTGGTTTGCAGGGCCAGTCGAAGGGCTCCAGTCTGGCAGGCGCCCACCTGATTATTTTGCCAGCTAATGCGCCCTTCCGGGAAGATAAGTAACGGGTTCTTGCCCTTGCCCAATATTTCTTGCACATGATCCGTGCTTTTCTGGATACTTTGGTTGCCTCGGTTGACGGAAAAGTACCCCAGACGTCTGGCAATGGGCCAAATAATTTGGTAGGGGATGTTGGCGATTTTTCGATCGAAGTTTTTCAGGGCGGCCATGGTGACGGGAGTCAGTCTGGCCTGGTAAGCCAGTGCCTGAATGCTGAAAGAGTCCGCCAGACTGGAGTGATTGAGGGCCAGCATGGTAGCGCCCCCTTGCTGCTGGATGGCCTGCAGGCGATTGATTTCTGCCGCTGGGATGGCGCAGTGGAAATTCAGAAACCTTGCACTCACGAATTGCATGCCCCCCTGAAAATTCAGAAACCTTGCACTCACGAATTGCATGCCCCCCTGAAAATACCGGGTCAGCCAGGGGATGGGTTTGGCGCTGTAGAAGTCGTTGCAGGTCTGAATGTCGCTGGCGTCTCGGGGGTGGCGGCCTTGGAAGCGCACTGACTGTGATATGGTATTTAAACCGGGCTGCCTGAATCTTGCGACCGTTGGGCCGCTTGCGTACAATACCCTGTGGTGTGAGCCGGACGGCCCAATAACGCTCATAATAAACAGGCTAAATCGGGGAATGATTCTTTAAACGCCCCTGCCCATGAAATCTTGCGTCCGCTCAAACGACCACGTAACTGACCCCATAATCCGCCCATAATCCGTTTGGATGATTGCAAACATGACCACCCTCCCTGACCGTTCTGATACGTTGCGAGCGCAAGCCGGTCGCATTCGGCTGGTGGTGATGGATGTGGACGGCGTATTGACCGATGGCAAGATCAGCTACACCTCCGCCGGGGATGAGATTAAAAGCTTTAACGTCAAAGACGGGCTGGGCATCTCTCTGGGGATCCGACACGGGCTGCAATTTGGCATCATCACCGCCCGGGAGTCGATCATGGTCACCCGTCGGGCCGAGGAGTTGGGCATTCAGCACCTCATTCAAAAGACCAAAACCAAGTTGCCCGCCTTGCAGCAACTGGTCAGCGATTTGGGCCTGGGTTTTGAACAGGTGGCCTACGTGGGAGACGACTTGCCGGATATGCCCTGTATGGAGCAGGTGGGTTTTGCCGCTTGCCCGGCGGATGCCGCCCGGGAGGTGTTGGCAATGGCCCATTTTGTCTCCCGCTATAACGGGGGCGGCGGCGCGGTGCGGGAGATTCTGGAATTGATTCTGGACAGCCAGAAAAGCGAGAGTGGCGACAATTCACCAGACGTTGGTTCAGGCTGTCAGTAAAGCATTTTGTTCAGTGGGATGGGGTACACTAGGAGGGAGTCATTTGGGTTGTGCCTTTTTGGGTTATGCCTTCAAGGGGCTTGGGTTGAAAGGCACAATTCGCTGAGATTTTGGCGGCATTTTCGTTTGTAACCTCTGGGAGTTCCGGCTTTGGGTCGTATCGTGCTGAACAATGAACCGTTTTACTTGCAACCGGCCCAAGGCAGTCCGGAGGCTTTTTTGTTTCTGCATGGGTTGGGCGGTGGGGTATATGAAATGCGCCCGCTGGCCGAGCAGTTGCTGCAGCAAGGCTATGGGGTCGCCGGGTTTAACTATCCGGGCCACGATCAACCGGCCCCCCGCATGCCCGCTTCCACTTGGCAGCAGTGGTATCAGCGGTCGGAGGAACAGTATCAGCGCCTATTGCAAGCGCATGATCGGGTCTCCTTGGTGGGTTTTTCCACCGGATGCCTGCTGGCCCTGCACTTGGCCGCCCGGTATCAGCAAACAGAGCGCATCCATCAGCTGGTCTTGCTCAGCCCCTTTCTCAAGGTACGAATGGAATGGTACTATCTGCTTCAGCCGGAGCGCTACGTGCGGGCCCTGGGGGGGATCATCCGGCACGTGCCCCGCTGGCGGCTGCCCATCCGGGATCGGGAAATGCAGGCCTTGGCCCTGGAGGCCGCTTACTTCAAGACGTTTAATATCCCGGCGGTGCGCAGCGCCCTGGAGTTGATTCAGGTGGTGGACGGGGAGCTGGAGGCCGTGAATCGGCCTACCCTGATTGTGCAATCCACCGGGGACCGGGTGGTGTGCGCCACGGGGGCCAAAATCCTGATGGAACGGCTGGCCTCTCCGCAAAAAGAGGTGCTGTGGCTGGAAAAATCGGATCACGTGATTTTGCTGGACAGTGAGCGGAAGCAGGTGGCCGAGCGGATTGTGAAATTTGCCACGGGGAATGAAACGCCGAAAGGCTTCCTCGGAGGGGCCAGTCTGGACGGTGCCGCGGGTAGCCCTTGACTTGCGGGCGGGAGTAAGGAATAGTTTGGGGGAACCTGTTGAAAGGAATCCCTGAATGTTCAACCTGTTCAATATTTTTATCAGAAAGCCCAAATCGGGAAAAAGGAATGCATCCATGAGCAATACCTCTGCGTTGGAAGTTCGGGCCAGCCACTTGTTGGTGGGCACCCGGGAAGAAGCCGAACAGTGCCGTCAGGAAATTTTGGAAGGCAAGACCTTTGCCGAAGTGGCCAAGCGGGTCTCCAAGTGCCCCTCAGGCGCTCAAGGTGGAGATTTAGGCTTTTTTGGCCGGGGCCGCATGGTGCCTCAGTTCGATAAAGTGGCCTTTGAACTGCCGGTGGGTGAATTGTCCGAGCCGGTGCAAACCCAGTTTGGCTGGCACATTTTGACGGTAACCGAGACGAAGTAACCGCCCGTCTTTCGGTGACCCCTCATGACTTGTAAACGCTCCGGGTGTCAATCCGGGGCGTTTGCGTTTTTTACGGGTCAGTTTTCCTTTTTGGGGTTGAAGTATTCCCGCAAGCCATCGCCCAGCAGGTTCAGGGCGATCATGGTGGTAAAAATAAAGAGGGCCGGGAAAAACAGCATGTGCGGGGCCACCCGCACCAGTTGCCAGCCTTCTCCCGCCAAAGTCCCCCAGCTGCTTAAGGGGGGCTCCACGCCCAGGCCGATAAAACTCAGGGTGGACTCGGTGAGGACGGCCCGAGGCACGGTGATGGTGGCGGTCAAAATAATCAGGCCCAGGGTGTTGGGGATAAAATGCTTCCAGATGAGCAGCGGGGCACTGCCCCCAATGCTGTGAAAGGCCTCCACAAACTCTTCCCGCTTCAGGCTGAGAATTTGCCCCCGAATGATGCGGGCGGTATCCGGCCAACTGAACAGGGACAGGGCCAGCACCAGACTGACCAGCCCCCGGCCCAGAAACACGCTGAACAGGATGACCACCATCAGGGAGGGCAGGGCGTACAGAATATCAATGATGCGCATCATCAGCGTATCGGTTTTGCCTTCGCACAGGGCAGAAACCGTGCCGTACAGGGTGCCAATAATGACGGCCACCACAGCGGTGGATAAGCCAATCAGCAGGGAAATGCGAGCCCCCACCGCCGTGCGGCTGAGCAAGTCCCGGCCCAGATCGTCGGTACCAAACCAGTGGCCCATCACATTTCCAGCCAGCGGCCATGGCGGGGCCGTGGGCAAGTCCGGCATAATGGCCGTGGGATCGGGACCCAGCAGGGGGCCGAGTAAGGCCAGTAGTCCAATTAGTCCCAAAAATAAGCCACTCCAGAATGGTTTGGGCGCTTTGAGCCATGGCGGCTTTGCTTTTCTCCGGTTGGATGGGCTCGAAGCGTTCCGTTCTGGGACGTTCAGGCTTGCGGCGGTCAGGCTGTGGTTCATCGCTTGGCTTCCTCTCGCAGGCGGGGATCCAGAAGCCCGTAGACGATATCGGTCAGGGTGTTAAATAGAATGAGGGCCAGCCCGTAAATAATGGTAATGCCCATTACCAGTGTGTAATCCCGGTTGCTGACGGCGGTCACAAAGTGTTTGCCCAGCCCGGGAATGGCAAAAATGTATTCCACGGCAAAGGAGCCGGTGATAATGGCGGCGGCTATGGGGCCTAAAATGGACACCAGCGGGATAAGAGAATTTCTCAGGATGTGACGCAGGGCAATGGTGCTTTCTGCCAAGCCCTGACTGCGCTTGATGAGAACGTACTGCTGAGAGCGCACTTCTCGCACGGTGGTACGCACCAGCAGAAAGGCATACGAGAAGGGGGTCAGGGACAACGTTAAGACCGGTAGCAGGTAATGCTTCGGGCTTTCCAGCGTGGCGGCCGGTAACCAGCCCAGCGATAGCGAGAAGAGCAGCACCAAAAAGCCCCCAAAGATGAACAAGGGGGTGGAAATACTGGCCACGCCCGTCAGGGTCAGCAGGCCATCCCAGAAGCGGCTGGTACTGAGTCCGGCCAGGGTGCCCAGGGTGGTTCCCAGCAAAACCCCCAGCGTCAGGGCCATCAGACCCAGTTTGGTGGAGGTCAGGGTGGCCTCGCCCACAATGTCCCGGACCGAGCGGGACTTGTATTTGAAGGAGGGGCCCAGATCTCCCCGCAGGATGCCGCCGATGTAAATGCCGTATTGCTGCCACAGCGGCTTATTCAGATGGTAGCGGGCCTCAATATTGGCCTGAATGGCCGGGGGCAGCTTGCGATCCTGATCAAAGGGGCCGCCCGGCATGAGTCGCAGCAGTAAAAAGGTCAGGCTAATCACCACAAACAGGGTGACGAAACCGGTCAGTAGTCGTCTTAAAATCAGGCTGGGCATACCGATATCATAGACGAGAACGGGAAGATTGTGTGAGGGACTCTGCGCAAGTCTTTTGCTAGTCTTACTAGAGAGCGCTTATCGGGTGTAGGTTTTGGGCAGGCGCACCCGCAGGGCGCACATTAATTCGTATTCAATGGTACTGGCTTTGCTTGCCCAATCGTCCAGCCAAATGGCTGTTTGGGGCTGGCGGGCATCGCTACGGCCAATGAGGGTGATGATATCGCCCACCTGTGCGTCGGGAATGGCGCTCACGTCAAACATCATCTGATCCATGGTGATGCGGCCCACCTGAGGCACTTGCTTGCCCCCAATCAGCCCATGAATTCGCCCGGACAAGATGCGGGGCACCCCGTCGGCGTAGCCCAAGGGCACTGTGGCAATGCGGGTTTCTCCTGCTGCTGGGGTGTGATAGGTGTGGCTGTAGCTGACCCCGGTATTAGGGCCAACGGTTTGCACGTGAATAATCCGGGCTTTCAGGCTCATGGCTGGTTGCAGTTTGATGCCCTCCTGCTGAGGGTGATTTCCGTACCCAAAAAAGGCAATGCCCAATCGGGCCAGAGTGTTGGGAGTCTGGGCTTCCCACGCGGCAGGGTTCAGGGCGTGTCCGGAGTTGGCGATATGCACAAAGCGGGGCAGGGGGTCGAGTTGCTGGCACAGGGTGTGCCAGCGTGCCAGTTGGGGCTGGGTCAAAGCCTCATCATGGCTGTCGGCCAGATGGGTAAAAACGCCTTCCACTTGCAAAAAGGGCAGGGTCTGGCACTCCCGGATGAAGTTCAGGGCCTTTTCCCAGCCAATGCCAATGCGGTGCATGCCGGTATCCACCTTGATATGCACTTTAAAGGGCTTTTTATCCTGCTGATAGGCTTTGCGCAGGCTTTCCACGTGGTGCGGGGCGAAAATGGTGAGCTGGATATCGTAATCGCTGGCGTACTGCACCGACCAGTCCGGCACCACCCCAATCACCAGAATGGGCAGTTTAATACCGGATTCCCGGATGTGGATGGCCTCATCCATGGAGGCCACCCCGGCCATACTCACCCCGGAGGCCCCCAGTGTGTTTAACACCATGGCCGAGCCGTGGCCGTAGGCATCCGCCTTGACCACCGCCATCAGGGCCACTGACGGGGGCACCACTTTGCGGATGGCCCGGGCGTTGGCCTCAATAGCCCCCAGGTTGATTTCCACCCAGGCATCCCGGCGGGTTTGGACAGGTAAGGTTCTCAGGGATTTCATCAGGTAATCCAGCGCTTTCGGATTCGGGGACGGGGCTTTGGATGGCGTGTTGACGCCTTTTGGTTTATTCTAATCTCAAACACTGCGTAAGCCCAAATTATAAAATGCCGTTATTAAAAACAATCTTAGGCAAACCATTCGTGTTTTATGACTGTCAATTAAGTCTTTGGAATACACGCCCCCTATGACCCCACTGTTTGATATGGACAATGCCCAGCAGGAAAAAATTGCCGTCATCGGTTGCGGCAATTGGGGTAAAAATCTGGTTCGTAATTTTGACAATCTGGGCTTTCTGTATCGGGTGTGTGACCTGAATCCGGAAACCCTCAACGCCTTGCAGAAGCAGTATAAGCACGTGCAGGCCAGCAATCGCTTTGATGACGTGTTCAACGATCCGCAGGTCAATGGCGTGGTGATTGCCACCCCCAGCTTTACTCACTATGAACTGGCCAAGAAGGCCCTGCTGGCTGGCAAGCACGTGTACGTGGAAAAACCGGTGGCCACCAGTTCCGAGCAAACTCTGGAACTGAACGCACTGGCCCGTGAGCTGGATAAGGTGTTGATGGTGGGCCATTTGTTGCTCTATCATCCGGCAGTCAACCGTCTGAGGCAGCTCATCCGGGAAGGTTATCTGGGGCAAATTAAGAATATTTCAAGCGATCGCCTGAATACGAATAAGTTTCGGCCCGATAAAAGCGTTATTTGGGACTTGGCCCCGCATGACGTGTCCATGATGTCTTACCTGATGGATCAGGAGCCTGAGGATATTGTCTCAGTCATTGGCTATCAGAACCGGGAAGATGGTTTGGTGGACGATGCGCATATCGATATGGTTTTTCCCAATGATGTAGCCGGGCATATTCACATTAGCTGGGTGCATCCCATCAAGCAGGTCAAGCTGGTGGTTCGGGGCACCGAGCGCGCCGCCATGATTGATGATACGTTGGGCGAAAACAAGTTGCACATCTTTAACAAGGACGATGTCAGTAGTCCCATTGAGGAGTTTCCGGATTATCTGGATATTGAGCCCCTCAAGCTGGAGTGCCAGCACTTCATCAATTGCATTCGGCACGGCTACGACCCCAAAACCAATGGTATGAACGGCTACCATGTGGTGCGGGTGCTGGAAATGGCCGAACGCAAGATGGAGATGATCTCCGTATAACGAAACGGGGACGCTTTGCGGGTAATGGGTGGGAACAGGAGAGGGAAGGCTTGCTTTGCGGGTTGTTTCTTGTAAGCTGTAGCGCAAATAGACTTTAGTTTTTGCGAGTGTATCGGGTTTCAGGTTTTTAGATTTTGAGGAGGGTTTTCCGTGGGGATTAATATGCCTTATTTGAGTCCGGCTGTGCGTTCCGGGCAGGCTGTTCGCTCCATGGATAGGTCCAAACGGCCCGCGTTGTCGGTGGCGTCAGGATTGGCCCATCCGGGTTCGTTGCAGCGCAAGCCAGCCCTTCGCTTTGCCGGAAGTTTGGATATCCAGTTGCTTTTGCAGCAGGCCAAATTCCCCACCGTCCTCAGCGATCTGCCGGTGTTTGACCCTGCCAGTCCGGAGAGCGTCAAGACCTATCAATCCGGTTTGGCTTTGGCTCAAAAGCTGGCTCGCCCCGAGGTTTCCAAAATGCCGGTTGGGGCCATTGCCATTGGGAACAGCGGCAAGGCTTATCTGGGGGCCAACCTGGAATTGAAAGGCGGGCTGCCCAACGAGACGGTGCATGCGGAGGTTTTTGCGCTGCTGAATGCCAGGGCCCACGGAGAGTCTGGCATTCAGATGATGATTCAGAGCTTGCGACCTTGCGGCTCCTGTCGACAGGCGCTGCTGGAGGCTGGAAATCCGGATCTGCCCATCCACGTGGTGGATATGAAGCGCGGGGAGGTCGATACCAAAACGGCTGGCGCGTACCTGCCCAATAGTTATCACTATGCTTCCGGGCAAAAAAACTGGTTTCAATCACCACGTCTGGATATTACGGAACCCGCCGATGCTCGCTTTCGGCCTGCGTGGCGGGCGGCTTTACAGTCATACCTCCCCAACCCCAACCGAAAAACCTGGGCCGGGTTATCGGTGCAAACCAGCGACAAAAAGCAGTTTGAGGGCTGTGTCCTGACGGTTCCGGCGCCCAATAACACCATTTCTCCGTTACAGGATGTCATGGTGCGAATGGCCGCAGCCCATGAGCCGGTGGCGGGTATTCAAGCTGTCACCATGGTGGAGCCTGCCGCGCCAGACTATTCTTTCAGCGCCCTGATAGCCCAGACCTTGAAACGCCTGGCCCCCCAGGCCACCTTTTCGGTTTTGAGCCAATCCTAGCCCACGCTTCAGCTTGCGTTTGCGTGTTCCAAATATTTGAGGTAAAAAATTATCAAATCCCCTGTTGCAATTCTGGAGCGGTTTACCTAGAATCTATTTCATCCTCAAGTTTTCCGGTAAATGCGGGAGTAATTCAGTGGTAGAATGCTTCCTTGCCAAGGAAGATGTCGCGAGTTCGAATCTCGTCTCCCGCTAATTTTTACCCCGGAAAACACAAGCAAGTTGCAGAATATCAAGTTGCTAGGTAAATTGAAAAGCTCCGCATCAGAGCGTTCCGTACAAGGGGTTGGTGCAAAATCGCTGAGAGAACTGAGTCTCTTTAGCGATTTAAATGCCGTTTACAGTATTTTGAAGGAATGGGCTAAGGCAGACGCATGAAAGTAGAAGTCTTAAAAGAAGAACAAAACTTGGCGAAAATTAACCTGGAAATTCCCGCCGAGCAAGCCAACCAGGAATACAACAAGGCCTGGAAACGTCTGGGTCAGCGTCTGAATATCCCCGGTTTTCGCCGGGGCAAGGCTCCTCGTTCCATCGTGGAGAAAACCGTGGGCGTGGATCGCATTAAGCAAGAGGCCATGGATCGCCTGTTCCCCCACTTGTTTGCCGACGCCATCAGCGAGCATCAGCTGGATATCGTGGCCCCGCCTCAAATTGAAAATCTGAAATTTGACCTGGGCGAAGGCATCGCTGTGAAGGCCACCGTGGAACTTCGTCCGGAAGCCCAGTTGCCTGATTTAACCGCTCTGAAGCTGGATGTGGCCGAGTACAAGTTGCCTGCCGATGCTGAAGAAAAAGAGCTGGCCTCTATCGTAGAACGTTTGACCACGCTGGAATCTGTGGTGGATCGTCCCTCCGAGAAGACCGACATCGTAAACATCGACTTTAACGGCTCGGTGAACGGTGAGGCCATCAAGGGTGGTTCCGCTAAAAATTACCGTCTGGATTTGGCCGATAACAACTTCATCGAAGGCTTTGCCGACCAGCTGGTGGGCCACAAAATCGCTGAAGAATTCAGCATTAACGTGACCTTCCCGGAAGGCTACCACGATGCCACCCTAGCTGGTAAACCGGCTGAGTTCAAGGTGAAAATCAACGATATTTCCAAAAAAGTGGTGCCTGACCTGACCGATGAAGTGGCCAAAAAAGTGGGTCCTTTTGAAACGGTTGAGCAGATGAAGGAAGAAGTTCGCAATCTGTTGAAGCAAAGTGAAGATCAGGAAAACACCTTCCGCAAGCAAAAAGCGGTGGTGGATTACCTGTTGGAGAAGTCCACGGTTGAGATCCCCGACAGCATGGTCAATCGGGAAGCCAAGTTGCTGATGGACGAAGTGCAGCAGCGCCTGAAAAGCCAAGGCTTGTCCTGGGAAAAGTTTCTGGATTCCGAGGGGCATGAAAGCACCTGGCAGAATCTGCGCAACGAAGCCAGCAAGCGGATTAAAACCAGCCTGATCTTCGGGGCCATTGCCAAGCAGGAAGGCATGCAGGTTAATGAAGAGGAGTTCTCGGCGATGGTTAGCCAAATGGCCGCCATGCGGGGAATGGAAGAGAAGCAGGTGATGCGTCAGTTGGGCAACAACTTTGCCGCCGCTCAAGCCCTGTCCGATCAAATCCTCAGCCAGAAAATCGTGGATTATCTGGTGGAGCGGGCCGAGTTCAATTATGTCCCTGAAGAGCAGGTGGAGCAGCAGAAAGTCAGCTCTGACAAGCCTGAAGGTACTGAAGTGGCCGCCGCTATTGAAGGCGAAGAGTTTGACGTTTTAGACGCTGAAGTTTAGACTTATAAACCATAGACGATCCTTCCATCCCTTGGGAGGATCGTCTAAAATAAACTAAGGTCCAGAAAACCGAAATATCCTGTTTGTGCTGAAGTGAAAGAGGCAACACAGATGCTGTATGTACCGAACGGCGATCCTCAAGCGTATATGCCGGTTGTTATCGAGCAATCCAGTCGTGGAGAGCGTTCATTTGATATTTTTTCCCGCCTGCTGAGAGAGCGGATCATCTTCCTGGGTACGCCCATCGATGATATGGTCGCCAACCTCATTGTGGCGCAGCTGCTGTTGCTGGATTCCGAGAACCCTGAAAAAGATATTATGCTGTACATCAACAGCCCGGGCGGCTCAGTGACGGCCGGTTTTGCCATTTACGACACCATGAAGCACATTCGCGCTGATGTGGCCACCATTTGCCTGGGTCAGGCCGCGAGCATGGGCGCATTCTTGCTGTCCTCTGGTACGCCCGGCAAACGGATGGCTCTGCCCAACTCTCGCATCCTGATTCACCAGCCTTTGGGTGGCGCTCAGGGTCAGGCGACCGATATTGAAATTCAGGCTGCCGAAATCAACCGGATGAAGAAAAACCTGAACGAAATTCTGGCCAGCAATACAGGTCAGTCGATCAAGAAAATCGAACGGGATACCGACCGTGACTACATCATGTCCGCCGAAGAAGGGGTGGCTTACGGTATGGTAGACAAGGTTATTACCAAGGCCGAGGAAGCCAGCAGCAATAAATAGTATTATAATGAAGATGGAATGGTGGACTTTCGCTTCCTGCTACCCACAGGAAGGGGTTCATGCAGACTCAATCTGGAGGGCTAGACATGGCCAAGCATGAAGATAGCCGCTTAAAATGTTCTTTTTGCGGTAAAAGTCAGGATCAGGTTAAAAAACTCATTGCAGGGCCTGAAGTCTACATTTGTGATGAGTGCGTGGATCTCTGCAACGAGATTCTCGACGAGGAATTCTTTGAGGCCGAAGAGGGTGAAAAAAGCACCACTTTGCCGGAGATTTCGAAGGTGCCCAAGCCGCAGGAAATCAAGGGCTTCCTGGATGACCACATCGTGGGTCAGGAAGACGCCAAACGGGTTTTGTCCGTAGCGGTGTACAACCACTACAAGCGGGTCAACCACAACTTGTCCAACAAAGAGAAAGAGGACAAGAAGGATCTGGTGGAGATTCAGAAGAGCAATATCTTGCTGATTGGCCCCACCGGTTCCGGGAAAACCCTGCTGGCCCAGACTTTGGCCAAGTTCCTGGAAGTGCCTTTCGCCGTGGCCGACGCTACCACCCTGACCGAGGCCGGTTACGTGGGCGATGACGTTGAGAACATTCTGTTGCGCTTGTACCAGGCCGCCGATTATGACGCGGCCAAGGCAGAGCGTGGCATTGTGTACATTGACGAAATCGATAAAATTGCCCGCAAGTCCGAAAATCCCAGCATCACCCGTGATGTTTCCGGAGAAGGCGTGCAACAGGCGTTGTTGAAGATGATCGAAGGCACGGTGGCCAATGTTCCCCCGCAGGGTGGACGGAAGCATCCGCACCAGGAGTTTATCCAGATCGACACCTCCAATATCCTGTTTATTTGCGGTGGTGCGTTTATCGGGCTTGAAAAAATCGTGGAAGGCCGGATTAACTCTGGCAAGTCCGTCGGTTTCGGGGCGAGCTCTCCCAAGTCCCAGTACGAGCGTGATTTGGAAGCGGCCCGCATGATGAAGCAGCTTCAGCCGGATGACCTGATCAAATTCGGGATGATTCCCGAGTTTATCGGTCGGGTACCGGTCACTGCCGTCCTGGATCCGCTGGATGAAGCCGCTTTGGTTCGCATCCTCACCGAGCCCAAGAACGCCGTGTTCAAGCAGTACAGAGAGCTGATGGCCATGGACGACGTGGAACTGGTGTTCGCTGAAGGGGTGGCCGAGGCTATCGCCAAAGAGGCCATCAAGCGCAAAACCGGCGCCCGGGCTCTGCGGAGCATTGTGGAAGAGTTGATGCTGCCCATCATGTTTGAAGCGCCTTCCCGTGAGGATCTGAAGGTCTTTGAATTGACCACTGAAATGGTCGAGAAAAAGAACAGCGCCGAAGTGCTGATGCTTCCTGATAAAAAGCCTAAAACGGAGATTGCCTGATTCGTTCAGGTAAACCCAATCGAAAAGCGTCTGGCCCCTGTCAAGCCAGGCGCTTTTTGTGTGCGGCTCTTTTCAGGCGGGGGGAAACCCCCTACAATGGGAGATATCAGGGTTTAAAAGGTCATTTTGGAGTGGATACTCATCTCAAGGAAGCCCGGTTGTTTGATTACCCGGTGCATTTGACGGAAACGGCGGAGGCGTTGGCCTTTGCCTCATCCCGGGTAGCCCATGGGCAGACGGTGCAGGTGGTCACCCTGAACCCGGAGATGATCATGCAGGGGGAGCAAAACCCTGATCTCGGTCGCGTTCTGAAAAAGGCCGATTTGGTCTTGCCAGATGGGGCTGGTTTGGTGTGGGCCCTGCGCAAGAAGGGCTGTCAGGTCAAACGTTTGCCGGGGATTGAGTTCTCCGAGGCATTGCTGGCCTGGGCGGCGGAGACGGATCAACCGGTAGCCCTGGTGGGGGCTGCCGAGGGCGTTTTGACGCTGGCGGTTGAGAAGCTCACTGGGCGCTTTCCCGGTTTGCGCATTGTGTATCAGCACCATGGGTTTTTTAAAGCGGGTGAGGAAGAGGCGCAAATCGCCGAGCTCTGCGCTCAGGCCCAGCCCAAAGTGGTGCTGGTGGCTTTGGGAGTCCCTCGGCAGGAGTTGTGGATTGAACGCTACAAGTCCCTGTTTTCAGGGGCTATACTGGTGGGCGTGGGCGGCAGTCTGGATGTGTGGAGTGGTAAAACCCTGCGGGCCCCCGCCTGGATGCGGCGTGTGAATCTGGAGTGGCTGTACCGGATTACCAGCGAACCGTGGCGAATTCAGCGAATTTATAAAACTTTGCCAATGTTTGTAGTAAAAGTATGTTTAGCTGGGCCCAAGGCCTGACGTCCCGGTTTTAGACGATGAAGGGGCTACACGATGAGCGCTACGCTAAACCCAACACCCCCCAATGAAAGAACGGATTCCATGACTGTATCGACCAACCAAGCCCGTGTTTTACCGGCTGGCCTACCCCGCTTAACCATTCCCCAGCTGCAAAAGCTGGCCGCCAAGCTGCGAATTGACATTCTGGATATGATTTACGAGCCGCAGTCCGGGCATCCGGGCAGCTCCCTGTCTTGCATCGATTTACTGGTCAACATCTGGTTTCACTACATGGTTTGGGATCCGGCCAATGCCGACTGGAAAGAGCGGGATCGTTTCATCATGTCCAAAGGGCACGGAGCCCCTGCTTACTATGCCACGTTGATGGAGGCAGGCTACATTCCCTGGTCGGAGAAAAACACTCTGCGCAAGATTCACTCCAATCTGCAGGGCCACCCGGCTTCCAGGTACATTCAGGGCTGCGATATCTCCACCGGGTCCTTGGGACAGGGCTTGTCCTGCGGGGTGGGCATGGCCCTGGGTCTGCGGCTGGATCACATCGACAGCCGGGTCATTGTGCTGATGGGTGATGGCGAGTGTCAGGAAGGCAACGTGTGGGAGGCGGTCCTGAGTGCCGCACATCACAAAGTCAGCCGTGTCACGGCCATTGTGGATCGCAATCATCTGCAAATTGATGGCGACACCGAGAAGGTAAAGGCGCTGGGTCAGATGGCCCCCAAGTTTGCCGCCTTTGACTGGAATGTTATTGAGATTGACGGTCACGATTTCGCGCAGATTCAGGACGCTCTGGCGCAAGCGGATCGCTTTGCCGAGGAGACGGATCGGCCCACGGCCATTATTGCCAACACCGTGAAGGGCAAAGGGGTCAGCTTTATGGAAAATCAGGCGGGCTGGCACGGAAAAGCCCCCAACAAAGAGCAGTACGAGGTCGCTCGTGCTGAATTGACCGCCGCTTACGATGCCCTGTCTTAACGGGCGCTGTGATTTTAAAGGAACCATTTTCCATGACTGCCATTAATCTTGAAAAGCCGGAACTCAAGGCCCTCAGAAACCAATACGGCGAAACGTTGGCCGCTTTGGGCGCTGAAAACCCCAACATCGTGGTGCTGGACGCTGATTTGGCCTGCTCCACCCAAACCCAGAAGTTTGCCGACAAATTCCCGGAACGCTTTTTTAATCAGGGGATTTCCGAGCAGGATCTGATCAACACGGCAGCGGGGCTGTCCACCGCTGGCAAAATTCCGTTTTGCAGCACCTTTGCCCTGTTTGCCGCTGGCAAGGGCTGGGATCAAATTCGCAATACGGTTTGTTATTCGGGCTTGAACGTGAAAATTTGTCCCACCCATAGCGGGTTAAGTCTGGGCGAAGACGGGGCCAGCCACCAGTCCATTGAGGATATTGCCCTGATGCGGGTCATTCCCGGGATGACCGTCATTGTGCCATCCGACGCGGTAGAAACGGATCGGGTCATTCGCTGGGCGGCTGAGTATTATGGGCCGGTGTACGTGCGTCTGGTGCGTCCCAACTGCCCGGTGATTCATGATGACGCTTCGTACCAGCTGGATGCGGCTATGCCCCATCGCATTCGCATTGAGCGGGGAGGCGATGACATTACTCTGGTAGCCACCGGGGAAACCGTGTATCACGCCCTGCTGGCTGCCGAGCGCCTGCACAAGGATCATGGCATTCAGGTTGAAGTGCTGAACTGCCTGTTTATCAAGCCGTTTGATTCGGAAACCCTGGCCAAGAGCGCCCGCAAGACCGGCAAGGTCATTACCGTGGAAAGCCATCAGGTGATGGGTGGTTTGGCCGGTGTGGTCTGCGAAGAGTTAAGTACGCATCAGCCCACCCCGGTGCGTCGCTTGGGCACGCAGGATCGCTTTGGCCAAAGTGGCACTGGCGATGCCCTGTTTAAAGAGTACGGCATCGATTGGGAAGCCATCTACAACGAAGCAGTTTGCTGGCTGAAAAGTTAGGGTTTGCTTTTTTCCTGTTCTAAAAGCCCTTTTCTCATTAAAGAAGAGGGCTTTTATTTCATTTCAAGAGTCCGTCTTGATTGAAGAGGCCTCTGTTTTTCAGTCAATACTACCTAATCCAGAGGAAAACAGGATGAAGTTGCAATAGGTGTAGATAAACAAAGCACTTCCTATGAAAAATAAAATGGAGCTCATTATACCTTTTATAAAATACGTTTTTGGCTTGTTGAACCGGGGTAAAATCCCATGCTTTAATTTGACTCTAAGCATTATCAGGATGACAACCAAGTTTAGGATTAGAATCACTGGAACTGCAATAGGTAAGAGCGTGAGGAACAGCAGAATGCATATTGGGGGAATTAATGGAAATAGAGTTGATAAGATGCCTATTTGCATCTGCTGAATTAACGAGATGATGATGAGCGATGTAATGAGTGATAAGAGGCTTCCCCAGCCTAGGTAATTACCGATCATATTCCAGAAAAAGGCAGTATCGATCGCTTTAACAAGCAAAATTTGTTCTTTGTGGTTTGAAGAATTGTTTATGCTCATTCACTGGAGTGACCATAACATAAAAGACAAACCTAAAATCAATTCGTATACGGGTCGATTATAGGTTTGTCTTTTAACTGGGATAGGATCTGTGAATTAAATGGTGTCGAGAGAGGGACTTGAACCCTCACGGATTGCTCCACACGCCCCTCAAACGTGCGCGTCTACCATTCCGCCACCCCGACACACCGGGTAGATAAACATCATAGTGACAAGGCAATGGCATTGTCAAATGAATACTACAAACGGGCCCCTGAAAAATGAAATTTGTACGCTTTGTGCTTTAAGGTGTGGTTTTGGTATCGGCAATGGTTTGGGCAAAGGAGATCAGCCGGTCCCGAATGCTTTCACCCAGGCCGGTAATGGCGGCAATGCAGAACAGGGTAACTAACGCCAGTATCAGGGCATACTCTGGCAACGCTTGCCCCATTTTCGCGCTATGTCGGCGTTTAAGATTCAAGCTATTCATAGTTTCATCAACTTTATATTTCTGGTTCCACAGTCTGGATTCAACCGGTTGGGCTCAATCGGGTAAAAATCAGGCCAGATTGACCAGCCTGATTTCTGAGACCCGGAAGCGCGCTATTTTTTACCCGCCTGTGTTTACGTTACCGATTGTAGCGCCCAATTCTGTGAGCATTTTGGAAATACTGCCGCCCAGGGTGGTCAGGGCCATGATACAAAATACTGCAATCAGGGCCAGAATCAGACCATATTCCGCCAGGGACTGGCCTTTGCTTTTGCCATTTTTGTGGGTTGCCAGCCAAACTTGGAAAGAAATGTAATGCTTCAACATAGGCCATCATCCTTTTCTAGTGCGTGGTACCGATTACCGATTTCAGTGCTTGTATATTCATAGTATATTTTATTTATTTTGTTTTTATCACTCTGCGGGGTGATATTTTGAAATGCCTTCAGTCGTCCTTCCTGACACTACGGAGAATACCCCTGCGCAGGCAGTCAGGGTGTTTGCCGACCTGCCCACATGCTTGGTAACGGCATCACTGGGGAAAACTTTAATGTTTTTGAAGAAATTCGCCCACTTTCTTAACGAAAATGGGCGAATGTGGCTGTGGAGTGTGTGTGGTGGAATCTTATTGAATTTTTTTCAATCCGGCCTGCAGTACCCGTGCTGGCGTGGTCAGGCAGTCCGTAAATCCTTTGACCAGGGTCTTGCGGCAATCGTGAAAGACCACCCAGCTTTGTTGCACGAGTTGCTGGTTACGAGCCCGCTTAAAGGTCACAATAGCCAGACTGGCGGTCAGCATTCCCACCACGCCGATGCAAATTTGCAGCGGGCCACGAATGAGGGCTTCCAGCATCCGGGATTGCCGGGTGGCCTGGGCCGGTTTGGCAGCCGGTTGGACGCCAGCCGCCGGGTGCGGGGTCAGGTTTAAAGGCGCCGTAAAGCCATGGCTGACGGGGCTCATCACGTTTCCCTGAGGGTTATATAGTTTGTTCATGTTGGCGGTTTCAATGGCCCGAATCAGTTCGGCTTCGTTGCCACCATCAAAACGGCGTTTTGCGTACTTTAAAACCAAAGCGGATTTTTGCTGACGTTGTTCCATCCCTAAACACTCCTATTGTCGATCCCTATGCCAAACGATGTTTGTGTCCCTATCCCATATAAGACGATTGTTTGTTCACCCAACCGATGCCTTCCACTTGCATAAACGAATTTGATTGTTTTTTTGTGTCAGAAGTGTAAACGATTTTTAAAATTAACCTGCTTGTCAGGGGAGGGGGGCTGATTTCAGCTGCTTGCTCAGTTCAATAAACAGGTTTAACAGGCTGGCGTTTTCATTGGCTTTGGCTTCCACAAGGCCAATGGTCTTTTCCAGCGTTTGCTGCAGGATGCGGTAGCTGGCAAAACGGGCCGTATCCACCGGAGCGGTGACAAACCTTTGTCGTAAAAACTGCTGAAATCCGCTGAGGGCTTGAGAGGTGCTAAGGCCTTGCTCTTCTATAAAAACAGCCTGAAATTCGGCCATCAGCTGATAAATGTCGCCTTTGCGTTGCAGATGCTTGCCCAGTTTCTCATAAAAATCCGCAAAGGCCGCAAGGCTGATGTCTTCCTGAACGGGGTCTTGCGGGGCTTGGCAGGGTACCACTTGGCAACGGGACACAATGGTGTCCAATAGTTGTTCCTCGGTTTCCGTCAAAAACAGAAACAGGGTCTTGGGCGGCGGTTCTTCCAGCGTTTTCAGGAACTTGTTGATGGCATAGGGATGGAAAGCTGAGTGGTCCAGCGGGCGCACGTGGAAGCTTTTTTCGGCGTTGGCCTCGATACACTGCCATTCATAGGGCGGCGGCACCGGGCTGGGCTGGCTGGCCGGGCGTTCTTCCACATCGGTAAAAATAACCACCCGACAGGCTTCCGATGACACCCCCAAGTGATGAATCAGCTGCCCGATTTGAGCGGTCTTGATCTGGGTGGGGGCACTGGCTTTTTTGGCTTGTTTTTCCAGCTCCTCAGGGGGCATTAACTCCCCTTTTTCATTGACCTGATAGGTCAACCGGGACACCGTCACGACTGTTGGATGAGCGTTTTGGCTGATCCAGCGGCAATCCTTGCACTGTCCGCAGGAAAGCGATGGCAGGGTTGACGGGGCTTCAGTGCCGACCGGCTGCTGAGGCGGATTGCTGCAGTTGAGGGCCTGCGCGATGCTGAGGGCCAGCTGGTACAGGGTGCTGGTGTTTTTTCCTTTGAGGACGTAGCCGTGGGCCAGCGTTCCGCCGGTAATGGCCGCCGTAAAAAATTGCTCGGCGATATTAGAGACTGGTGCGGTGGCGTGCATGGCGGTCAGCATCCCATTAACAGTTCAAGGGCCAGCTTTGGATTGAGCCCCCCGGTCTTGGCCTGAGCTTCTAGTTCCAGCAGCTTGCCGCGCAGAGTTTCCATTCGGCTGAAGGGCACTTGCCGGTACTCCTGCAAATCCTTCTGGATTTTGTAGGGGTGCTTCTTGGTGATTTCGGCAATCTGGTTCTCACTCAGGCCTTTTTGCTGCCAGTATCGCAACTGAAAGAGGTTCCCCAGCCAGGTGTGAATGTGCCCGAACAACTGTACCGGATGCTGTCTCAGCAACAGTTCATCCAGGGTGTGAAAAACCTCGGCCCGGTTGCGCCCTTTGAGCCAATCGGCCAGCATGCGGAACGTGTTTTCGTTGTGGCTGGACAGCAAGGCCACGTCCTGCGTGGTAATGGCCCGGTTGGCCGCGTAGACGGACAGCTTTTGCACCTCGGTCATCAAGGGCTGCATACTCACCCCCATGTGTTCCACCAGCAGGGCCGCCGCTTTGGGTTCAATTATTATGCCCTGCCGCTTGGCCTCTTGCACCACCCGCTGGATGGCTTCGTCCGTTTGGTAAAAGGCCAGGATTTTGTATTCTTTCCAATCCACCTTGAGGGTCTTGTGACCCGTCAGCCACTTGGGAAATTTAATGCTGCGGTTGATTTTGCCGCTAACAAACAGGATGTGCTTGCTTTCATCGTGATTCTCCAGCAGGGCCATCAGTTCGGCCAGTTGCTTTTCATCGGGGCCACTGGCGGCCTTGCTCAGAAAGGCGAAATCCCGGATTTCGATGAGGGTTTGCCCGCCCAGATTAAAGCAGACCGCCCCCACGGCCTCCAGAACCGCTCCAATGGAGGGGTTCTCCAGCAGCTTGTGTCCGAGACTTCCCATTTGCGGATTAATGACCCGGGCACGCAAGGCCTTGACCGCCTGGGCCATTAAATATTCCTCATCACCGTAATACAGGGAAATGCTCATAAGAGAAGAATGACGACTCTGGGTCAGGGTGTCCAATACGGCACCGGGGGAACCACAGGCTAAAGATGGCCTGTTACCTGTCCATCTTAGTCTTGTTGCTGTCCGCTTTCAAATGGAATTTTGCGGTTGTTGGCGGAGTCATCGAGCGGTTCGGTGATTTGGGGTAAACGAGGCCCCTGTACAGATAAAGAACATGTAAAGAATCTCTAAAAAAACCGTTAAGGATATGTCAGGCTTTTATGGCCCTGGACGTAAAGATTTCATTCAGTCTGAAGGTTTGTAAAGGACGGGTGGCGACTTAAAAGCCTTTGGTTTCAGGGTTTTTCAGAATAGGGGCGTACCCCGTTCTTTATTTGGGTTTAACCTCAGGTAAAGAAAATATTTTTTTTGCCTCTAAATAGGGTGTGGATCGACTCTGGGTGAAATTGCCCCCCCTTGGAAAATCGGTTATAAATCTGTTAATCCGAAACGCGATGGACGTGGAGAGTAGCCAGCCAATGACAACGTCACCAATCAGCCTTGAAACCATCAAATTCCACCTGATCTGGAATAAGGATTTCAGTTTTAACCGTGAAAACCAGACCGTCTCTCTGGAAGAGCTGGTTGAGTTTTTGATTGAGTCCCTAGAGGACGCTGACAAGCAAACCGCCAACAAGGCCGAAAATTTACTGACCCGCATTGGCAAGCCTGCCATTCCTTTTCTGGTTCGCGGGCTCCGCTCCGGGCACAACCGGGTGCGCTCCACTTGCGCCATGGTGCTGGTGCGCATTGGTCAGCCTGCCGTGGCCAGTGTTCAGGATTTCTATGTGCGCAACGCGTCCCGTCCCAAGTTGCGCTGGATTGCCGAATTCATTCTGAGTGAGCTGGGCAGACAGATTCCCCCGGTGGATGCCCGGGAACTGGAAGCCAATCGCCAGGATATGGGTCGTAAAGTGCTTCAGTTCGCCAAAGCGGCTGGTTAAGGTTTCAAAAAATTTCTCTAACAATAACGACTTTCTAGCAAAAATTCCCCTTTTCAATCAAAAGGGGCTTTTTTTTAGGGAAAGCCTCTTTTACAAGGGCATCGGGAAGCGGGCGTTTTTGGAAGGGGCTGTAAGGCGGCTGGGCGAGTCCTGCTGACTCGGCGGCGCTCTTTCGTTTATAATGAGACCGTCTTAACTCACGCAGCGCGTGTGCTGCCCACAGGAGATTACCCCATGACTGCCCCCGCGCAATCCACCGGTTACACTGTTGCCATTTTGGGAGCCACCGGCCTGGTGGGAACACAACTGATGCAAATTCTGGAGGAGCGGCAGTTCCCGGTAAAGACCCTGAAGCCTTTGGCCAGTCAGCGTACCGCAGGCACCACAGTGACTTTTCAGGGGCAGGACTGGCTGGTGGAAGAAGCCACCCCGGAAGCCTTTGAAGGGGTGGATATCGTACTGGCCTCCGCCGGCGGTTCGGTCAGCCAGGCGCTGGTGCCGGAAGCGGTGAAGCGGGGCTGTGTGGTGATTGATAACACCAGTTGCTTCCGGTTGACCGAGGGGGTGCCCTTGGTGGTGGCAGGGGTGAACGATGCCGATATTGAGCATCACCAAGGCATTATAGCCAATCCCAATTGCTCCACGGCCCAGTTAATGCCCGTATTTAAAGCGCTGGATGACGCCTTTGGACTGGAGCGGGTCATTGTCAGTACCTATCAATCCGTCAGTGGCGCTGGCAAAGAGGGTATGGACGAGCTGCTTAACACCACCCGCAGCGTGTTCAAAATGATGGGAGAGTCTGAGATTCCGGCTCCCACGGAGACTGAGTTTAAGGTGTTCGCCCGGCCCATTGCCTTTAATCTGGTGGCCCAGATTGATCAGTTCGTGGAAGGCGGCGTGGAAGACGGCTACACCAAGGAAGAGACCAAGGTCATTCATGAGAGCCGCAAGATTTTACACAAACCCGATCTCAAGGTGACTTGCACGGCGGTGCGGGTGCCGGTTATGGTCGGTCACAGCGAGTCCGTGACGCTGGAGTTCAAGAAGCCGGTGTCTCCCGATGCGGCCATGGCTATTCTGGAGGGGACTCCCGATGTGGTGGTGGCCCGCGATCCCAAGGCGTTTCCCACCCCGGTGGAGGCCACGGGTCAAGATCCCGTCTATGTGGGTCGCATCCGTCGGGACACTTCCAATCCGGAAAACGGACTGAACCTGTGGATTGTGGCTGATAACCTGCGCATTGGGGCGGCCCTGAACGCCGTGCGTCTGGCGGAAGTATTGGTGAAACATAACTGGTTGAAGCCCAGGCAGCCTGCCGGGGTGTAATCTATCCCGGTTTCTGGTTGAGATTCTTCTGTCGCGTTTAATAGAAAGGTCATTGCCATGCCCCACTTACAGGCCGAGTTGATTCCCGCCATGGTCACTCCCTTCCACCGGGATGAGTCCATTGACTTTGAAAAAGCCGAGCAATTGGCCGTGTATCTGGCCGAGAATGGCTGCGATGGCATTCTGGTAAACGGCACCACCGGGGAATCTCCCACCCTCAGCTTTGAAGAGAAACTGGAACTGCTGAAGGTGGTAAAAAGCGCCGTGCGGGGACGCAACGTGCAAATTGTGGCCGGGGTGGGCTCCAACGATACGGCCAAAAGCGTGGAAGAGGCTCGTAAGGTAGCCGCGTTGGGCGTCGATGCCCTGCTGGTGGTGGTGCCGTACTACAATAAGCCCTCTCAGGCGGGCATGATTGAGCATTTTCGCCGGGTGGCCCAGGCCGTGGACACCGAAGTGGTGGTTTACAACATCCCCAGCCGTTCCGTGGTGCTGATGAGTCCGGATACCATGGCCACCTTGCACCAGCAATGCCCCAACATTATGGGGGTCAAACAAAGCCACCCGGACATGGATCAGGTCAGTGAGATTACGGCCAAGTTACCTGCCGATACCTGGCGTACCTGGTGTGGCGATGATACCCTGACCCTGCCCATGATGGCCTGCGGGGCCCATGGCACCTTCAGTGTGCTGGCCCACCTGACCGGGCCCCTGCTGCGGGAGATGATTCAGGCGGTGAAGGCTCAGGAGATGTCCCGGGCCCTGAAATTGCACTTGAAGCAGCTCAATCTGGGGCGGGAAATCTTCTTTTTGCCCAATCCCACCGTCATTAAAACCTGTCTGGCCCGCTTGGGAATGCTGGAGCCGGTGTTGCGGGCGCCCATGGTTTTGCCGGATGAAGCGGAAATGGCCCGCATCGAACAATTGCTGGCCGAGTACAAAAGCCTGATGCCCCAGTCGGTTTGAGACGGACTGGTTGAAATAAAAAGCGGCACAGCCCGTGGAGGGCATAAACTGGGGGTGCTGTCTGCCATTCGGTATGCGGGTGGTTTAACCGGCTTGGGAAGGAAGCTGCTGGTAAACCGGCGGCGCCAGTTCCATTAAATGTGTTTCCAGACTGGGTGCCTCATTCAGCAGAAAGACGTTCACGATGTCCCGCTTTTCCAGCATTTCATACAAAACGGCCTGCAGGTTGGGCCACAGTTCCTGTTCCCACAGAAGGGCCTGCTCCGGTGGCATTTGAATGGCCAGCGCCGGTTGCAGGGGGCCCTGATGAAAGGCGATGCTGAACAGGTAAACCCGTTCAATCAGGCTATCATGGTGCTTGAACAATTCTTGCAGGCGGCTTAGCAGGGGTACGGAAAAGTCCGGGCACAATCCCAGGCGCATGGGGGTTTGCTGGGCAATGACCACTTCTCCGGGTTTCTTGTTGCCCACGGGATCGCCCTGACCGGGGCCGGGTGGGGGAATCAGGCCTTCGGCCAGATAGCTGAAGGTGTGGAAGGGGATTTCGCAGCCATAGGGCCCACCCACATTGATGACCACATAATCCAGCTGGGCTTGCAGGGCAAAGCCGCATAGGGTTTCAAACGGCAGCACCAGGTAGTTGATTGGTTCATCCGTCCACAGGCTGATATGATCCTCATGGGTAAACAGGGGGAGACACCGCTCTCCCGATGGGTTTTCCAGACTCATCAGGGGGAGTTGATGGTTCGCGCTGAGGTGGCTGGGGACTGGCAGCAAGAGATCGCAATTCAGCAGGGTTTCATAGAAGCTGGCCTGGATGGGGTAGCAGGCCGACTCGGGCAGGTGTTCCATCTGTTTGACCAGCCTGGCCAGTTGAGAGTCATCCAGCAGTTTGGGCGGGCCACTGGCTTGTGGCAGGCCCGCGGGCGGGGCGACCCGTTGTGCCCGGTTGGGAAAGGGAAAGTCGGGTTGATTTTGCATTGAATAAAGTCCCGAGTTAATAGGCGGCGTATAATCGGGATCTTCGGCCAAAGCGCGGAATACTTTAAACAAATTCCGCCTGAATTCGTAAAACCAAAAAGAAACCCCGCAGGATAGGACTTGCGGGGATGATTATTGTGTATTGCGAAAGTTAGTACTTCAGGAAGGCATTATCAGGTTAAATTTAAATTAAAAATGGTTCAGGACGCCCAACCCGGTGCCAATGGCGCCACCGACCAGAGCCCCCTGGCCCAGTCTTTTGCCGGTGGCCGCGGAAACACCGGTTCCGGCCAAGGCCCCGTAGGCCGCGGTTTTAGCAATGGGGTGTCTCTGCATGGTACGGCTGTAGCGAACCGCTTGCGTGCCTGCGCCAATCCCAGCACCCACCAGGGCCGTTTTGCCCACCGGACGATCCATCAACAGGCCTGCGCCCGCTCCGATTCCGGCGCCAACGACACCCCCTTTGATAATTTTTCCGGTTTGATAGTCCACCCAGCCATTCCGGCGGGCGTCGTAATAACCGTGGTGCCGGCCATGATTGTGATGACGCTTGGCTTCAGCGCTGGAAAAAGGCGCTACCACACCGGATAGCAGCAAGGCACAACCAAGAAAAACGCTTAGGGCGCCATATCGTTTCATGCTCAACGTCCTTTCCAAGTCATCGGTTTGATTAGCTAGCATCTTACCAATGGCGGCTGGGGTCAGGCATCAGACTGTGGACTCATTTTCAGTCCCCCTCCGTGGAGGGATTGACAGAAGGGCTTCGGTAACCGCAGTGCAGGCTGGTTGTTCTCGCTGCTGGGTGACCCCGCTTTTAATGGCCGTCCACGATTTTTAACGTGCCATCGGGCAGTTCCACAATCATTTTTTCCTTGAACAGGCTGGCAAAATTGTTGGTGGTATTGCGCAGGCGGCTGTTGAAGGCTCTTAGCATCTCCCGCACTTCCGAAGGGGTACTCAGTAGTTCTGACTGGATTTCTTCCTCAAAATAAACTTCTACCCGTATGTCGGTGGCGGCCACCACGGTGGCCGAGCGGGAGCCTTTGCCGTCAAACAGGTACATTTCCCCAAAAATTTCCCCTGTGCCCAGCTTGGCAATGGGGATGGTTTTGCCTTGCTCGCTTCGTTTGCAAATCAGGACTTCACCGGAAACGATTCGGTAAATCCGATCGCCCTTGGTGCCTTCGGGGAAAATGACTTCCCCCCTGCCAAAATGTTGAACGACTTTGTCCATGGGTCTGCTCGCCATCTGAATATGGGTTAGTGCTGATGCGTTTTTGGACTCACTTTATTATACGGGTCATTGTTCAGCGGATATGGTTTTTGTCTTCGGAAAAGCCGGGCATTCCTGAAGGCTGACGGTAGCAGAACGTGATAAAAGTTAACGATCCGGGGAAGGGGAATCAGCGTTTGACAATCGGGCTTTGAAATGGGTGATTGACACTGCGGGCTTGGCCTGTATTAATTGTGTTTGGAAATATACTTTTTCGAGTGAGGAAACGCTAAAAATCGGGTTAGAAAGTAAAGCTATGTAACTATTCTTTACTTTTTGAAGCGAAAAAATCTGGACATTTCCGCAGATGAGGCATAAGATTGTTTATATAAGGGTGATAGCTGAGGGTCTACTTGAGTGAGCAAGGTGCTGCTTTTGAACTCATCCTATGAGCCGCTGCACGTGTGCAGTTGGAAGCGAGCCATCATTCTCCTGATTAAAGGCAAAGCGGAAGCCGTGGAACGAAATGGCAAAACCGTGGGGAACGGTATGGCCTTGCCGCTGGTGATTCGGTTGCTGTATTACGTTAAAATTCCGCACAAGGACATTCCCCTGACCCGCCGCAACATTATGCACCGGGACAATTACACCTGCCAGTACTGCGGTAAAAAGAACGATTTGACCATTGATCACGTGATTCCCCGTTCCCGAGGGGGGAAAGACACCTGGGACAATGTGACCGTAGCTTGCCTGCGCTGTAACGTCAGCAAGGGCAGCCGTACCCCCAAAGAAGCCGGATACGAGTTGGCCAGCAAGCCCTGTCGACCCTTTAATTTCATCCACTTTGAGCTGTCCAAGCAGAACAACCACGTGAGCCGACGGGATTACGAGCGTTGGCGCAAGTATTTATACGAATACGATTAGGCGCTGCGGGCGAGTGTCAATGCCGCCCGGTTCAATGGCTTTACCGACTGGTTTTAAATCCGGGCGTTCAGGCGATAATCCTGAGTGGGCAGCCCGTTGCGGAAGTAGGTGTTTTTGGGGCGTTGGGCATGGCCTTGCTCCGTGCTGTTCCTGGTGATCTGGCGAATGCCGATGGGGCGATCGGGCGGGGCTTCCTCGCTGATCAGGAACCACAGCTTCTGGGTCAGTTGGCCGAAAAAGCCGGGCTTTTTCTGAAAATCCGAATCGGACAAGGGCTCCAAAGGGGGAGGGGCCATCAGCACCGGGGTGTAATACATCGGCTGCCCTGCGGGCGCATGGGGAGGGGCCACTTGTGATTGCGGTTGATCTGCCATATTCGGATCTGACGCAGGTGCTTTGGATTGCTGACTGCTCCGCTTTGGGGGGAGTTGACCACCAGCACCCAGAAACCGATTGTTGAACGAGTTATTGGTCTGCATCCTGGCCTTACCTCACTAATTCCGTTACTCACTCACGGGGAACCCATCTATACCAATGGTAATGATTGTGGTCATTTTGGCAAGCCAAGCCGGGTTATTCGGCGTAAAATCATCTATATGAACGAGACCCGAGCAAATCACCAGACCTGGATGCGGCAAGCCTTGACCGTGGCTGAACAGGCCTTGCCACTGGATGTGCCGGTGGGGGCGGTGTTGTTGCATCAGGGGCAAGTGTTGGCCCAGGCCTATAATCGCCGAGAATTAGATTGTGACCCGGTGGGCCATGCCGAAATACTGGCCTTGCGAGCGGCGGCTCAAAGGCTGGAACGCTGGCGGCTGACGGAAACCATTCTGTATGTGACCTTGGAGCCCTGCCCCATGTGCGCGGCGGCCATTCAGCAGGCCCGGGTGCAGCAGGTCATTTTTGGGGCCTACGATCCCCTCATGGGCGCTTGTGGCTCCCGCTACGATATTCTTCCCCCCACAGGCCCGTTGCCGGTGCTGGGAGGCATTCTGGAGCAGGAATGCTCAGGCTTGCTCAAGGCTTTTTTTCAGGAAAAGCGAGAAAAGCCGGAGCCGCTGTGAGAGTGGTTTTATCGCACCAAAAGGCAGTGGGACTCGGCCAGCGACAGTCTGCTGGGGCGCTGGCCGGTTTGGGTGCTTTCCAGTCAATTTCTCGGCCTTAAAACAGGCTGGAGAAGAACTTCTTCTTGTCGGGGGAGGGATCCCGAACCACTTTGTCCAGATCGACCAGACGAATGCCGTAGAGCATGTTGTCTTTTTCAATCTTGTCCAGTACGTCCATCCCGGCAATGACTTTGCCAAAAATGGCGTACTTGCCATCCAGCGTGGTTTGAGGAGCCAGTGTAATGTAGAACTGGCTGGTAGCGCTGTTGGGATCAGCGCCCCGGGCCATGGCCACCATGCCTTTGGCGTTATGCGATAGCTTGTTTTTGGCTTCCAGCGGAACCCGCTCCTTGGAGCCTCCCGCCCCGGTGCCGGTGGGATCGCCGGTTTGAATGACAAAACCCGGCACCACCCGGTGAAATTTCATGTTGAAGCGATTATAAAAGCCTTCCTGAACCAGCTTGGCAAAGTTTTGCACGGTCAAAGGCGCTTCGTCCGGGAACAGTTCAAACACAATGTTGCCCTTTTCCGTTTCCAGAATGGCCGCCTTGGTTTTTAAATCGGGAATTTGCCGCACCTCCGAAGCGGTTTCCACCACGGCGGACAGGGCCTGAGGGGCCGTATTGGTGGCGGCGCTACTGTCCGTGGGTTTGGAGAACCAGCTCAGCGGGTTCCAGGGAGTGCCGGTGGTGGTAGCGGCTTGCTCGGTGTTGTTTGACTGGGTACTGCTGGTGGCGCTTTCCTCAGGCTGGCTTGTTTGGCTCTGGCCCGCTTCGGTCTGGCTGGCGGATGTCTGCTTTTTATTAGAAGAAAGACCCAGTTTGTACCAGGCTTTGCTGGGGCTGTTGCTCTGGCTATCGGCGGTATTTTCTTCCGTTGCCTGGTTGTCGCTCTGCTGACTGGTTTCTGCCGGATCTTGCACCACTGGCTTTTGAATGCCTTCGGCCTGAATCTTCAATGCCTCTGCTTTGCGTTTGGCTTCCTGCGCTTTTTGCAGGGCTTCCTGGGCGGCTCGCAACGCCTGATCTGCCTGGGCGCTGGCGGCATCCGCCTCTTGCTTCAGACTTTGCTGTTGGCTGGCGGTTGACTGGTTAACTTCATTGGTCTGACTGTCAGTCTCTTTTGCCGGTATCCACTTCATCGGATTCATTTTCTGCATCCAGTCGGCATGCGCCAGGCTGGTGCTACCCAGGGCCAGCGAGACGGCCAAGGTGAGCGCCGCAGTACGAGAAGAACTCTGGAAAACTCGTTTCATTGCCTTTTCTCCAACTAAGTGAATCACCGTTGATTCTGATTGAAAGGATTTTGACTGAAAACCAAGTGCCACGCCGGATCGGATCTCGACGTTATGCTGATTGTAGCGGGAATGTCGGTTCTGGACAAATATTCTGTTAAGCCAGCTCATCTGTTCTGTTCTCTGTTCTGTTTCAGGATGGCCCCAATCTTGCTCACGCCCGGGAACATTAATAGTTCCTTAACAAACTTGGGGACGCTGGACGGACGGTTCTATAATGGTCACTACCATGATGTCGGTGTTGTAGAGGTTCGGCCAGTCGCTATGGGTGTTGAATACAAAGATTATTACAAGATACTGGGTGTGCCCCGCACCGCTTCGGACAAGGAAATCAAGTCCGCATACCGTAAACTGGCCCGGGAGTATCATCCCGATGTCAATCAAGGCTCTGAGGACAAGTTCAAGGAATTGAATGAGGCTTATGAAGCGCTGAAAGATCCCGAAAAGCGGCGCTTGTACGATAGTCTGGGCTCCAATTGGCGGCAAGGGCAAAATTTTAAACCGCCGCCGGGTTTTGATGGCTGGCAAACGGTGAATATGGGCGATATGGGGGGCATGGGTGGATTCTCCAGCTTTTTTGACGCCTTGTTTGGGGGGGGCATGGGCGCTAGTGGATTTGGGGCTCAGGGCTTTCCCGGCGGCGGTGCTGCTGGCTACGAGGATTTATTTTCCGGCATGGGCGCGGGCCGTGGTCAGCGGGCCGGTACCCGGGCTCATTCCCATCCGCCGGAGCAGTTGAACATCGAGCAGGAGCTTTTGCTGGATCTGGAAGAAGGGGCCAAGGGCGTATCGAAAGAGCTGCTAACCCCCAACCGCAAGCGTCTCAGCGTGAACATTCCCAAAGGGGTTCGGGCCGGGGCGAAAATCCGGTTAGCCGGGGAAGGCCAGCAGGGGCAGCGGGGCCGGGGCGATTTGCTGCTGGTGGTTAAGTACCGCAAGCACCCCAGGTTCCAGCTGGAAGAGGATGTTCTGGTGTATGAGGCCCCCGTTCCGGTGCCGGACTTGGTGTTGGGCGGCGAGATTAAAATCCCGACCCTTAGTGGTTCCGAGTTGAGCATGAAAATCCCGGCGGGCAGCCAGCCGGGCCGCATGATGCGCCTGAAGGGGCAGGGCTTTCCTGCCAAGGACGGCAAATCCAGCGGAGATCTGCTGGTACGCATCAAGGCCCTCATCCCAGAGCATCCCAGTGAGCGGGAGATTGTCCTGTATCAGGAATTGCAGGCCCTGCACGCACGCTAGGGCCATCGTTGTATCAGTATTCAGGAAAGTTTGAGGCGGTCCCATGACTTCCACTCCCCCTTCACAGTCCACCCCGGAACGGCCGATTCGGGTGTTGCCGCCGCATTTAATCAACCGCATTGCCGCCGGTGAAGTGGTGGAGCGTCCCGCCTCGGTCATTAAGGAACTGGTGGAAAACGCCCTGGATGCAGGCGCCACCCGCATTGAGATTTCCGCCAGTAACGGGGGACGCAATTTACGGGTGGCCGACAACGGCCATGGCATGACCCCGGAAAACGCGGCGCTGGCTTTTTACAATCACGCCACCAGCAAAATCCAGGATGAGGCCGATCTGGATCGCATTACCACTCTGGGCTTTCGGGGAGAGGCTCTGGCCAGTATCGGGGCTATTTCCAGACTCACTTGCTGGACCCGTCGGGCGGATGCCCCGGTGGGCACCAAAATCACGGTGTCCGAGACCGGGGAGCCGGTGCTGAGCGAGGCCGGTTGCGCCACGGGTACGGTCATGGAGGTGGAGGAGCTGTTCTACAATACGCCTGCCCGATTGAAATTTTTGAAGCGGGCCCAGACCGAGCTGGGGCATATTGAGGAAATCGTGCAGTTTTTGGCCCTGTCTCACCCGGAAGTACGCTTTAGCTTGACCGTTAATGACAAGGTGGTGCTGAAAACCTCTGGGACCAACGCCTTAAAACGGGCCATGGAAGAGGTGCTGGGCCTGAAGGATGAAAAAATCCCGTTGCTGCCCATTGCCGCCGAAGACGCCGAATTGGGCCTCAGTGTGGCCGGTTTTGCCTCCGAGCCGGGGGTGATGAAAAGTAGCAAACGCTGGATCATGACTTATCTCAACGGGCGGCACGTGCGCTGCGCCATTTTGCAAAAGGCCATTGAGGCTGCCTATGAATCCCTGTTGCCGCAGGGGCGCTACCCGGTTTGCGTCATTTTTGTGAGTATGCCCACCAGCGAAGTGGATGTGAACGTGCATCCGGCCAAGCGAGAGGTGCGTTATGCGGCCTCCAGTACTATTTTTGGTTTTGTGCGCAGTGGCATTCGCAATTCGCTTTCGGCTCAGGGTATTCGGCTGGATGTGTCGCTAAATAGCCCGGCTTCGGAACCCTCAGCGTTTCCGGTTTCCCATTGGATCTCGGCACCGGGGGATTTTTTGGATCAGCCCTTCCCCGCCAACCGCCTGCCAGACGCTTCCCGAACCCCATGGTCTATGCCATCTTCAGGGGCTGCGGGGCCAAGCTATAACCCATCTAATTACAACCAGCCTAGCGATCGGCTGCCCGCTTATCGACAGGCCGCTTATGCCGATCCCCAGCCGGTGCAGGCCGCTCTGGGTTTTTACGCCCCCGCACATGGATCACACGCCATTTCTGAATCTTCCCAAGCGGATTCGGCTGTGGGCGCCGAGGATCTGTCTGTGGCCAAGCCGGCCTTTGCCAACGGGAAGTTCAAGGTGATTGGGCAGCTGTTTAACACCTATATATTGCTAGAGACCGTGCAAGGCCTGTTGGTGGTGGATCAGCATATTGCCAGCGAGCGGGATTTTTTCGAATCCCTCACCCTGAATTTAACCACGGAAACCCCGGACATTCAGCGCCTGGTGACCGCTCTGCCCTTGACGGTCAGCCCGGTGCAGCGGGACTTGCTGGCCCAGTATCAAGGCGAGTTTGCCAAGCTGGGCTTTTTATACGACCTGAACCCGGAACTTGAAGAGAACGCCGCGGGTGGGCTTTCCGTGCAGTTGACCGGCTATCCGCTGGTTTACGCCGGTCGGGATGGCATGTTTGAGGCCGGTGGGCTGTTTGAAAATTTACTGGCCCAGTTGGAAGAGACGGGTCATATGAAGCTGGATCTGGATCACCTGATTGCAACGCTTGCCTGTCATAGTGCGGTGCGGGCCGGGGACAGCCTGACCCATGCCGAAATGGATCAGGTTATTGAACGCTGGCTGGCTTGCCGCTTGCCCTGGACCTGTCCGCACGGGCGGCCCATTGCCCACACCATTTCCACCACGGAACTTAATCAATTTTTCCATCGACCCAGCCTGCCGGTTAACGCCATTTAGCGGATGATTGATAGAAAAATCCGCCGGTAAGCTCAATAGCCGAATGCTGAACAGGGCCAGTTTTGGCGGCCCTTTGGTGTTTCCTTTGCGGGGGTTAATTGTTACGAAGTGATAAGCAAAAGCAATTCGGTCCTAATAAATGTTTTTATTTCCGTGTGAGATGTTAAGTGACTTGTGAGTGTGTTTGGATCATAGACTGCTGCGAAACGGGCTGTGCGTGTTTTATAAGCATTCTGTACAACCGGGAGAGATGATTGAGATAGGCATTATTTGGTAAATCGGATCGCTCCTGAATGTAGCAAGAGCGAGTAACCGTTACAGAGCTGGTTAAAGAGAGATTAGGCTAGGAGGAGAATACAGGTTATGACAATTCCAATGTGTGGTTCATCGTGGCAAACACAAAATCCTTATTACAATGGGATGGGTTCCCAATGGGGCGCTCCCGTCGGTGGTATTTATCCCCCTCAATACGCCCAGCAGGCTGGTGCTGCCGGAGGGCCGGATGCTTATTCTATCCTGGCCGCCATTATGCAGCCTTTACTGGGTTTGATGGTTTCGCTTCTGACTGGTGAATCCGCCGCAGGTGGTTCAAGCAGCGGATCTTCGGGTTCCAGTTCTTCCGGTTCCCGTCAGTCCGACAATACATTGGGGCCGGATAGCGACGCCAGTGATTACCTGGATGTACTCAGTGAAAATGACAGTGAGCTGAAGGCGCTTGAGAAGAAGTTCGGAGATCGTGATGGCAAGCTGAGCGAGAAGGAACTCAAGAAAATTCTGCGGAAAATTGAAAAAGGCGATACCAAGGGTATCGAGGTCTCTGCGGATCTACAGGCTGCCCTGACCTGGTTGGCCAAGGACGAGCAAGGGCAAAGCGTGTTTACTAACCTGGCCAATGAGGTTGGTAAGGATGAGCGTGCCGCAGTTGATATCAGAAAAGGCTTTGATGAGTCCGCCTGGGATGATGTGGATGGCGACATCACAGAAGAGTCCGGTCCATACGACGCCGAAGAAGCGGTTCAATACCTGGTTGACAACAAGAAGTTTGCCGAAAAAGTTGCGGGCGCGGATGGCCAGATGACCAAAGAGGAAATTAATCAGGCTCTGGCAAGTAATGACTATAGTCTGGAAGAAAAGGCACAACTCCGATTCCTGCGGGAGCATTATGAGGACATCACGGATGCCTTGTATGTGCAATATGATCAGCCAATCTCCTTGAAGGATCTGGCAGATAAACTGAAACCGGATACTGAAGTTGATGGCCAAAATGTTTTGGACGAATTACAGAATATTGAAGCCAAGAAAAAGTAATTACGGCTCATAAAACATCAGGCTTGTCCAACTCCGGTTGGGCAGGCCTTTTGCATTGGCAGGTCTGGCCACAAAAGCAATTTTAAACATAAGACTGTTTTTATTTTTATATGCTTGGTATTGGCAAAGCATACGCGTTGCCAATCCGGCGAAAACGATTTTGATCCAGAGCGAGAGTGAAACAAAGCCATACTGATACCGCTGAAGACCGGGCGATAACGGTGGCGGCGTTGGCAGCAGGAGAGCGACGCATGGTTTTTCCATTCAATACGATGGGTATGCCCGGAATGATGTCCGGTCCGCCCATGCCAGTGCCCAGACCACCTTTTCCCCCGCTAATGCCGCCCATGTTCGCCGGCATTCCCGGAGTGAATCCCTTTGCGGGGCCCTCTATGGCTATGCCCGTTCCCGGATTGCCTTATGGTATGGGACCCCGACCGGGGCCGGTTGGCGCCCCCATGCCCATTGATCCACTGACGGGCCTACCTTTGAACTTGGGCATGGGCCCCGTCCCGATGCCTCCACCGATGCCCTTGCCGATGCCGATGGGAAATGTGTATCCTCCCGTTGGGGCAGGTGCATCCATGCCTGGCTTTTTGAGCGCCCTGCTCGGTGGCTTGCTGCCATCTCAGGCGCCCGCCCCGCAGGAAAATCCGATGGTGTCCATATTCAACACCCTGATAGGGACTCTGTCGGGCATTTTAGGGTTCCCTACAGGCGGAAAGAACTCGAAGGGTGGCGGTGACTCGGCTATCTCCGATCCGGCGACCGCCTTGAGTGTGGTGCTGGGCGAGTCTAACGAGATTGCCAGTGCGGACGGTAATTCGGGCAGCGTGAGTACCGCTGATTTGGCCATGGTGGCCCGTAACAAGGATGGAAAATATTCCGCGGACGCCCAGGCCGCCGCCCAATTCCTGATGGCCAATCAGGCCATATGGGCAGCCATTGATAAAATGGATAACAATGCGGATACCAAGGCCTCCATCCAGAATTTAAGCAAAGCCCTGAGCGATCCCAAGATCCTGAATGCCTCGGCGGAGGACTCCCCCGGTGAGGATAAGAGCAGTGATACGGCTGAACCGGTGGATGATCCGGCCACCGCCCTGACGGATCTGATCAGTGAGGGTGAGGATGTTGCCGACGCCGATGGGGACTCCGACTCTATCAGCGTGCAAGACCTGGTGATTGTTTCTCGAAACAAGGATGGCGATTTTTCTCCGGAAGCCCAGGCGGCAGCCAAGTACCTGTTGGCGCATCAGGCCATCTGGAACCAAATTGATGCCATGGATGAAACCAAAGACACCAAGGCAAGCCTTGAGAATGTGAGTAAGGCTTTGAGCGATCCTGATATTCTGGGGGCGACATCGGATGAGTCTTCTGGCAGTGGAGAAGACTTGACGGTCACGGACAATGCGACGGCCTTTGATTTACTGGACGCGCATTATGATGATATTGCCAAGCTGGATGGGGATGCGAGCAGCGTGAGCCTGCTGGATCTGTCCCGTGCCGCCCGACAATCCAAAAATAAGGAATTGCTGGCCGTGGTGAAATACCTGCAAGGCAACCCAGAAATTTTCAAACAGCTGGCGGGTAAAGACGGTACCAAAAATGTATCCCAGGGCGATATTGCCAGCGCTCTGGAGGACCCCGACTTCATGTCCATGACGCAGGATCAGGCGGATGCTCAGAGCCCCAGCAACTTGTCTCTTAAGGATGTTCTAATCGCCCTGAATGATAATAAAACCATTCTGGACACTGCGGCTGAAGGCAGTGAAGCGGATGAAAAGTTTACCAAAGCGGATTTGCAGGCCATTGCCGAAAACAAGGACGGCAAGTACAACAACAAGCCCAAGTTGCTCGCCGCAGTTAGAGCGGCTCTGAAAAACGAGGATCTGATGGCTGCTCTGGATGTCCGCGAGACATTCTCTTTTGAAGATCTGCAGACTTTTGCGGATGGGGCTCGGGCGGATGAAAATTATGTGCTGCCCATCAAGCCCAAATTTAAAAACGCTCAGGACGCTTATGCCGTTCTGGCAAAGGCCATTCAAAACGGAACGCTGGAGACAGGGAACTGGAGCAAGGATGGCGTCTGGACGGGAGGCCTCAAGGATGGCTCTGGAAAGTTTGTGGATACCAAAATCATTAAAGCCATTGCCGAAGGTAAACTGGACGCGCCTTATGAGCTGAAGGAAGCTTGCAAGTGGATTGTGAATACTCCGGCAGAGCTGCAAAAGCTGGAAATGTATGAAAACATGGATGGCTTTGATGATGACGCCTTGCAAGTGGACTTGATTAAAGCCTTGACCAATGGGCCGGTTGAGGAGAATTTCGGGCTTGATGTGGGCAATCAGTCCGTGATTTCAGGCGAGGATAAACGGAAGGCCAAGGAAATTTTTGCCCGCAACGATAACGCCTTGCTCAGGAAAATTGATGCTATTCAAGGCGGTAATCCGGATGGCGTGATCAGCAACTACGATATGTGGGCTGCCGTTAAGGATCGCACCGGCATGTTCACGGTGGAAGAGAAGCGGGCCATTCTGACCGTCATTGGCGGTGATGATGGAAACCTGGATGGCAGTATTTGGGACAACATTAATGACGGTGATGAAATAGCTACTTATGGTGAATTTTTCCGGGATATTGAGCAGTAGCTGTCATCCGTCGTCTAATCACTTTAAACGCAATGCGCCGGTGCAAGTCATCGGTGCTTTTGCATTGGGGGCAGGTAGGGTCATGGCGGTCAGTGGCCGGTGTCCGCACTGGGGGCGACTGACAGGCGCGGGCATCGCGGCCGGGGTTCATAATAGAAATGGTCTGAAAACAGGGTAAGCAGGCAATTTTGTTGTTTTGGCTGTTTTTATTTTTATATTGGGAATGTTTCTATCGGGATGGAAGTGATACACGTCAGTGTTAGTCCGCATTAGGGCTGCACAGGTCGTTGAATGGGAGATGGCTGTTTATGAGTTATGCAATGAGTGGGTTTAATCCGATGGCCGCTAGCAGTTTGCCGCAATTGTTGGGCGTGGCCCAATCCATTGTGCCGGGCCTGTTCAATGGATCTGCTGGCGCTTATGGCATGTCGCCCGGGTATGAATATGGCGCGATGCCAGGCACTGTTTATGGAATGCCTCCCGGCTATGGAGCAATGCCTGCCAGCTATATGGTGACCCAGCAGACCAGCTATCAGCAAACCTATTACGGCATGAGCGGAGGGAGTCCGTATGGGATGGGCTGTCCTTCCGGTATGTGTGGTCCCATGATCATGCACACGCAGGTGATGCAAACCCAGACCCTGCCATACCCGCAGGCTGGCTGGGGCGGCAGTTACTACCCCGCCTATTATTAGGTTTCACAAAAAATCAGTTGGCAGCGGATGCGCTTTCCTCCGGGGGATGGGCTTACAGCTTCACCCGACCGCCTTTTTCCCGACTCAGGTGGATGGTGTCCACAAAGCGCACCAAGCCCGATTGATAGGCCATAATCAGGCTATGGGTGCGGGCCCCGTTGCCAAAGTAATTCACGCCCTTCAGGGTATCGCCGGTGGTAATGCCACAGGCGGCAAACACCAGTTCGTTGGCCGGAGCCAGGTCATCGGTGCGATAAATCCTGTCTTCGGACAAATCAATATTCATGCGGGTGGCCCGGTTTTTTTCCTCCTCGTTTCGCCAGCGCAGGCGGGCCTGAATTTCTCCGCCCAGACACTTCACGGCGGCGGCGGTTAAAACCGCTTCCGGGGCTCCCCCGGTGCCCATGACCGCATGGATGCCGCTACCAATCAGGGCGGCGGAAACCGCGGGCATCAAATCCCCATCGCTAATCAGTTTAATACGGGCTCCGGCCTCTCGCACTTCCTGGATTAATTGGGTGTGGCGGGGCCGATCCAGAATGACGATTGTTAAGTCCTGAACCTCTCGTTGCAGGGACATGGCCAGGATGCTGAGGTTGTATTTCACGGGTGCGGTGATATCCACTTTTCCCTTGGCGTCCGGGCCCACCACCAGTTTTTCCATGTAAGTGTCCGGGGCGTGGAATAACCCGCCTTTGGGGGCCAGGGCCAAGGTGGCCACCGCGCCCGGCAGGCCATGGGCCACCAGATTGGTGCCTTCCAGCGGATCGACCGCAATATCCACTTCCGGCAGGCCCGGTTGGGTTTTACCCACTTTCTCTCCGATGTACAACATGGGGGCCTCATCCCGCTCCCCTTCCCCGATGACAATGGTGCCATTCACCGGAATTTCACTGAGGGTTTGCCGCATGGCGGTCACCGCGGCCTGATCGGCGGCGTCCCGCTTGCCGGTACCCATGAGCCGTCCGGCGGCCAGCGCGGCGGCTTCCACCACGCCCAACACTTCTCGGGACAGGGTGCGCTCCGAGCTGAACAGATTTTCAGTCGGGTTCATCGTTCTGGGTTGCTCAAATTCCGGATTCACGTCAGCACTCCGCTCCAATACAGTCGTTGATGTCATCATAAATGATACTCCCCCTCTTATGATTGATTCGTTTTTTTGATCCCCTCACTGAACTGTCATCCTATCAGAAGGAGGATGTCTTGTCTGTGATCCGTGTACAGTAAAACACCGGCATTCATTTTGAACGCCGGTGTTTCGGGTTGTGCAGGAGGAGGGGAAGGCAAGGCAGGAGAATGAATTGGCGTTAAAACGCAACGGAATTAGAGGGAGGCACCCATATTTCTGCCCAGAAACAGTTGCAGCATTTGGGCAAACAACAGTAAAAGAATTTGATTGATATTATTCACGGGCGGCTGAGTGACGGGCGGATTTGTGACAGGAGGCGAGGTGGGCAAGCCATTGCGGAGTTGCACCAGATCATCCACGCTGATGCCGTTGGCGTTGCCATCCAGTTTGGCGATGGCCGCAAAATTTGTGCGTAAGTAGCCCGCAATGTTGCTGCTGGGATCGGCCGCCAAAAAGTTTTTGGTGCTGTAGCTATCCAGATTGGCCTTGGTCAGTTGCCCGTTGCTCACGTTTTCCACGGCTTGAATATTCAAGAAGCCTTGCAGCAGCTCTGCCGGTTTATTGGCTTTCAGGGTGTAGCCAAAGGGAGTGGGAAATAAAACAGCCATAGAGCCTCCTGATGACGGATTATGAAATGCAACCCGGAGATGATATAGCTCAATAAAAACAAATATATACGGATTATTTCTTTTATTTTGGAAAATCGAAAAAAATCCCCACCCATGAGGGCGGGGATTTTGTGTTTCGGATTTTATTCCGGGCAACTCAACGCGGTATCGTTGGTACGTGGGTTTCGGAATGGGGATCCGTCACCCCAATGGGTTGTCCTTGCTTGTTGTAAACCGGCAGGCCGCTGGGTGGGGCGGGCTTGGGGGCGACTGTGGCCACCGGCTGAATGACCGGAGCCTGAGATATGGCGGGCTCTCCGTTGGGCAGGCGCTTGGCGATTACAATCAGTAAAATGGCCGCCAGCATAATACTGCCCGCCACCCAGGTATCGCTGCCCGCCCCATCCAGACCCACCAGAATACCGGCCAGAGCGCTGGAGACATAGGAGGCCATGGTGCCGCACAAAAGGGCTTTAAAGCCCAGTTCGGCCAAATCTTTTTTGCGGGAGGGGGCCATTTGCCCGATGCCCCCAATTTGCATGGCAATGGAACTGAAGTTGGCAAAGCCGCACAGGGCCACACTGGCAATGGCCAGAGACTTGGGGTTGAGAGTCTGGTTGGCAATGGCCGGGGCCAGGCTGGCGTAGGCCACAAATTCGTTGATCACCATTTTGGTGCCCATCAGTCCGCCCACAAACTTGGCATCCTGCATGGGGACGCCCAGGGCCATGGCTACCAATGAAAAGACAGAGCCCAGCAGGCCGTTCAGGGATAAATGGGTCAGATCCAGCCCCACCGCTTGCAAACTCAATCCGGCGGCGGCCAAAGTCAGGCCGATTTTACCCACTACAAAGTCCATCAGGTTAATCAGGGCAATAAAGCCAATCAGCATGGCGCACACGTTCAGACCAATTTTCAGGCCTTCGCTGGCTCCGCGGGAGGCGGCGTCAATCAGGTTGACGCTTTCCTTCTTGATTTCCAGGGCCACCTGGCCTCGGGTCACCGATTGTTCCGATTCCGGGTAAACCAGCTTGGCGATGACCAATGCCCCCGGCACGGACATCAGGCTGGCGGTGAGCAAAAATTCCGCCGGAATGCCCATTTGAATGTACACGGCCATCACCCCGCCAGCGATGCAGGCCATACTTCCGGCCATCACCGCCAGTAATTCGGATCGGGTCATGGTGGCTAAATAGGGTTTTACCAGCAATTGGGCTTCAATTTGCCCTACAAAAATACTGGCCGCATTGGAGAGGGCTTCTGAGCCGCTGGCGCCCATGATCTTGTAGACCGCCCAGGCCACCCACTTGACCACTCGTTGCATCAGGCCCAAGTGATAGGAAATACTGACCAGCGTGGCCACAAAAATAATGGTGGGCACCAGTTTAAAGGCAAAAATAAAGCTGCCCCCCGGCCCGAAGAGTTGATTGAGCTTGTCCGGCTGAGAAACGAGAAATCCGAAGACAAAGCCGGCCCCGGCATCGGAGAAACTGAGCAGTTTTTCAATCCCTTGCCCGATATTGTGGAACAGGACTTGTCCTACCTTGACCTTGAGGCAAAACACGGCCAAAAAGACCTGAAGGGCCAGCCCGCTGATAATCAGACGCCAATTGATGGCCTTGCGGTTATTGCTCATCAGGTAGGCCAGGGCCAACAGGGCGAAAATACCAATCAGGCCAGTAAATTGGCTCATAACAACGAGGGTCCTCTTAAATCGGTACTCATCTAAAAACCGGGCCATGAAATTTGTTGCAGCCTGTTCAGTTGCAGTTTATTTTACTTAGGCCCAAGGCCAAGCCCGCCTCATAAAATACCAAAAACACGGCCAGCGGTTGAGGGGTGGGCCTGTTTCCAGAAATAGTGTGTTCGACGCCTGTGATTTGCGGTTATCTGCGCTTTCAGTAGAATAAGGCCTGTCAGCCTTGTTTAGCAGGACGTTCTTTTATGAGCCAAGCCCAACCCACCCGCTCTGTTTCCAGTGAATCCGGAGCCATTGAAACGCTGGCCGAGGCCGTTCAGTTTCTGGACAGTTTAGATGTCTCCGCTATGAAACTGGGGCTGGATCGGGTGCGGGATTTGCTGGCCACCCTGGATAATCCGCAGGATCATTTGCCCATGGTGCATATCGCCGGAACCAATGGCAAAGGCTCGGTGACGGCCATGCTGACGGCCATCCTCAAGGCGGCGGGCCTGAAAGTGGGCTCTTTTACCAGTCCACACCTCATTCAGGTGCGAGAGCGCATTGGTATCAACGGCAACCCCATTCTGCCGGATGACTTTCAGCACGAAGTGCAGTCCCTGAAGCAGCATCTGGAAACCCTGGGTTGGCCTCGGGATCAGTGGCCCACCTACTTTGAGTTTTTGAATGTGATGGCCTACCAGTTTTTCCGGCAAAAGCGGGTGGATATTACCGTGTTTGAAACCGGTCTGGGCGGGCGGCTGGATTCCACCAACGTGGTACGTCAACCCAATTTAACGGCCATTACCACCATTGGCATGGATCACATGCAGCACCTGGGCAACACCTTGGCGGCCATCGCCGGGGAAAAGGCCGGAATCATCAAGCCGGGAGTGCCGGTGGTGGTGGGTGCCCATATCCCGGAAGAAGCCCTGACGGTCATTCTGGAGAAGGCTGCCCAGCTGGAAGCCCCGGTTATTCTGGCCAGTGACCAGTCTTTGGTGGTCAGTCCACGATCGAACGCTACCGAAGGCCTGCTGATTGAGGACACCCAAACCGGGGCCGCATACCGACTGTCTCTGCTAGGGCCGTACCAGAAGCAAAACCTGAGCATTGTGCTGGCCTGTGTGGAGCAGTTACGTCAGCAGGGCTTTGCTATCTCTCAGCAAGCAGTTTTAGATGGCTTGCAGCGGGCCTACTGGCCGGTCCGGTTTCAGTACTTTCCCCAGCAGCATGTGGTGCTGGATGGTTCCCACAACCCGGATGGCTTTGCCTCTCTTCGGGAAACTTTGCAGCTGTATTTCCCGCAGGAGCCCAAGCTGTGGCTGGTCAGTTTGCGCAGCAACCGGGACCCGCAGGCGCTGGTGGAAGTCTTGCGGTCCGCCGGGCAACCCGTGGGCATTATGGTCACGCAAGCGAGTCCCAATCACCTGTATCATCCCCCAGAGGCCTTGGCTGAGCAGTTGCGGACGGCTTTCCCTGAAGCGGCTTGCTGGATAGAAACCGCCCAAACGCCCACGGAAGCCTATACCAGCCTATTAGAGAAACGGGAGGGCATTTCGGGAGAAAAGCCGCTGATTTTGGTCACGGGCTCACTCTATACCGCCGGTGAGATTTTGAGTTTGACCCAATTCTAGGCTGCTGGCTGGCTCGATTATATTCTTTACATAATATTTTGTTGTAGTCGGTTGTTTGTCATCCTGCCAGCCTCCTATACTATAGTTGCCTGCGTCAGAAAAAACGTGCCTTTCATCTTCTGGCTCACGCGACAGTCGTTATTGAGAGACGCTACCCATCATTAGGCCGGAAACCCATTAGGCAGGAAGAGAGACAGCCATGCAGAAAACCTTTCTCAAATTTATGATGTTTGAACTGGTGGAGCGGATGGTCCGTTTTCGGCTCATTCTGAGCGAGTGCGCCAATAGCCTGCTGGAAAGCGCCCCGGGTCTTTATTACAGCCTCAGTGCCGAGTGTGAGGCTTTGGAAGCCCTGTTGCTGGAGCAGAAAAACGCGCTGAATAGTCTTTTTTCCGAGTCGGCTGCCGGAAGCAAACAATCGGCTGCCGCCTGCGAAACCCTGTTGGAAACGCTGTACAGTCGCTTAAAGGCCTTGAGCCAGTTGCTCTGTCGCCTTAGCGCGCTTCAAATCGCTTCTGAGACCCATTTGTTTTTAAAAGATGTACTGCCGGACAGCCTGCTGAAGCAGGCGGGTGAGCATTCGGTGTTTTTGGGCGCCGAAGGGGCCCATGATCTGGCCTTCCCGAGTTTGAACCGGGTTTTGGTGGATCGGCTTTCCGTGTTGCAAAAGAATAACCCGCTGGCCTGGGTGGGACTGTGCCAGTCCTATGCCCAGCACCTCTTGCAATCCTCCTCCGCTTTGGAGGCTTTGAAACTGGATTTGTTAAAAGGCCAAAAAAAGCTGGCGGGTGGTTTGAGCGAAACGCATTTGGATGCGCTGCTGAGTCACGCCATTGGCTTGCGACTCTTGGGGCCCGCCTATTATTTTCAGGCCCTGTCCGAGGCTTTTTTGAATGGGGACGAGGCTTTCTTACAAGTGGTGGAACCGGCTCTATTCTTCGGGTTGCATCATCAGAACTTTAGCCACAAGAATCTGGTGATTCTGCATGAGGCCTGTGAGCGCTCCAAGCCAGAGCAGGTGGCGGCGTTGCAGCCCTTGTCCGAAGAGGCCTTGGCCAGTCTTTTTCGGGCCGTGGAAAAAGCCATTCCGGGCAAATATGCCTTTAACGAAAAAAATATGCAGCGGGCCATTCAGTTGCAGGAGCGCTTGAGTGAGGGCATTTTGCTCAGCAGCACCCCGCTGTTCCCGGTGGAAGCGGTGGCGGAGAATCTGCGTCAAAACCGGGAAAAGGCGGATTTTTCCATTTACGAGCCGTTGTCCATGCTGACCGAGTATCCCCACAGCCCCAAAGAAATTGTGAACGCTGGGTGGCTGCATAAAATGGAGCGCGGCCCCATTTGGTTGTACACCATTTTTAACGAAGGGCAACGCACCGGTCTGGAGACCGTGCAGAGTCTCCTGGAGTATCAGGATCATTTACTGCGCAAATCGATCGAAACCTCGGAAATTCACCGGGTTTTGGTGTGCGGTCAGTAAGAGCGGAAAGAGCGAGGTTTTCCCATGATTTTAAATGAAGCGCAAATTCTGGAGCGACTGGTAGATCCTGATCCCGAGCGGCGCATTATTATTACCCCCCTGCTCAAGCCGGAGGAACAGTTCGGGCCCACTTCCGTGGACTTGCGTCTGGGGACTGATTTTCAGGTGATGGCCCGCACCAACATCACTCACATGGATCTCATGAAAGATCCCGATGCCTTGAGCCGGGACGTGCAAAAGCACATGCAGCACGTGAAAGTGAAACCCACCGAGCCCTTTATTCTCCACCCGGGAGAATTTGCCTTGGCTTCCACGCTGGAATTCGTGAAGGTGCCCCTGGATTTGGCCGCTCGCCTGGAAGGCCGTAGCACCTGGGGGCGCTTGGGCTTGCAGATTCACGCCACGGCGGGTTTTGTGGACCCCGGCTTTCGGGGGGCGCTGACCTTTGAGTTGTCCAATGTCAGTAATATTCCCTTGCCCTTGTATCCCGGCGTACGGATTTCCCAAATCTGCTTTTTCTTGAGTTCCACGACGCACCTGCCTTACGGCAAAAAGCGCTTTACCAAATACAGCGGCAAAACCAGCACGGCTTCTTCGGCGTTCTTTAAAGATCCGGAGTACAGTCGCATTCGGGAAGCCCAAAAACAGCACAGCTACCGATAGAAACGAGCCCGCTTTTCGGCCATGGCAGCAACAGAACTTCCTTTTCAGCGGTTAACGGTCATTGGGCTGGGGCTCATTGGCGGGTCGCTGGCCATGGCGGCCAAGGAGCGCTTTCCCCATTGGCACATCACCGGGGTGGACCCCAATGCGGAGACCCTTCAGTATGCCCTCAGGCATGGGGTCATCGATCAAGCCGCCCTCGAACTGCCAGAGATGTTTGAAGACAATCAGCTCATTGTGATTGCCTGCCACTTGGCGCCCAGTTTATCCGTGTTGGAAGCGCTGGCCCCTAAAGTGCGCAGTAAAAACATCTGGGTCAGCGATATTGGCAGTTGCAAGCAAAAAATCGCCGACTTGGGGCAGGCGCTGCTGCCGGATCAATTTATCGCCGGGCATCCTATGGCGGGCAAAGAGCATTGCGGCATTCAGCACGCTACCCCCCTGTTGTTTGCGGGCAAATCCTATTTGTTGTGTCCGCATGCCCAAACTCCAGCGGAGCGGCTGGAGCCCTTGCAAGCGTTTATTCAGGCTTTGGGGGCCTCGGTCAAGTTGATTGACGCCGCCAAGCACGATCGCTATATGGCTTATGTCAGTCACTTGCCCCAGTTGTATGTCATCATGCTGACCCAACTGTTGTACAAGAACGAGCCGGGCCATTTGGTGGCCTATCACGGGGCCGGTCTGGATGATCAGCTGCGGCTGGCGGCCAGTTCCTACAGTATGTGGGGCGATATTTTATTGCAGAACGCTGATAATCTGGAAGAGGCCTTGCTGGGCCTGCAGGACACTTTGGTTGAGGCTTTGGCCTTGCTGCGGCATCAGGATTCCGAGGGGTTAGCGGCCTGGTTTCAGCGGGCTAATGAGATGCACGCCCATTTTGTGGGTTTTAAAGCCCCATCGCTGAATCGCTAGGGCGGATATTCCTGTCATTCCCGCGAAGGCGGGAATCCATGCTACGGCTGGCCTTTTCTGCCTTCAGCGGATATTCAAAATAATATTGGGCGGGCGGTTGTAGAGTTCCCGTAAGGTGGTTAAGTCCCTTACCGTGGGCGTTTGAGCCACATCGGAGCGCAATTCCGGATAAAGCAGATCCCCTGCTCTCGAACTGCTTCCCTTCAGGCCCAATGCGTGTCCAAATTCTTTAGCGGCCATGTTTTGAATCAGTAACTGAGCGGCTTCTGGATTCAGCGTCTTGGTGGGACTCAACCCCAGCGCGATTTTGGACTCATCCTGTAAAATGGCCAGCTTGCGATACTGCTGGTACTGCAACCCGGCGGCCGCCGCTTGGGGCACCAGCGAGAAATAACCCGGCGTAAAGGCGGAGGCCATTTGCACCACGGTGAGTAAAGGACTGCGCTTGGGGGGGGAGTAATGTTTGTACACATCCGGCACCTTCTCCGGGTCGGCAAAGCGATCGGTGTAGGCCTCCGTCCAGTTCACAATAATATCGGCGGCTTGCGGGTTCTTGATTTCCAAAAACTGCACGTAACCGTCCGTCCGCTCTTTCCAGATTTCAAAGCCCTTCAGGGCGGCGGCTTTGTACTCGGCCTTATAAAGCGTGCTGGCTGTGCTGTCCTTGGCGGGCTCCTCAAAGTAAACCCGCAGGGGAAAGCGTCCCCAGCGAACCACTTTGCCATCGGTCACCTTGAAAATCTCGTCCAGATAACTGTTTTCCGGATCGCTGGCCGGGGCCTGAATGAGGTTGGGATCGACCGCCGTGCCCGATTGCAGGGCATCGCTGCTGCCCATCAGGGCGGTATAGACGGTCTTGGTACGAACGGCCAGCGGGCCGGTCTGGTTTTGGCCCAGTACCTGTTGTTCCAGGGTTTCCAGTCGTTGATTCAGGGTGGCTTTGTCTGGCGGGGTGATTTGCAATTGCCCTTCCATGTCCCGGATCATCTCGTTCACCGAGAGTTTGGCGATACTGGCGGGTGCTTTGCTTTTGGCCTCGTTTGGGCTGCTGGCAAAGCCAACGGGCTTCCCCGAACTGGCCGTATTTTGCCCAGCGGCCAGCAAGCGGTTGGCCACCTGCTGAATTTGCGGAGAGTTGTCCACGGCCAGGGCTTTGTCCACCCAGCTTTTTCGGTTGGGCAGATCGTTTTTACCCTGCCCTAGGTATACATTGGCCAGCGATTGCTTGACCGCCTTGTTGGCCGGGTCATGGGTCAGGGCCTTTTCCAGCAGGGGAATGGCCTCGGCATAACGCTCCTGAATGGCCAACTGGTAAGCCTCATCCAGATACAACCCGGCCATGGCTTTTTGAAAGGCCACTTCCTGCGGGCTGAGCGTGATGGCCTGCTCCAGCAAGGCCCGCATTTTCTGGTAATCGGCGGCGGTGGGTTGGGTGGTGCTTTCTTTCAGGGCCATGGCCTGAGCGAAATAGACACTGGCCCGGCTGGCCTGGATGCTTTGGGCCGCACTGCTGCCCGGTGTAATCAGGGCCTGGGCTTTGTTCAGGTACTGAAAGGCGGCTTCAAACTGCTGTTTTTCCTGCAGGCCCACGGCGTGGTTGGCGTAAATAACCGCCAGATTGTTGCGCAGGGTCTTATCAGTGGGGGCTAGCGGCAGGGCTTTTTCGTAGGCGGCCATGGCGCTGGGGTAATCCTGTTTGCCAGCGGCGATATTCCCCTGATTAACCAGCGCTTCCAGCGGCTCTGCAACCCATCCGGGTGTCTGCCCCACTGTAAAAGTGAATAAGCCTGCCCATAGCAATCCGGCCAAAACGGGTCGGAAGCGCAAATGGCTGAAACCGGGATGCCGGATAATGAGCTGCCTAAAACTGGGATGCAATGCGGGCTCCTTCACGGGGCTGGCGTTTGAGGGCGACCATTCGATTTTAGCAGGATTCTTGTTGGGGCAGTGTTTTTCTGGCTGGGCTTTGCGATTCGGGCTCGGCTATGAGGGTCGGTTGCCTTTGGTTATAATGGACTCAATTGAATCAATACGGATGAGATTATGGAAACCTCCACTGAGAAGTCTATTTTACAGATTGACAGCTACCAGCCGCAAGTCATTGAAGCCAAGTGGCAACGCCAATGGGACGAAACCGGCCTCTACAAGACCGATACCGAAGAATCCCATATGCCCAAGTACTATGCGCTGTCCATGTTTCCCTATCCGTCCGGGCGTCTGCACATGGGACACGTGCGCAACTACACCATCACCGATGTGATTGCCCGCTTCAAGCGTATGCACGGCTTTAACGTGCTGCATCCTATGGGCTGGGACAGCTTTGGCCTGCCCGCCGAGAACGCCGCCATCCAGAACAACATCCCGCCCGCGGATTGGACTTTTAGCAACATCGACTACATGCGTAAACAGCTCAAGCAGTTGGGGCTTGCCGTGGACTGGGATCGGGAAGTGACCACCTGCAAGGAAGATTACTACAAGTGGACCCAATGGATGTTCCTGTACCTGTATCAGCGGGGCTTGGCCTACAAAAAAGAAGCGCCGGTCAACTGGTGCGAGCAATGCCATACCGTACTGGCCAACGAGCAGGTGATTGACGGTCGTTGCTGGCGGGATGATTCGCTGGTGACAAAGAAAAAGCTGAACCAGTGGTTCTTCAAGACCACCGAATACGCCGATCGCCTGCTGAAAAATCTGGATAGTCTGAAGGGCTGGCCGGAACGGGTCTTGTTGATGCAGAAAAACTGGATTAACAAGTCCATTGGGGCCGAAGTGGAATTTGCCGTGGAAGGCCGGGATATTAAAATCCCCATTTTTACCACCCGCCCCGATACCATTTTTGGGGTCACCTACATGGTGCTGGCCCCGGAACACCCGCTGGTGGAGCTGCTGGTCAGTGAAGACTATCGGGAATCCGTGCAGCAATACATCGAAACCACCAAGCTGAAGAGCGAAATGGATCGCACCGCCACGGACAAGGAAAAAACCGGGTTGCCCTTGGGCGTGAACGCCATCAACCCCTATACGGGAGAGGCGGTTCCCATCTGGATTTCCGATTACGTGCTGGTGGAGTACGGTACTGGGGCGGTCATGGCCGTGCCTGCCCACGATGAGCGTGACTTTGTCTTTGCCCAAAAGTTCCAGTTGCCCATTCGGCGGGTCATTGAGCCGTCTGGTCAGTCAAGCCAGCCCGGTCAGCCGCTCACTGCCGCTTACACTGAGCCCGGCGTCTTGATTGAATCCGGTGAATTTACCGGGCTGGACAGCGAAACGGCCAAGGAGAAAATCACCCGATTGGCCCAGGACAAGGGCTTCGGGAAAGAAAAAATCCAGTACCGCCTCCGGGATTGGCTGGTTTCCCGGCAACGTTACTGGGGCACCCCCATTCCCATTATCTATTGCGATCATTGCGGGACGGTGCCAGTACCGGATGAGGATTTGCCGGTGCGCTTGCCCAAGGATGTCGACTTCACGGTGAAGGGCGTCTCCCCGGTGGCCACTTCGCCTTCGTTTAAAAACGCCCCCTGTCCCAAGTGCGGCAAAATGGCCAAGCGGGAAACCGATACCATGGACACCTTTGTGGATAGCTCCTGGTACTACCTGCGCTACATCGATCCGCACAATGAGACCAAGCCCTTTGAGCCACAGCTCATTCACCAGTGGATGCCGGTGGATCAGTATGTGGGTGGCATTGAGCATGCCATTTTGCACCTCATGTACAGCCGGTTCTTTATGATGGCCCTGAGTGACAGCGGCTGGACGGAGCAGGACGAGCCGTTCAAGAACCTGCTGACCCAGGGCATGGTGCTGAAAGACGGCGCCAAAATGAGCAAGTCCAAGGGCAATATTGTCGATCCCGATGCTATTTTTAAGGAATTCGGGGCCGATACAGCCCGCTTCTTCATCCTCAGCGATTCGCCACCCCAAGCGGACTTTGACTGGAAGGAATCCGCCGTGGAAGGCTGCTTCAAGTTCCTGTGCCGGGTGTGGCGTTGTGTCACCGAGCATCAGAACGCCATTAGCTTCAGCCTGCCCTTGCCCGCTTATGAGGAGATGTCCGGCGAGACCCGGGAACTGTTCCAGTGGACGAACCGCACCATTGGCGGCATTACCACCGATATTGAGACCCAGTTTCAGTTCAACACGGTCATCAGCAAAATTCGGGAATTTGTAAATTACCTGAGCAAGTTTGAGCCTGGCGAGGAGCCCAACGCGGTTTACAGCCACGCCATTGCCGCTTTGTTGAAGCTGATGGCCCCCATCACTCCGCATTTGGCCCAGGAACTGTGGGTCATCTCCGGTGGGGATGGTGCCTTGTACACCCAAAGCTGGCCCAAGTGGGACCCGGTGGCCACCCAGGCCGACACGGTGGAAATTGTGGTACAGGTGAACGGCAAGGTGCGGGATAAGTTCACCGTGGCCAGTGGTTTGCCCCAAGCAACGCTGGAAGAAATGGCCCGTGAGCGTCCCAAGGTCATTCAGCAACTGGGCAATCAGCAAGTGGTCAAGGTCATTGTGGTGCCCAACAAGCTGGTCAATCTGGTGGTCAAGTAATCCGCTTAAACTTCTTCTGACAGGAAGCAATTCGTTTGCTGAAGGCGGGCTTTCACCGCTGAAAATCCCGCTTGGGGTAACCCCGTGGGCTGGCGGCTGATCACACTGCACCACGCTCAGCACAGCGTCCACACTCAAGCGTTTCCTGCGTCTGCCGATGGGGTTGTCTAAAATATGGGCCATGCAAGCGGACTCTTTCTTTGGACTCTTTCTTTTCATTCGGTGCCGGTCTATAGTGGACGATAGCCCGTTTCAGCGCTGACCCCCATCCTGAATCCGGTGGAGTATTGTGCCTCAAGAGGTAAATGGTTTGTCTCCCCAACGTCCCCCACACATCCCGGTTTTGCTCGATTCGGTCTTGGAATGCCTGCAGCCGGAGCCGGGGAAAACTTACGTGGATGCCACGCTGGGCGCAGGCGGCCATGCGGAGGCCATACTGCAACACATTCAACCGGGCGGGCGCTTGTTCGGGATTGATCAGGACCCCAGCGCCTTAAAACTGGCCGTCGATCGCCTGTCTCCCTTTGGCAGTGCTTTCCAGCCGCTGGCCGGTAACTTTTCAGAGATTGCCAAGCTGATGCCGTCTGAGGCATTGCCCATTACCGGTGGCATTCTGGCCGATATCGGGGTGTCATCCATGCAGCTGGATCAAGCGGAACGGGGCTTCAGCTTCAATAAGCAGGCCCCGCTGGATATGCGCATGAACCCACAGGGGGCCTTAACCGCTGCCACGGTGGTCAATACTTACAGCGAAGCCGATTTGGTGCGGCTTTTCTCCGAATACGGGGAAGAGCACATGTCCAAAACCCTGGCCCGGGAGATGGTGAGCTACCGCAAGACCAGCCCGTTTGAAACCACGCTGGACTTGGCCAATTTTATTGCTGAGCAATACAAGCGGGTGGGCAAGCACGAGAAGAACCATCCGGCCACTCGGGTGTTTCAGGCTTTGCGCATTGAAGTGAACGATGAACTGGGGAGTCTGCGACGCTTTTTGGAAAGCGCGCCGTCTTTGCTGGCCCCCGGGGCGACGCTGCTGGTGATCAGTTTTCACTCGCTGGAAGATCGCATTGTGAAAGACTTTTTCAAAACCCAGAGCCGGGATTGCATTTGCCCGCCCCGCCTGCCCATTTGTCAATGCGGTCACCGGGCTACCTTCAAGCTCCCCAAAGGCAAGCTCCCCAAAGGGCAGCCTTTTGTGGCCAGCCCCGAGGAGCTGAAACTCAATCCCCGCGCTCGCAGCGCCAAGTTGCGGGTGGCCGTGCGGATTTGACAGGCGGCTTGCTGCTTGTCAGCTCATCAAATCGTAGATGATCCAGCCGAAGATGGTGCGGGGCGGCTCATTGGGATTCAACAAATCCTGAATTTCCGCTTGCCCGGTACGGGTGGTGCCATCCATCCAGTTGCGATGATCCATGCCGGCAAACAGGCGGGTGTTACTGTTTCCCTTCAGTTTTTTGAGGGTTTCCCATAATTTTTCCGTGGAAATGGCCACCCCTTGCTGGGTAGAGACGTATCGGCCCAGCCACAGGGTACTGCTAATGGGGCTGATCCCGTCGTTGAACATCATCATGGAGATTCTGGCAGGGGTTTGCGCTGTCTGGGCAGAAGCCTGACTTTCGGACGGATTTACGGCGGGTATGAGTGGGGCGGATTTGCGGTTTTTGTCCGCGATGGCCAGCATGGCGTGATTGGCAGGCGGATCGTGGACTACCTGATTGACCGTATTTACGGGGTCGGCCTTGGCGGGCGCTGCCTCGGGGAGGGGGCGCCCCGTGGCCAGCGGCAGTTTGGCAATGGTGTGGCGCACCACGGAAAACAGGACATTCCGCCGGAAGAGGTTACCCACCAGCACTTTTTCCTTTGGCGTCTGGGCGGTGTTATCCAGCTTTTCAGCGATCAGGGCAGGGTCCACTTCCAGCCCAAAGTAGCTGCCGTATGTGACGAATCGTTTTTTATTGGCCAGCGCGTAGTCCTTGCTGCTGATTGCGGTGGCGCTTTGGGCCAGTTGCTCCGCTGGAAGGGCCCCATCAAAATTATCCCAGTGGAAGTCCTCCTTGAAGCTGGGGTACAGCTTTTTGGTGATGCCATAGGCCAGCCGCTGCCCCATGCGCACCAGGGACAGGCGAGACTCTGTTTTGACCTGCCGCCGCACCCAGTCCGGGTTGGCCAGCGGCGACCCGTGAAATGGCGTGGCAATGGTAATGACTTCATCGGTGTGATGATCCAGGTAGGGATCCTGCATGGCGTTGCGGGTTAGTAAGCCGCCTTCGCTGTAAGCCAGTATCTTGATGGGTTTTTCCTGATGGCTCTCGATAAAATGCCGCAGGGTCAGCTTCAGGTTGTTGCTGATGTCTGGCACGCTACGGCTGCTATCGTAGTGGTACAGGTAGATTTTATAGCGCTTCATCAGGGCGGCGTCCCGGTTGGCCACATCCAGAAAGCGTTCCCAGTTAAATTCCGTTCCGGCGGAGGCCCCAATCCCGTGGATTAAAATGAGGGGGGTTCGATTCCCCAGTGGGGAGGTGTCATAGGCATTCAGGCCGCTGCGAACCTCTTTCTGAAGTACCTGGGCGTTTACCTGTGCCTCTTGCAGCTTAATACCAGCCCCAGTCGGTTGATAAGTCCGTTGGGCTGCGGCCTGCGGCGGCGCAACCAGACCGGTCAATAGCGCTCCCAGGCACAGCAGGGACAGGCAGCAGTGAACAGCGGCGCGTTTACGCCTTAAAACATAACAATCCAAGCGAAAAACACCTATCGTTTCTGGAGGAACCTGACAAAAACCGGTCGCAGGAAACGGAGAGAGACCCTCACTCAATGAATCTGTCAACCAAATCCGTTTGTTCTCTAAGTATAGTCGAGATTTTACGACGTCGCCCCGGTTAAATAACCGAGGTATTAAGATTATATTAAGATATCTGTCGTCGAAATTCAAGTATTTTTGTATAAAACAATCATTTAGATCCCGCGTTTGGGTTTCTCCCGGGGAATACTCTTATTCCAACAGGGGTTTTCCCTTGGTCTCAGCGCCAAATAGGGCCGCTCCCACCGAGGCCAGATAGGCCAGGGCGAATAAAAAGGCGGCCACGCCATAATCGGAGAGGGAGGCGTTTCCAAACCAGTGGGCCCCCAGCTGCTGCTTGCTGATGAGTTGAATGAGATCCCCCACGTAGAACACGGCGATGGCCGTGGTCAACCGGCCCACATTCAGGCAAAAACCGGTGGCGGAGGCCCGGATGAGCGTGGGAAACAGCTCTGGCAAGTAAATGTACATGGCCGCCTGAATCAGGCCGATGAAGTAGCCCAGCAAGGCCGTTTGCCAGTAAATGGCCGATGAGAAGCTGGTATTGGTCAAAAACAGTAAGCCAGAGGCCAGCAGGCAGCCCAGCGAGGACAGAATAATGGTGCTGCGTCGGCCCAGCCAGTCGCAGAACAGGCCCGCCATACTGCATCCCACCACAGCGGCGACGCCCTGGTACATGGTCACAATGCCCCGCTCCGCGCCGGTACCGCTGGTTTGTAGCAAGTCCTGCACCCACAGGGGAATCCAGGCCAGGGAAGCCCAATACCCCACCAGCAGCCCACCGAAGGCCAGTCCCCCGACAAGCAGGCTTTGGGCATGGGCAGGCTGGAACAGGGCCTGCCAGTGGGAGGCGGGTTTTTCCGCTTGCAGGCTGCGCTCTTTTGCCTCCAGCCACCGATCCGATTCTTTCAGGGAGGTTCTGAGGAAAATGACCAACAGGGCGGGCAAGGCCCCAATCCAGAAGGTGGTTCGCCAGTCCTGAAAAAGGGTGTTGATGGAGCCTGCGATAAAAACTCCCGCCTGATAGGAGGTGATAAGCACCCCAATGGCAATGGCTCTGGAGCGGGCGGGCCAGACTTCGGTTAAAAACGTGGAGATACTGACCAGCTCACCACCAATGCCCAGGCCGGTCAGAAAACGGCAGACGGCCAGTTGTTCCCAGTTTTGGGCGAATCCGGCTAGCCCTGTAAATAGGGCGTATAGCAAAATGGAAAAGACCATGGAGCGCACCCGGCCCAGTTTGTCTCCAATCACCCCGAACAAAATGCCTCCGGCCATCCAGCCCAACAGAAAGATGCTGGTGACGTAGGAAGCAATAGGGCCAATGACGGATTTGTCCGTGCTGCCGGTCAACTCCCCAATGGCGGTGGGCATGGCCACGGACATCAGGGTGGAGTCCATCCCGTCGAAGATGCCGCCCAGCCAGCACCCTACAAATACCAGCCAGTGATACCGGCTAATGCCCTCCAGCCAACCGGGTTGATCCTTTTGGGGGGACGACTCCGGGGCGGGCTCTAATGATGAGGATGCTTGCGGGTTATTTTGCGGGTTTTCCGTATGGTTCACTTCCGGTGCCTTTCTCCATCAGGGCCTTGATAACGGGCCCGGCCAACGCTTTTTGTAAAAGGGAATCAATCAGTTCCTTGGGCCAGTTTTTGGCGGTAAGGGCTGACCGACTGAGGATAGTGCAATTGTTTTGGCCCAGTCAATGCAATGAACAGGCCGGTTCGCCTGCGGAAGCGCCGCGCCTGCCTGCCTGATTTTGGGGTGTCTTTTTCACACTTCCGTACCGGGAACCTCTGGCACTTGCCAGAACCCTGTTTTTCGATCATATTGTTTGCCAAGGAAATGTCTAGCCTGAATGAGCCCCTTGCCACTTCGTTGCAATTACTGAATCGTAATAGCTGAATTGTAATAAGATAAAAGAGGCGCCCTTTTCATTGCCGTGTTCTTGCGCTTGAGACACTGTGTGATCAATCCCCTCTTTCCACGGCGCGGGCCTGCATTTCTGAATTTGTGCCATAGTGTTAATTCGTCAGTCAAAATTGGAGCGTTAGTCACCGATGCCCTTACCGAAAGTAGCCTATTTTTCGATGGAGATTGCCATTGATCAGTCTTTACGTACCTATTCGGGGGGCTTAGGGTTTCTGTCCGGAAGCCATATGCGTTCCGCCGGGCATTTGAATTTGCCCATGGTGGGTGTGGGCGTTCTTTGGGCTGAAGGCTATGGCGATCAGCAAGTGGGCGCCGATGGTAACGTGGAAATCGTCTACGTAAAGCGTCAGTACCCTTTCCTGAAAGACACCGGTATTGTGGTGGAAGTGGAAATTTACGGCCAGCCGGTCAAAATCAAGGGATTGCTGCTGGAGCCTGAAACATTCGGCACGGTGCCCATTTACTTCTTAACCACCGATCTCCCCGAAAATACCCCGGAACATCGTAGCTGGACCGATAAGCTATACGATGGCGACGAGCGCATCCGGGTGGCCCAGGAGATCATTCTGGGGATTGGCGGCTTGCGGGTGCTGAAGGCTGCCAAGGAAAACTGTGATCTCATTCACCTGAACGAAGGTCACGCCTTGCCCGCCGTATTTGAATTGCTGGAAGACTTCAACGGCGACCTGGAGCGGGTGCGGCACTCCACCGTATTCACCACCCACACCCCGGTGGCCGCTGGCAACGAAACCCATAACGTCCACTTGCTGGCCGAAGCGGGCTTCTTTGGCAAAATGCCGGTGCAGGAAGCCATCCGTCTGGGCGGAGAAGACTTTTCCCTGACTGTCGCGGCCCTGCGCATGAGCCGCCTGGCCAATGGGGTTTCCCAGCTGCATGGGCTGGTGGCCAACAACATGTGGCACTGGGTAGACAATCGTTGCCCCATTATCGCCATTACCAACGCCACCAACCTGCAATACTGGCAAGATCCCCGCTTCCTGAATGTGGAAGATCCCGATTGCCTGTTGGACATCAAGCGGGAAATGAAGGTTGAGCTGTTTGATTACATTAAGCAAACCACGGGTAAGCAATTCGATCCCGATGTGCTGACCGTGGTCTGGGCCCGTCGCTTTACCGAATACAAGCGTCCGGCCCTGATTTTGCAGGATTTGGAGCGCATTAGAAAGCTGTTCAACGAAAAGAAAATCCAGCTGATCTACGCCGGTAAGTTTCACCCGAAAGATACCACGGGTCGTCAAATCTTCAACGAAGTGCTGGCCCTGTCCCGTGAGATTCCTGAAATTGCCGTCCTCACCGGCCCCGGCTACGAGCTGGAGCTCAGCGGTTTGCTCAAACGGGGCGCCGATGTGTGGTTGAACACGCCGGTTCGTCCTCTGGAAGCCTCCGGTACTTCCGGTATGTCCGCCAACATGAATGGGGCCATTCACTTCTCCATTTACGATGGCTGGGCCGTGGAAGGGACCTTTGACAATATCAACGGGTACCTGATTCACGAGAAAAATGGCGACGCCATGGAGTACCTGAATGTGGAAGATCGCCACCAGCAGGATTACGAAATCATGATGCGCATTCTGGAGAACGAGATTATCCCTACGTACTACAACAACAAAAAGCAGTGGGCCAATCTCATGATTCACGCCATCCGCACGTCCCAAAGCTACTTCGACTCGGATCGTATGGCCATCGAGTATTTTGTGCGCCTGTACAAATCCATTGAGATTTAAGCCCCGCTTCTTTGGCGGTAAACAGGATATAATAAAACTTGATCCTTCTTGCGTTGTTGCCGGGAAGCCATTGAAGCATGATTAAATTTATCAACACCACCAAGCGTTACGGCAATACTTATGCGCTGAACGACGTGAGTTTTGAGATCGAAATGGGCGAATTCGTCTTTTTCGTGGGATCTTCCGGTGCCGGTAAATCCAGTATTATGAAGCTGATTTACCGGGAGGAAATCGCCACCTCTGGCACTGTTCTGGTGGGTCGGGTGGATATTTCAAGACTCAAGCCGGATCAGGTGCCCAAGCTGCGTCGTCGCATGGGCATTGTGTTTCAGGATTTCAAATTGCTGCCCGGCCAGACGGTGTTCGATAATGTGGCTTACGTACTGAGGGCCTTGGGCGTGGGCCCTACGGAAATCCGCAAGCGTGTGCTGGGCGCTTTAAAAGTGGTGGGCCTGATCGACAAGGTGGACGCCTTCGTCGAGGAATTATCCGGTGGGGAGCAGCAGCGGGTGGGCATCGCCCGAGCCATCGTGAACGGCCCCTCTCTGGTGATTGCCGATGAACCCACTGGAAATCTGGACCCCACCAACTCCATGGAGATTATGAACCTGTTGGAGCAGATCAATCAGCGCGGCACTACCATCCTGATTTCTACGCACAACCACCAAATCGTCAACCAAATGCGCAAACGGGTGATTACCATGCAAAATGGGGAATTGATTCGCGATGTGCATGAGGGCGTCTACGAATAATTGTTGAAGGAGCGTCGATGAGCTCTCATTTCATGGACAATATGGCCACCGAAATCCGCATTACCACCCGGATTTTGCAGGAAACCTGGGGTGGCATGACCCGTACCGGCTGGATGAACCTGATTATTATTGTGACCATGGCCTCCATCCTCAGCATTTTTGGCACGTTGTCCGTTTTTGTGCTGGAAACCCAACTGTTTGTTGAAAATATCGGCTCGGCCCTCAAAATTTCCGTCTACGCCAAGGACAACGTGGATGTCACCGACGTTCAGGCTGAAATCATCGCGTTGTCCACGGTGAAAAGCGTGGAACTGGTGACCAAGGAAGAGGCCTGGGATGATATGAAAAAGAATTACCAGGTGCCGGACATTCAAAACCCCCTGCCCAACACCTTCCACGTGCAGGTGAAAGATCAGGAGCAGATTAAGCCCACGGTAGCCAAGCTCAAAACGCTGGACGGGGTAGAGGAAGTGAACTACGCCAAAAGCGTTCTGGATAAGCTGCAAGGGGTGTCTCGCTTAACGTCAGCGGTGGGACTGGCCGTTAGCATCTTTTTGGGGACGCTGACCTTTTTTATTATCAGCAATACCATCCATTTGCTGATTGAGGCCCGTGGCCGGGAAATCGAGATTATGCGCATGATGGGCGTGGGCAACTGGTACATTCGGTTGCCGTTTTTGCTGCAAGGCGCATTTTATGGCCTGGTGGGCGCTTCCATCGCCCTGGTGCCGTTGATGGCCGTCAATCACTACATCTCTTTGCTGTTTAACTACTTCCAGTTTTCCACCAGCAATTACAGTTCCGGGGTGGTCACGCTGGTATTATTCCTGATGGGCGTGATCGTGGGCAGTGGCGGTGCTGCCGCGTCCACCCGCAAGTACCTGAGAATCTGAAACGTGTGCCGTTGCCGCCACGGGGTGAAAGGCTTGCTGAAACCGGAATGATGACTTATGATTTTTGCGGATCACCCGATTCAAACAACAGTCGCATGGCCGTTTGGGGTGATTCTGAAAAGGCACTCCGCCGTGTCGAAAGCCGGGTGTGACCCGCCTGTACCTTTGTTTAAACTTCCCTCCCCCAGTTGTGGCAAATAGGATAAAAGTCAGTCAGTACGGATCAGACGCAGTTTCGCATATCGCAGTTTTTAATGTAGCCAATCAGCAGGATGAATTTGTAATGAGTACGCCCAAATCTCACGAACAAAACGCAAACACCCCCACAGAGGCTGGACAGTCCGGTTTGGCTTTCTGGTATCTTCAGTACTGGCCTGCGATCTTGGTGGGTGTCCTGCTCAGCATGGCCATTATGGGCATGGGTAGCCCTCAGATTCCTGCTTTCCTCATCTGGTTGCCCCCCTTTGTGGCACTGGTGTTATTGCTGATCGCCATCGTTTCTGCCCCGCGTGCAAAAAAACCTCAGGAAACCCCTTGGGAAAAGCGGGAGCGGGAAGCAGCCGAGCGCCTGCAATCAACTGTGGCGCCTCAGGAATCCGCTCAGACCCCCGTGGCTGCTGAAGCGGCAGCCCCGGTGGAAGCAGTGGCCGAAGCAGCGCCCGCCGCTGAAATGGTGGCTGGCGATGTGGATGTGCTGGTGCTGTGGGGTTCTGAGACCGGAACGGCCCAAGGCTTGGCCGAGATGACCGAAAACCGCCTGAAAGAGGCCGGTAAAACCGCACGGGCGGTCAGTATGGCCCAAGTCAAGCTGGAACAACTGCCCGGCTTTAACAAGGTACTCATCTTGACCAGCACCTGGGGCGATGGTGAGCCGCCGTCCAACGGGATCGATCTGTGGGAAGCCTGCCAGAAGAAGACCGTGGATATGAGCAAAACCGGATTCAGCGTGCTGGCGCTGGGCGACACCGCTTATCCCGAATTTTGCAAATGCGGCAAGGACTTTGATGGTTTCCTGGAAAAAATGGGGGCCAAGCGCATCTATCCCCGAGTGGATTGCGATTTGAACTACGAAGCCAATTACGAGAAGTGGTTCACCGGGGTGCAACAAGCGCTGGGTTAAACGGACTCTTTTTTCATTGTTATGCAAGCGGCTCCTGATACTTCGGGAGTCGTTTTTGCTTGGCCCCGGTTTTTTTACAGCGGATTCTTTGAGCCCAAGGGTTCTGCTTGAGGGTGAACTTTGTTTTTGTTATGGTTTACTACGTGTTGCACACTCAAGTTGACTTGCTTAAAACTAAACCAAAGTAAATCAGGATCTAAAGAAGGTTGGCTAGAAACGTCTGATGACTACCACTGCTCCCCCCCGCAAGGTGTACCTGGAAACGCTGGGCTGCCAGATGAACTTCAACGATTCTGAAGTGATGCTGGGCTTGCTGAAAACCGAGGGCTTCGAGCGGGTAGAGAATCGGGAGCAGGCCGATTTGCTGATTGTGAACACCTGCCAAATTCGGGGCTCGGCTGAAGACAAGGCTTTTAGCTATCTGGGGGCATGGGGCAAGCTGAAGGCCAGGAACCCACGTATTAAAATCGCCATGGCCGGCTGTGTTTCTCAACAGAACAAGGAAACCATTTTCAAGCGGGCCCCTTACGTGGACATCGTTTTCGGTACCCAGAACATTCATGAGCTGCCCGAACTGGTTCGCAAGGCGTTTAACGGGGAAAACAACATTCTGGCTGTGGATCGTCAAAAGCCCCGCAGCACTTACGATTACATTAACGATGTGGCGCCTGTGCGGGAGAGTGACATTTCCGCCTGGGTCACCATCATTGAAGGCTGCGACTATTTCTGCACCTACTGCGTGGTGCCCTACACCCGGGGCCGTCAAATCAGCCGTTCCCCGGAATCCATTATCCGGGAAGTGCTGAACCTGGCCGCCCATGGCTTTAAGGAAATCACCCTGCTGGGCCAAACCGTAGATTCTTACGGCAAGGACTTTGAGGATCGTCAATACGGACTGGCCGAATTGCTGGAAGAGCTGAGCGAGATTGCGGGCATTGAACGTATTCGCTTTATGACCTCTCACCCGCTGGATTTGAATGACCGCATTATTCAGGCCGTGGCCGATCTGCCCAAGGTCATGGAGTACATCCATATCCCCATGCAGGCCGGTGATGACGAGATTCTGGCCCGCATGAAGCGAGGCTATACCGCTCAGCAGTACTACGATTTGGTACATAAAATTTACGATAAGGTGCCCAACGTGGCCGTCAGTGGCGATTATATCGTGGGTTTTCCCGGCGAGACCGAGGCCCAGTTTCAGCGCACTGTGGAATCCGTGGCCTTATCGGGCATTCATAACGCCAACACCGCCGCTTATTCACCTCGCAAGCAAACGCCTGCGGCCATTTGGGAAGCCCGTGGGGAAGAAATCCCTGAGGCGGTCAAAGAGGAGCGCTTGCAGATCCTGATTGCGGCCATTCGGGAGCAATCGTTCAAGATGAATCGCCCTTACCTCAACCAGACCGTGGAAATCCTGGTGGAAGGCAAGAGCAAGCGCAACCCCAGCCGACTGACGGGTCGCACCCGCACCAACAAGGTGGTGAATTTCGACACGCCGCTCAGCGAAGACGCTCTGGTGGGCCAGTTGGTGTCCGTGAAAATTACGGAAGCCTTGCCCTTCTCCCTATTGGGCGAAATGGTGGGCCCCGATCCGCTGCACGTTCCAGATGGCATGCAAACGGTCTAAAAGCGCGCAATCCCACAGTGAACAAAAGATCATGACACCACAAGAGAGGCAAGAGGAGACAGAGGCGTGAAGCAGACGGCGCGGGCGTATGTGGCCTTGGGCAGCAATATGGGAGAACGGGCGGCGCAGGTGCGGCAAGCCTTGGGGCTTTTGCAGGCTCACAGCGCCATACGGTTGCGGCAAATTTCCCGCTTTTTTGAGACCGAGCCGGTGGGTATTCGAGAAGCCCGAGACCCTCAGTGGTTCGTGAACGCCGTGGTGGGCATTGATACCGAATTTACCCCTGAGGAGCTGCTGAACGTGTGCCTGTCCATTGAACGCCGTCTGGGCCGCAAACGGGACTTAGAGGCCCCGGTGGAGCCGGGTGTTTACACTTCTCGGACCATGGATATCGACATTCTGTTTTACGAGGACCGGGTCATTGACGAGCCCAGCCTGACGGTGCCTCATCCCCGCATGCATCAGCGCAGTTTTACCTTGCTCCCCATGCTGGATATCGCTCCCCAGTGGCTGCATCCGGTTTTGGGTCAGACCATGCAAGAACTTTACCAGCAATTGGATCACACCCAGAGCGAACCCGGGCCCACCGATCAGCCTGCCTTGACCGCCGCGACCGTTTGAGTCCTCTATATTTTTTCGCTCCACTCCACTCCACTCCACTCCACTCCCTGTCTTACTATTTGTCATTCCCGCGCAGGCGGGAATCCAGAGTTCGATTGTAGGGTAAGCATTTTTTGGCAAAGACGCACTTCTATAAACTGGATTCCCGCCTGCGCGGGAATGACAAGTTTGAAGGTTTGTTTTAGCTGGCCAGTTCAATAATGGTCTTACCGTCGCCCCCCTGGGTGGCCTGCGCCGGGTAATAGCGCTTGACGTAGCTGGAACCGGATAAGTACTGGCGGATTTGCTTTTTCAGCGCCCCGGTGCCTTGTCCATGCACAATGGCTACCGCCTGATAGCCCGCCATCATGGCTTCATCCAGAAATTTTTCCACCTGAAGCAGGGCGTCATCAGCCCGCTGTCCCCGCACATCACAGCTCAGACTGGGGTCCAAGGGCTCATCCAGAACCGAGGCCCCTTCATCCACCCGCTTTTTGCGTTCTAAGTGCTTGGCTTTAGGCTGCTGCTTTTGAGGGAGTCGGGATTTGTAGGGACGCTCCAGATCCGACACCGGCACGGTCATCCGCAGGATGCCCACTTGCAGGGTCACTTCTTTAGAGCCACTATCAATGGCAATAATCTCTCCGGTCACTTCCAGTTGGCGGCTGGTCACCGTTTCGCCCAGTTTTAAATCCGAAACTTTCAGACGAACCACATCGCCAATGCTTTCCCGACTCTCGAAAAAGGCCTCATCCGCCTTTTTGCCCATGGCTTTCAGTTTACCCGCCATTTTTTCGGGATACTTCACCTGCCCTTGAAGGGCGGCCTTACGCATTTCCTTTAACTGGTTTTCCAGATCGTGAATGCGGCTTTTCAGGCTGGTTTGGAACTGCTTGAGAGTCTGGCGCTTGTCCGCTTCCAGCTTTTGCCGCTCGAATTCCAGCTTTTCATAGGTTTCCTGCGCTTCCAGCCGGTAGGAACGGGCCCGTTGCAGTTCCTCTTCCAGTTGTCGATTTCTGGTTTCCAGTTCTTGCAGCAACTCGGAGGATTCCCGGGCCGGGGCGCTCAGCCCGGCTCTGGCCCGGCGGATGACGCTCTCCTTGAGGCCCAGTTTTTCGGCGATGGTAATGGCGTTGCTGGCCCCGGGCACCCCAATCATCAGGCGATAGGTGGGGCTGAGGGTTTCGGCGTCAAACTCAACACTGGCGTTCACAAAACCCGTGTGCTGGTGGGCATCCAGCTTCAGTTCGCCCAAGTGGGTGGTGACGATGGTTAAAGCGCCTTTTTGGTAAAGCTCATCCAGCACCGCTTTGGCCAAGGCGGCCCCTTCGGCGGGGTCGGTTCCGGCGGCGATCTCGTCAATCAGCACCAACCCATAACGCAAATCGGTTTCATCGGCCAGAAATGACTTTAAACGCTGGATATGGGCGGAAAACGTGGACAAACTCTGGGCGATACTTTGCTGATCGCCAATATCCACCAGTACGTTGGTAAACAGGGACATACGGGACTGCTCGCCCACGGGTAGATGCAATCCGGCCCGCAGCATGCAGGCAAACAGGCCCACGGTTTTCAGCAGTACGGTTTTGCCCCCGGTGTTGGGACCGGTGACCACCATGGTGCGATCGCCGGTAAGGCCCAACTGAATGTCATTGGCCACCACGGATTTGAGCGGATCTTTGCGGGTTTGCAGCACCAACAGGGGATGCCGGGCCTGTTTGAGATCGATTAACTGCTCGCTCTGAATCAGAGTGACCGGATTGGCGTTCAGCAGGCGACTCAGGCGCGCGGCAGCCAGGCGGCGATCCAGTCTGCCCAGCGCCGATACCAGCGCTTCGAGCGCTTCCCAGTGGCCGTGCAGGTACAGGGAAATCTGCTTGAGAATGCGCTCAATCTCTTTTTGCAAATCGGCTTGTAGACCTTGCAGGGCGTTGTTCAGGGTGACCAGAATCTGCGGTTCTATGTAGACGGTTGAACCGGTGGCCGAGGCCCCGTGGATGACCCCCGGTAGCTTGTTTTTATATTCGGCTTTCACCGGGAACACCGAGCGACCATCTCGTTCGGTGACAATGGCGCTTTGCAGGGCCTGGGCGAAATCCGGGTTTTGTAAAAAGTGCTGGATTTTTTGCTGCATGGCCTGCTTCTGGTGGCGCAGCTTTTGGCGCAGGCTGAATAGTTCCGGGCTGGCCGAATCCTTGATGTTGCCGTCAGATTCCACCAAATTTTGCAGGTAATCCAGCACATCATCCGGAATGACGGACTCGTTCAGCAGGTCTGAGAGGTAATCTAGCTGGTTTTCACTGCGCAAGCCCCGAGCGAAGTGCCGAATCAGGCGTCCCCCCAGATCCACCACCCGCATGGTGGCCCGAATTTCCTGCAGGTTTAAAAAGCCTTCTTTGGCCAGCCGTTTTACCACCGGGTTGATATCGGGCAGCAGGGTATCGCTGATGACATCCCCATGGCGAATGAGCAGGGTCTTGAGGCCTTCCACCTCCTGCTGGTGCTGGATGATGGCATCGGTGTCTGCGAAAAAAGGCTGAGCTTCCCACTGCTGAATGCCATACGGCGTTAAGCACTCCTGAAGCAATTGTTCAAAAAGCGCGGGCCATTCCAGTAAATCAAGCGAATCCTGCATAGATTCTGATTGTCTCAATGACAGCCTCTGGCTGCAAGTCTTTCATGCAGGCAAAATCATGGCGGCAGGGCTTGGCCAAATCGCAGGGGCGGCAGGCCAGCGATCGCTGCACGATGCGGCTATTGGGCGGCCCCCACTTCAGGGCGTTCATGGGGCCAAACAGGGCCACCACCGGCACGCCGGTAGCGGCAGCCATGTGCAGGGTGCCGGAATCCACCCCCACCACCAGATTCATCTGTTTCAGGAAGGCCATGCTTTCCAGCAGGGAAAATTGTCCGCAGTGAATATGCACCCGCTTGCGATAGGCCGACAAAACATTCGCTTTCAGGGCCTCATACAGGGGCCCATCGGAGGGAGCGCCCAGGCAATGCACGTGGCAGTCCTTACGGGTTAGCAGCCATTCCACCAAGTGTCTAGCGTGGTCACTGGGCCATTGCTTGGCGATGTTCGAGCTGGTGAGGTGCACCACCACGTGTCGCTTGGCAGAGGGATCAGCGGCTTTAATATCCGCCAGCACTTGCTCCGCCTTGCTGGTTTCCGCATCGCTCCACCAGCTTTCCAGATGGCTATCCAGCACCGGAATATTGGCCGCCTCCAGCAGGGAGAGAAAGCTGTCCACCTCGTGATCGTGCTTGCGGTAGGGCACGGCCCGGGTCAGCAACCAGCCCCGTCCTTCCGTATTGAAGCCGATGCGCTCCGGGATCCCCGCCAAAAAGGCCAAAGCAGCGGACGAAAAGGAGCGCTTCAGCACAAAAGCGGTATCGTAGTGGCGCTTCCGTAGCAGATTTACGTAATGCCAAAAGGATTGGGGGCGTTCCGCCCGGTTTTCGTAGCGATGCTTGCGGGTGGTATCAAACCACAGCAGTTCATCGATATAGGGGCAATCCCGTAGCACTTCCCCGGAGTTGGGGGCCACCAGCATATCAATCCGGGCGTCCGGGTAAGCGGCCCGCAGGTTGCGCAAAAAGGGCACCGACAGCAGGGTGTCCCCGATAAAGCGATAGCGAATGACCAAAATTTTACGGCGGGGCTTAACGGCGGGAGGATGGGACATGTCCGGCTCCTGCGTGGGGATGTTTGTGCAACTGGGTCAGAAATTCATCGTAAAACCATCGACCATCCAGCAAAGGAACCATTTGCAGGGTGTAGACCCGCTCCTGAATGGCTGGGGGCAGCAGTGTACGCACTTTGGTCAGGTCTTTATCGGTGGTCACCAGCATGGGGTTCTGGGCTTGGGCGGTTTGGGCCAGAATCATCAGCTTTTCCATATCGGCGGCGGTATAAACATGGTGATCTTCAAACTGCACGTGCTGCATCACGGTGAGTCCCAAGCTCCTCAAGTCCTGTTCAAACTGGCTGGCCTGGGCGATAGCGGAAAAGGCGATGACCGGGCGTTGCTTCAGATCTTCAATGGCGATGTTGTGGCTTTTCAGAGAGGTAAAATCGCCCATGGGCCGTAGTCCGGCGGGCTGAAAGGGTACTGGCAGAATCTGGATGGGCGACTTTGGCGGAATGGGCCCAAAGCGCTGGCTCCAGCCTTGCACGGTTTTCAGGGTGGCCTCGGTCACGGTTTTGGTGATAAAGATCACATCGGCCCGGCCCAGCTCGGAGAGTGGCTCCCGCAGAGGGCCCGCGGGCAGTAGCTGGTGGTTGCCCAGCAACTGGTGCCCGTCCACCAGCAGAATGTTCATATCCCGCTCCAGTTGAATGTGCTGGAAACCGTCATCCAGAATGACAAAGTCGGGGCGGTAGTCTCGCAGGGAACGTTGTAAATTCTGCACCCGGTTTTTACCCACAATCACAATGGCTTCGGGTACCTGCTCCTGAATCAGGTAAGCCTCGTCCCCGTAGGCGGGATTTAGTGCCCGAGCGTAATCCACCGGCTGCTCCGCGCCATAGCCACGAGACAGCACGACTACGGTTTTACCGCTTTGCACCAGCCCTTTGGCCAGGGCAATGACAATCGGGGTTTTGCCAGTGCCGCCGGTGGTCAGATTGCCCACGCTAATCACCGGCACGGGGGCCTGATAGGACTTGAGCAGGCCGTACTGGTAGGCCAGTAATCGGCATTGAACCCCCACTTTGTAAAACCAGCCCAGAGGCAGCAGGGGTAACAGCCAGAGGCTCAGCGAGCCACCGGGGCGGTAGTGTTGGCGGGTCATCCAGAGTTTGAAGGACTTCAACACGATGATCATTCCTGGGTTGAAATGTGGTGGCGACCAGACCGGGTGGTGTTCAGGCCCGGCAGGTGGGCGATTGAATTTGCTTTCAAACTGATCACAGGCCGCACACAAGCATTACAATGGTTTTATGGACAATTATTATGGCCGATTATCGACCACAAAACAACAATACAAGGAACTAGTCCATCAGTCGAAAGACCTTTTGGAACGTCAATTAATGGCCCTTCGGACCTCATTTTCCTGTGAAGCCTGTGATGAGAACGGGCAGACGACGCTGGATGAGGCTATTCAGCCATGCCATCGGGGGTGTGGTTACACCGGCTGGCAACAAGAGGCCTTGCGGATTCTGGAAACGGATTTGGGCGCGGAAATTTTGCAGCGCCTTCAGCAGATTAGTGCCTATCGGGAACAATTTGCCTGCCACTTATGTGGGGCTTGCTGTCGCTTGGCCAGTCAGGACGCTGATTATGCCACCTTACGCCAGCGGGCTGAAGCCGGGGATGACTTTGCCCGCCAGTTTACCAGTGTGTTTTTGCCTTACGCCTCCCGAGCAGCGGCCCGGGAAAAGGCTCCGGAGCTGGTGGCGGCCGTTCTGGCGGAAACGGTGGAAGAACCCGAGGGGGCGGAGCGGGTGTTCTTTTACCATTGCCCGTACGTGGGGGAAGACAATCGCTGCACGGTTTACGGCACCGAGAAACGACCGGGCATTTGCCAGAGTTATCCGGAAACGCCGCTGGTGTTCATTCAGTCCCAATGCGCCTGGCAACCGTGGAAACAGGAAACACACCCGCAAACCCTGATGGCCCATGCGCTGCTGCAAGTCAGTGAGTCCCTCCGTCAGCGCTTGCAATGGGCCCTGGAAGGGCGGCCGGGCGTCGGCTAGGGGTTGGATAAGACCGCGGGGAGAATGGATTTTCGGGCGGCGTTGGGGTTCTTTGTGTCTTGAGCTGTCTTTTCCAGTTTACCCTGGGGCTTACCCAACGGTTGGGAGACCGCCTGCAGGCCTTTGAAGCGCTCCAGCGTTTCCGTCAGTGGGTTCCAGCCAGCCTCTGCGGTTACCCCTTCAAACTCCCCCTGCGGAATGTGTTCATAGATACTCTGAAGGGCCTGCCGCTGGGCCAGATCCAGTTGGGCCATGTGCGCCATTCGCTGACTGCGGGCCGTCATGACTTTTTTCAGGGTTGCCTCGGAAAACAGACCGTTGTCACTCAGCCCCTCGTTGATGAGGTGTAAGAGAATCCGCTGACTTTCCAGCTCGTGGTAGCGTAGCTGGTTGAAGCGGGGCGGGGTCGGTAGCTGGGCGATTTGTTGGTAGACCTTGCCAATCTCCTGAAAGTTAGCCCCTTGCCGCTGAATATGATCCCGGATACTGTTTACCAGCGTCAGGTTAAACGGCGAGCTTTCTTTCAAGGGCCTCAGGCTGGGTTCATCGTCCAGTATCAGGGCGCGTGAAATTTTTCCCTTCAGTCTGAAGAGTTGCACCAGATAATCATGTTCATCCGGGGTGAGCTTCATTAATGCGGGCGGTTTTTTTCCGTTGACCTGCAGTTGCTCCATCAACCGGCGCAAGCCAGTGGCGGCCCTGTAATGGCCCGAGTCAGCGGCGTAGGCTTTTTGATAGTAATCCAGCGCCTGGGCGTCCCGGCCTTCCTCTTCGGCCACTTGGCCCAGTGTGGCCAGGGCATTCGGGTCGTTGGGCAAAATCAGCAGGACCGTTCGGGCCTCGTTTCGGGCCAAGGCGTTATTCCCGGACAGGAACAGGGCCTGAGCTTTGATCCAGCGGGCTTTTCCATTCAGCGGATCGCTTTGCAGCACCCCTTCTGCCAGACTCAAGGCTTCCGTGGCCTGATTGTTATTCAGGTAATAGTCCCCCAGTGCCAGACTCAGCGCCGTTCGCCCGGTCTCACTGGCGGTCACCCGAATGCCGCTTTTCAGGGCGCCTTCCGCTTTTTGCCAGTACGATTTGGACTTTTCAAGGCTGAGGGGTGGCTTTTGCCACAAGGCCTGATCGGCCAGACGGGCGTAAACCTCATACAGCACGTGATGGGCACGCCCCTGCTGTGAATTGTGGGAATCCAGAGTCACAGCGCGCTGGGCGGCGCTCAGGGCCGGGCCATACTGACGCTTCCGCATAAGGTAGTGGGCTTTTAGGCGATTGGCCGTGGCATTATTTTCGGCCAGCGACCTGATCGGCCCGAAGTGTTTGTCCAGATAGTCCCAGTCCAGCTGGGTTAAGGCGGCTTCATAGGCCGATAGTATCGCTTCAGTGTTCCCCGGCTGAAGGGTCAGGGCATTTTGGAAGGCCTGACGGGCTTCGCTCATGGTTTGAGCCTGCATGAGCCCCTTGCCCATCAGCAGCCAGCCGGTGGCGTCCCGTCGGTTTTTAGCCAATCGGCTCTGCGCGCTGGCCATCCATAACTTGCCCCGCAATGTACTGACCCAGGGCTTACTGCGGGCAAAGGCCCTGCCGGAGAGGGTGTTCAGGGCCTGTTGATAGGCTTTTAGGGCTTCATCCGGCTTTTGGTTCTGTAGGGACAAATCGCCCAGTAGCTCGGCGCTCTGGAAGTCCTGCGGGTTCAGAGCTAGGGCCCGACGGAGGGCATCCATGGCCTTGGGGCCGGAACAGCTTTGCCCCAGTGCTTTGTACAATACCGCAGAAGAAGATGCTGCCTGCTGTCGGGTAAAGGCCTCTATCTGTTGGCAAGTGGCGGGCTGAGGGATCTGGTAAGCCCCGGCCAGGGCCTGTTCCAGACTTTCGGCCACAGCGGCGGACAGGTTCTCCCGAGGCATAACCGTATCCATCCAGTCCGCCACCAAGGGGGCCAGTGCGTTATCCTTGCTTTCAGCCTGGGTAAAGGCCTGTTGGGCCAGTGGGTATTGACCTACCGCCACCAGTTTTTCCCCCAGCTGGAACAGGGCCACCGGGTGGGTTGCCTTGGACAAGGCTTGCTGAAAATAGGAACGGGCCTGCTGGGTTTTCCCGGCGGCCTGTGCTTCCACCCCACGGGTAAAAAGGCCTTCGGCGCTATTGGCGGAGAGATCTTTGGGGGGCGGGGTGACCCGGTAATGCTGGATGGCTTGTTGAGACAGGTTCTGAATATCCACCCGATGGATGTCGGTGGGCTCAATGGCCAGATGGGTTACCCCCCCCTTGGGCTCCACTTTCATCACGCTTTGGGCCGAGGCAAGGGCCTGTACCACATCCACCCGGATTTTACCCATCAGGCTGCTGACCCGCTCGGTCAGGCGCAGTAAATCTTCCGAGGCCGTGAGGGCGCTGTCGGCCAGTTTGATGTGGGTGGCATCGGGGATCGGTTCCGGGCTGGTGGGGTCCAGAGCCACCCAGTCCCCGCTTTGGGCGGTGCCAATGTAGGCTTCCGTCCACATGTGAAATACAAATTTCCCCAGATCCGAATCCTCGTCCGGCAGATAAATCAGGCCAATGGCCACCCGGGCGGGAATTCCGGCTGAGCGCAGCAGGGAGGTCAGCAACACCGCATGCTCGGTGCAATCGCCTTTTTTGCTCTCAAAGGTCTCTTTGGCCGTGGCAAAGCCCACGCTGAAGTCCTTGTTGGCAATGTTCTGGTACACCCATTGCTGTAGCTTTCGGGCGGCGTAATACGCCCGATTTTCCGGGCCAATGACCCGCAAAGCGGTTTGATCCAGTTCGGGGTCATACACCTGCAGGTAAGGGGTGGCTTGCAGGTATCGTTTGTCAAAGCGGGTGGGAAAGGTGGCCAGAGAATTGGCCGGTTCTTGCTGGCGAACCCGCAAATACACGGCAGCGGGATCCGTGGAAAAGTCTATGGAAGCGAAATCAGAGGGGAAATCGGCTTCGGGAGCCGTGATGACCTGCTGGTACAGGGTGTTGGGCAGCAGCGTCTTCAGGTCCAGAGTCTCTCCCTTGATTGAACTCAGTTTGAACAGGGCATGGGTGGTGGTACGAGGCTGGGGAATGGCATTGCTCATAATGGTGGCGGCTTGTATCAGATCCACCGTCTGCCGATCCATGGCCTGCACTTCCCGCTGGGAGGCATAGACCATTTCCAGGCCGGACTGGCTGCCCAGCGATTGCGATTTGTACAGTTTGCCCTGCTCATCCCGCCATTCGTAGATTTTTTGTTGTTTACTGGCCGGATTGCTGAGTTCAAACTTGCGGACCGGTTTCACTTCTCCGGTGGCCAAGGCCAGCTTTTCCCGTTGCAGGGGCTTGACCGTGGTATTGACCACTTGCGGCTGCACGCCCAGATGCAGGGTTTGGTAGTTGAACTGGCTACCCGCCTTGTCCTGATAGTGCTGGCGGTACACCTGCTTGATTTTTTCCCCGCCGGGGAACAGAAAATTTTCTCGGGCGATGGGAGCCTGAGCTACACTGGCTGTGTTTTCTCGCACCAGTCGCACATCAATGCCGTCCTCATCCAGCTGGCCGTTGGCCTCCAATAGGGCCTCATCGCCCAACGTGTACCGGTAGCTGAAGCTGACCGCCTCGTGCGTGTGCGGGCTTTCCACGAACCGGCTGATTGCGTTGACCTCAAAAGGGCTGCCCTGCCTGCTGAAATGGTTGACGTGACTGACTTCGGTCACCGTGTTGTCCGGATTATCCGGGGCCGGAAAACTGTGAATGCCCACTTTGCCAATGGCTTGCCCGTTGGCTTTTAACGTGTACCAGTCGGTTTCTGCCCAAACCGACAAAGGCGTGGCCAAACCCGTCCATAGGCTCAGGGACAGGGCAATGCTCGCATGAAAAGGGCGATAGGGCTTGGGCATTGATGTAATCCGGTTGCTGGGGGCTGTTCCGTTCCTGCAATACCCTCAGCTTAGCGAATTTCATCCAATCCGCCATCCGAAGGATGGAGGAGCCGATGCTTTGACCGTCTTCATACTGCTTTTGCGGCATTGAGAATTAATAGTGTTAAACAGGATTATCCCAAGACGTGCTACTCAGGTCTGACATCTTTATTTTGCTTTCTTTTTCAGGCTGCTATTTGTCATTCCCACGAAAGTGGGAATCCACTGAACGGGGCAACGCCCATCCAGCAATCAAAAGAGAGGCGTCAATCAATCCAACTGACAGGCAGCATGGATTCCCACTTTCGTGGGAATGACCAATCGGACGCCGGGGAATCATTGACGTTTTTTAAAAACTATTTGCCACCTTTTTTGGCCGGACGCAAGCGCTCCGGGGCCAGTTTAAAGTTGAGCGGGCTGTTGGGATCTCCGGATTTCTCTTTGTCGCCTTGAGGGCCACTGTTGTAGGCGTCATTCAGGGCGGCCAGCACAAAAGCCAGACTGGCGTTGTTCAGGATGCGGCTTTCGTTGGAGCCGGTGGCCTTGGCCTCATCCACGTAACTGCGCGCACCGAGGCCTTTGGGTGTGCTGCCATCGGTGGCTCCCTCGTTGGGGCCATCCACCAGCAAGCCCGGAACGACTTTATCCATGACCTGAGACCAGCGGTGGGCCGGGTACTTCACGGATTGTCCTTCCATGCCTGTGATATAGGTCATGGCCAGGGGGTTCATCCCGTAGAAATAGGTCACACTGCGGCTGGCCGCCTGCCGGTAGCTGATGTCCCCACTCAGCCTATAGGCGCTGAGCAACAGGGCAATGCGCTCCGCGATTTCCGGGTTGGAGCCCTCCCCGAACTGGGAGAGCCCGGTACTGTAAATATCCGCTTGCATACTGGCTTTCAGGCCATCCGCCAGACGCAGGATATTGTTTTTCAGGGAATTGGCCACCGTGGCGTCCTGATTTTTGGCGTAGAGCAGGTAGTTGGTGATGCCCAGTATGGCCGGGTTCATCCAGGTGAAGCGTTGCAGGGGCACGTCCCCCACGTGGGTCAAAAAGTAGCGATGATACGGCTCTTTGCCGGTACTGATGTACAATTCCGCGGCGGCCCACAGCCGGTAGGGCAGATCGCCCTTGGCTTTGGGCGTCAAAAATTCCCCGGAACCGGAAAAATCGATGTCTGAGCGCTGGTAAATCACCCCGGGATGGCTTTCCAGAAAGCTCCAGGCTTTTTCGGCCGCCCGTAAGGCTTTCACGCTGTAGCCCAAATCGATTGACTTGAAATCCCGCACGGCCATAGCGAATACGGCGGCGGCGCTGGCGGTGTCCTGCGTGGTGATGCCGTAAACATAGCGGGTTTGCTCATCGTCGGTGGGGCCCACTTTGCCCGGCCATTTTTTGCCAGCCACCTTGCGATAGAAGGAGCCATCCTTGCGTTGCATGGTCAGCAGCCACTCCAGCCCGTTTTTCACTTCGTGGTGCAGGTCATCGGTGACCCCATAGCCGGGCTCAAACAGGGGATAATCCATACGGAAGTATTGAAAGGCCTTGGGGCCCCACTCGTGCATGGCCATCAATCGGGCTGCGGACAGGGCGGTGGACGTTACGTATTTCGCGTAATCGCTGCCGTTGTGCCAGCCGCCCACCACGTCCAGGGTTTCTCCCAGGCTGAGGCGGGGGGTGTTACTCTCTTCCAGTTGCTCGGCATCCCGCAGGTGGCAGGCACCCCGGTAAATTTTCAGGACGCGATCCTCGATTTCGCTGCCGCAGCGCTGAAAGTAGAAGCTGCGCACCACCGGCTTCAGGTTGTCCCAGTAGAGATAGTCGTTGATCTGGACGGGTTTGGATTTCACATCGCTGCCTTCCACCCGTAATTCGTAGGTACCGGGCAACTGAAAGTCGGAAAAGTCCAGCAGCAGGTTCTTGGTGCCGGGGCCTTGCTGGGTTTCATCCTGAAAAGCCTGAATGTTATCCACTTTATAGACGGTGGCCCCCAGCAATACCGGAAATTTGGGATTGCGTTTGGTGGGGTCAAACAGCACCACTTCAATTTTTTGATCTTCGGGGACATCTTCCAGAATGGCCACTTTGGCCCCTTGAGGATGATAGCCGATGGCCGACTGGCGGAAGGCCATGGCAGCGGCGTCGGGAATCAGGCTGATGAAAGCGGACAGGGTAAAAACGGCAAAGGCACAGGCCTTTCGGGTCAGAAATGGGGACATAAGATGCTTCAGCCTCTGGCAACCAACACAGTGGAACCATCTTAGGCAAGATGCCCCACCCTGTCAAAACGCAGGCATTAACTTTATAAAAATTTATGCCTTAAACCTTTACCGGTTGAAGCGCCTCTGAGCTTCGGATCATTATCATTGATCCATTCTTCATCGCTTTCTTCACCAGCACGAGCAATTTCATTGTAATCTTCTTCGAGCTGGTTTAATGCTTTCTCCATAGCACACTGAAAAGGGGCTACTACTTCAATTAATTTACAGGTAACTGGTTCACGCTCAAGTAAGTTAGTTTTGAAAACCGAATCCATAAAGCACTTGGCAAGCCCTTCTGTAATAAGTAAAGGAATTGTGCCAATTACCTTAACTGGCAAAGTAACTTTATTTACAAAAAAATCATTTTTTTTCAGTTCTTCAGTATCTTTAGCGGGTTCTGAGGAAGAACTAGGGCCTTCAGCAGCCCATCGAGCACTCTTAGCCTGTTTCATATATTGTTTGGCTAATGTGGTATCACCCTTCATCTTTGCAGCGATTGCAGCTCGTCTATAAGCTCTCGCCTTCTGTGTTTCCGCAGAGGTTTCCGTGAGCGAAAGTAACATTTTTTCTTCTGCAAAATTGTAATAATGTCTTTTGTCAGCTGCGTGTTTTGCGTTACTTAAAAATTGATCTCCCACGAAAAAGTTTTGTGAGGGGCCAAATTTTCTGACTTTGGCATATCTTTCTTTATCGGCGACTAGGAATTTATCTAATTTATTTAAACCCCATCCTGCTGCGGTAGCAGCAGCGTCACTTTCATCAAGAGCGCCATCCCATGACGAACCTTCACCGGATCCAAACAAAATACTTTTTCTACTAAAAACATCGTTTTGAGGGCCGTATGGATTGGGACCCACATACTTTAAGGGGCTTGGTTGATTGAGGGAAGCCGGGGCTGAATTTTTTTGCTCTTTTAGCTTTCGAGACAGGTAACCCGTCGACATGGTGGCTAAAAGTGCTGTCGGTAAGCTAGCGCCACTACCTGCTGACAGTCCAGCCACAAAGGATACCGGTGAAAAGTGAAAGTTGTTCGTAGAATTACTACTCATACTTTAAAAACCCACAATCGTTAAATGACTTAATCTATTACTACTACAAAAACTATCAATCGGCGAGTTTAAAAATCCTCTATTAATAGTTGTTATCTTTAACAAAAAAATACGGGTAGGCAAAGGCACAAAGCGCGGGGAGGTCTGGAGGGGGGACAGGGCTTGCCCTGGACTCTGTCCCCTCTCCAGTGGGGTCTAAGGGGCAACGCCCCTTAAAAAACTGGCGCTAAGGAGCAACGCCCCTGAAAGGAAAGTCACAGCTTAAAGCGTGGGGACAATTTCACTGAACAGGCACACCCGGGGTAGATCATCCGCATCCGCTTTGCTGTGGTACAGGGCATGCCGCCCATAGCGCATTAGGGTGTCGGCATCCTCACACCGGGCATCTCTCAAGGGATAAGACACGATTCCCGCGCTGACCAGCACTTCTTCGGTGTAGCCGCCCTGCTGAAACACCTGTGTGTTCAGTGTTGTCACCATGCGGGCAGCCAGGGTCCTGGCACCGGCTTCCGTGCTTCGGGGCAGCAAAATGCCGATTTCATCATCCCCTATGCGGGCCATCACATCCTCATGCCGAATCATGCCGATGATCTGCTCCCCCAAAAATCGCAACAGAGCGTTCACAAACTGGTAGCCATAGCTATCCAGATATATTTGATAACAATCCAGCCCCAATACCATTAGGGAGAGTTCCGCCTGATGGCGCTTGGCCAGGGACAACTCTCCGGTGAGACGGCTCATAAAGTACGGGCGGCTGAACAGGTTGCTCACCTCATCCCGCTGGGCGGATTCCGACAAGGCAGCCAGCAACTCTGCCTGACGGATGGCCCCACTCAAGCTGTTCAGCCACTCAAAATCGCTACCCGTGGCGGACACCCAATGGCAGTCGATGTCCAGAACAGGCAATGGGGCGTCGTGGCTGGCTGCGGGCAAAAGTCCAATCAGGGCGGTGGCCGCTCGGGCGAACCGACATCGCTCTAACAGGGCCGTCAGCTCGGTCAGCGGCAAATCGGAGAAGATGACCGCCTGTGGGGCGTCCCATAACTGCTCCAGCAAGGCCGCTTCAGAGTTCGGCGTTTTGATGGGGAATCGATCACCCACGAGCGTGGTTAATCGGGCCCTGAACGCTTCTGGCTGTTGGCATAGCAGGTAAATTTCTGTCATGTTTACTATTATAAAGCGCTTTTCCGCCCGGGGTGAAGCAGGAGCGAATGGGTGGGTGGATATTATGGATTTAACCGCTTAAATCGGTTAGCAGGCCCGCATAACGCTCCAGTTTATCCGACAGGCGGGCCAACTCCAGCGGTGTTATTTGCAAAATAAGCTCTTCCGAGGGCAACGCCACCAGTTCCACCATCCCGGTCAAGGCATTCAGGCGAAATTCGTAGCGCTTGCCCGTTTCCAGAGAGACATTCATAAGGCCCCGCATTTTGGCGAACAATCGAATCTGCTCGGCCTCCTCTTCGGAGAACGCTTCGCCCTGCTCGTCCTTGTCCTCCTCGGCCTGTTCCCGACGGCGTTCTTCTTCCAGAGCCTTGATGGCTTCTTCGCTGGACAGTTTTTGAATCAGCGGCTTACCCGCCTGTTCCGCACGGGCCAGATTTCCCGCTGTGTAGGGATTCAGCGGGTCGGTGTACGGATTGACCTGAGCGGGTCTGGGTAAGCCTTCAAATCCCATGGTTTGAGCGCTCTCTGCATTTGGGTCATCTGTGGGATACGCTGCTACTTGTATCTTCTCGGCGGATCGGCTAAATTCTTTAGGATAAGTATTCACAATTGATACAATTCCCATGGATTTTGCACTGTATCACATCCTCACCCAACAACTGTCACCGTCTCCCGATCTCTCACTGGTAAAGCAAGGACAATTGCTGCCTGAAGAATGGCCCGTGGTGCTGGAGAAAATTTCCACGTTTCGCAAGAAAGTGCAGTTTTTCACCATCACCGACGGCAAAACGCCCTTGATCTGCTATTCCAGCGTGCCGGATCTCTACAACCGCATCACCGCCACCGAACTGGGGACCATCATCCATTTGCTGGGGGCCCGCACGGTCTTTGATCAGCAGCATCGCTGTTATGTGCTGCATATTGAGGACTTTGTCACCCTGAAGCAGTACGACGAGCATCTTCGGAGAATTCGAGAAGCGGAAGCGCGACGTCTGGCTGATTTGGCTGATGAGATGGCCGAGTATCACCGCACCCATCGGGACTGAACCGCTTTATGGCAAAAGCCCCCGGCGTCTGTTTTTACTTCGGGACGTTTAACCCCATTCATAACGGCCATCTGATGGTGGCGCAATCCGCTTTAAGCCAGTTTGGGCAGAGGCTTGGCTTTGAACGGGTGGTGTTTGTGCCCGCTGGCAATCCCCCTCACCGGTATCAGGAGCCGGATTTGCTGGAAGCTACCCTTCGCTTGGAAATGGTGCGGCGGGCTACGGCGGATAATGCTGCCTTTGCGGTGAGTGACGTTGAAATAGGGCGTCCCGGCAAAAGTTACACCGTGGATACCCTGCAAGCCCTCACTCAGCAGTACGCACTGCCACAGCCGGTTCCCTTGATCATTGGGGCCGATGCGCTGGCTCAGCTGGCAACCTGGCGTCAGCCGCAGCGGCTGGTAGAAATGGTCCACTTTTTACAGGCTCCTCGTCCGGGCTTTGACCTCGTACGGCAAATCAACCTGAATGGCGAACTGGCGCCCCTGGGCACATCTCCCATTGATATGCCGCCGCTGGGTATTTCTTCCAGCTGGATTCGCCAGACGCTGGCCACAAGCCCCACGGGGGCTGAGGGGCTGCGCTACTATCTGCCCGCCCCGGTCCTCCAGTTTATTCGGTGGAATGGGCTGTATACGTAAATTTATCTTAATTTTGGGGTTCAAGGGCTCAACTTTGGGGAAAGGCTGCCGATACGAAAGAGGATCGTGTTGAGCCATAACCAGTGGGGTTTTCTGAGATGACAATCCAATGTTCCCGCCTCGTCAAACGCCAGGCCTTACGGGGGCAGAATCTGGTGGAGCTGGTTCTCACCTTGCCCTTTATGCTCATCCTGATCTTTTTCATTATCGACTCAGGACGGGCCTGGATGGCCTATGAAAGCGCCAAGATGGCCGTTCGCGACGCTGCTTACACCGCCTCTATCTTTCAAAACCCGGAAGTGGGTCAAAGGCAGTTGAACGTGAAAATAGTGTCCAGCGGTCTGAAAGGTTCCGGCACGGTGACTCAGGTGCCCAATCAACACGCTTATCGGGCCAGTATTCAGGTGGAATTTACACCGCTGTTCGGAGAACTGGCCATTCCCACAATCTCGGGCCCCATCCGCCTGTTGCCGGGCGCTATTCCCATTTCCTACTCCAACGTCACCGATGTGGCCCTGTATTGAAAGCCCTCTAGTGTCCCTTGGTGCTGCGGGTCTCCTCCACGGGGTGCTGCTTGCACATGGCAAACACTTTTAACTGCACGTCCACAATGTCAAAGCCCCGGTTCTGGGCCAATGATTCAGCGAATTCCATGATCACATCGCTTTCAAACTCTTCGGTGGTGCCGCAGTCCAGGCAAATAATGTGATGATGCGGCGATTTGGGGTTTCGGGCCAGCTCATAATGCTTGTGGTCTTCCGCAAAGTCCAGTTCCCGCAGTACCCCCAGAGAGGCCAGCAGTTTTAGGGTACGGTAGGACGTCGCCAGGCTGATATCGGAGTTTTCCAGGCGCAGGGTTTTTTGCAGCTCCTCCGCGCTTAAATGCTCGCCTTCGGGCAGCTCGTAAAACAAATCCAGAATTTTTTCCCGCTGTGGGGTCAGCCGAAACCCTTTTTGGCGAAGGATTTCGGACAGCTCTGCTCGGCTTTGTATGGTGGGGGTGTCAGTCATCAGTCAGACGCGTTTCTTTTTCTGTCTATTTTTTTGTAGAATATACCACAGGCCTTAAATTTTAGAATACCATCGGGCCCGGGGCAAATGGCCTTGGCCAAGAACCCGCCATTTGTTAGCGCTTTGAGCGATCACCCTGATTTTATTGCAAGCAATCCATAAAGGCACCCGCCATGCACGCTGAGCCCCTCCTCCTCTTCATCAATCTGGGAGTCCCGGAACTCTCCATCATCGTTTTGCTGGTTCTAATCCTGTTTGGCCCCGGCAAGTTACCCGGCGTCATGAAGTCTCTGGGAGACGGGGTGCGCCAGTTCAAGGACGCAGCCAGCGGAGACGCCGCCAAAAAGGCCGATAAGAACGAGTAAACCGTTCCGGCGTCTGTCCACCGGGTGAACCCGGGCGGAAGCCCTCAGGCAGGTTTTCAAAGAGACTCCTATATAATGAAAAGCGTCGGCACTGAAGGATGGGGATCACAGTGAAGTCATCGACCCAGCGAATTGTCCTGTTGGCGCTTTCCATCGGCATCGCCGGTTACGCTCTGCTTAAATTCGTGCCGACCCTGGTTGATACCGCGGCCATCAAGGCTCAAATTGAGGACGGGCTGCACAAATCCACGGGGGTGCATTTTCGCATCAAGGCCCTCACCCTAGAGGGCACCCTCTTTCAGGGGATTCAGGCGCACCTGAATACCACGGCCATTACCGATATCCAGCATCACCCGCTGGGGCATATTGAAAACATTACGGTGCAGATTCGCTATTTGCCCCTGCTGACCCGCCAGACCCCGGAAATCGCCAAAATCCATCTGAATCACGTCTTTATTCCGGTGGGTCAGTACAGTCTGTTCAAGTCGCTCAAGCTGAAGCTGATCAAGCCTCAAAAAACGGGCTTCCTGAATCCTGCCGAACTCAAGGACGCTGAACTGCTGCTGACAGACTATCTGGTGGAGGATCGCAGGCCCGCTCCCGTCAGTCGAATCGATTTCCCGGGCATACAACGCTTTCGCATCGAAGGCAAGGTATTATCCCTGCGGCACCTGGAGTCTCGGCGTCCTTTATCGTTACAGGCCCAGGGGCAATTGGCCTACTTGGGCGGACTTCCCAAGTCGTTCAGCGCCCCGCTTTACCGGATAGCCCCCTATCAACTGTTTGTGGAGGTTCCACAGTCCGTCACCCAGCCAAAGCATGTGTTTGGGCTGACCGATTTGAGCCGATTGAAACTGACCCTGGGGGGGCCACGGGTCCCTGTTTCCTTTAGCTACCGATATGATCCCCGGCAACAGGCGGAAGCGCAGTTAAAAAGCCAGGGGATGAATTTGGCTCAGGCTCAGGCGTTGGTGTTTCAGTTGGCCAACACCCTTGGCCCGCCCCTGCCTACCCTGCCCTATCGGTTGACCGGCGTGGTCCGCTCCGATGCCCGCTTTCATGTATCCGTAAAGCCAGAGACCCTGGCGCTGCGGCGCGCCCAAGGCACGCTGAATTTCAGGCAAATGGCGCTCTATCGATTGAATCACCTGAAAACGCCCTTATTGAATGCCCTTAAGGGGGAGGTCCGTCTGAAGGGCGACAAAATAGAGGTTCACGACGGGGCCTTACTGGCTCAGGGCTTGCCCTTGCGTTTTTCAGGCGGGTATTGGTTGAATAGTCAGCAAGTGCGGGCCGTGTTGTTTGGGCGAAACCTGAACCTGGAGGCTGTGACGGATAAGGCGATTCGCTGGGGTTTTCCCGCCTCGGCCCTCAAGGGCCGCACCGTGCGAGGGGGGCTTGATCTCAGTGTTTATCTCAGTGGGACTTTGAGCAAGCCTCAGTATAAGGGGCTGCTGGTGTTGCGCAACGGTGCTTTCTCCGATGCCGGGCTGGGTATTCAGGCTCAGCAGCTACAAGGCCGACTGGCCTTTGACGGGCAGGGTCTGACGACGCCAAGTGTGGCTTACACCGGGCGACTCCTGATTCCGCAGGGTCGACTGGCTTCAACCCGGCAGGGCATCACCGTAGAACAGTTTCAGGGGAATGTGGATTTCAGCGGCAAAGCCCATCCCTCCTCCGGGCAGGTCAGTTTACCGGATTTGCGCGGGGTGCTGGCCTTTCAGAAGGGACGTTATCAGAATCCCCAACACCCAATACCGGTCACAGGCTTGCACGGTACCCTTCACTTGCTGGGGCAGTGGATTCAGCTGGATGACATCCGGGGTACGCTGGGCGGGGCTGTTTTCAAGGCCCAGGGCAGGCTGGCCACCAGTTTAAGCCAGTACCAGTTGCACCTGACCGGCAATGATATCGATATTCCCCGTTTGCACCGGGAGGTGCTGGCCAAACTGCCGGAAGTTCAGCCGCTGGCTGACGTGATAAAACCATACAGTGGCATCGCCAACCTGAACATGACCATCCAGACCGGCTTGCAACTGGCTGGATCGCTGGATGTCAAATCGCTGGCCCTGCAAACCGCCGACGCGAACAGTCCCCTTCAGGCACCCCACCTGGCCTTGCGGTTTAAAGGGAACACGCTAACGCTGGCGGACTCCACCCTGCTATACGGTCCGCTGGCAGCCCGGGTGGGTGGTACGGTCAACACCGGGGGCGTCTATAATCTACACCTGAACACCGATCCCGTTCCGGTGGCCTTTGTTCGTGAGCAGCAGCCCTTGCTGGAGACGCTGAGCGGAGTTGATCTTCCCGAAATCTGGAATGCCGCCGGGGATTTCAGTCTGTCGGGCACGTTCAGTAACCGGCAAAAACGCCTGACGGCTCAGTTCAATCAGGCTGGCCTGTCCTGGGCGGGTGGGGATTTCCCGTTGTACGACCTGAACGGTGGTATCCAGTATCAGCAGCAGGGCACTGGCATTCCCACGCTGCAAAGCGAAAACGTGACTTTCAGGTACGGCAACTCTCCCATGAGCTTGACGGTAAAGCAGGATCAGGCTTTGCAGGCCGAGTTAAAAGGTCAGCTTTCCGACCTGCTGGTGAACCAGTCGCTGGTGAGCCCGCAAAGTAACGCCACCCCGTATCAGGCCATGCCCTTTAAAATCAACGTGAATGGCAAGCTGGTGGCTTGGCCCGGCCAGCCCGGTTCCGGTAAAAATGATCTGGAATCCACTGTTTTTGTGGGCCTCAGCCAGAATTTCCGGGAAGCCTATTCTGGGGGCCAGTCTCCCGCTTCGGGGATGGCCCAGACCGAGGGGGCCGCCGCGGGTGCGGGGCATTCTTCCGCGCAGTCTTCTACGCCAACGTCTTCGCCCAGTCAGGACAGCGCCCCCGATATCTTGGGAGATGCCTCTATACGGGATGCCTTACGGAATCTCAATGCCATTAACGCCGCCAACACGGCCTTGGGGGCCGCTACCAATACCGTGGACAAAGTCCGCCAAACCGTGGGTAAAAGTCTGGATGTGGGGTGGAGTACCCTGAAAAAACCGGGCCAGTTTATCACCCAAAAGCTGCTGGAAAAACCCCATGAATCGGTAGAAACGCAGGCCCTGGAACCCAGTAAACTCCCTGAGTCCTTTCGAATGGAAAAGCCCCCGTTGGAGGCACTTCAGGAAGATAGCGGCCGGGCTTTTCTATACGGGCAATTCAAGCTGACGGGCAACGAGTTGCGCCTGAAGCAGGCCAATTTGCACCTGTTTGACGGGGGCGATATTGTGGCCGAAGGCAGCCTGCAACAGCTGGATCAGCCCGAACAGTCCCCCTACCGTTTGCATTTGGTCACTGTACCGGAAATCAATCTGGCTGGCATTAGTCAGGGAGCGATGCAAAACAGCTTCTTCCAGGGGGCTAAAGGCACCCTGGGGGCCGATTTGACCCTGTCAGGCGGCGGGGAGAACCCTCGGCAGCTGAACGGCTGGTTGGCCGCCAATCGGTTGGAGGTTCCCTACTTAACCTTGCAGGATATTACGGCGCGTCTGGATTTTGCCGGGGAGACGGCCAATATTGATGTTCCCAGTTTTAAAGTGCCGGGGGTCACGGCCCGCCTGACGGCCCGTTCCGAAAACGTCTTTGAAGTTCCGGTACCTCTGGAAGCGGTCAGCGTGAATGGCAGCTTTGTCAGTATCGAGAGTCTGGGCGAATTTAACAATACCATCGTCAAGCCCATCCTGATTGATCAGGTGGCCCACAATTACCTGCGGCCCTGGCAGCAGGGCGATCCGACCTCCGCCGTGCAGTTCCGGGACGGCGATTTACTGGTGGATGAAGTCATTTACCAGAACGTTATTTTGAGTAATTTACGCAGCAAACTGTCCCTGAATGGCAACAGCTTTCTGGAGCTGACCGATACCCGGCTGGATGCCGCCGGGGGGCAGGTCAACGGCTATCTGTCCCTGAGCCCCAACGAGAACAGCTTTACCACCCTGGAGCTGAACGCCAACGGGGTGAAGGCCAACGCCTTGACCAAGGCCTTGCTGAATGTCACCAACCAGATTTTTGGGGACCTCAGCGGGACGGTTCGCTTTACCACCTTTGGGCAATCCGATGTGGATATGCAAAAGAACGCCAACGGAACGGTCAGCCTGAAGGTTACCAATGGCCGCTTGCCAGCCATTGCCAAGGTAGAAACCCTGTTGGCCACGGCCAACGTATTCCGGGGCGGGGTGTTGGGCCTGAACCTGAATAACCTGTTCCGTTCCCTGACGTTTTACGATAGCAACTACTTTGCCGAACTGAGTGGGGACATGCTGATTAACAACCAGATTTTGTACACCCAGAACCTGGTCAGCGATGGGGTGAATCTGGACTTGCTCATTCAGGGCAGTTTACGCATGGACAACGGGAATGCCAACATGCTGATTAACGGGCGCATGAGCCAGGATATCGCCGGAAAACTGGGCGCTTTCGGTAATTTAAGCCTGGGACGTCTGCTGAGTTATGTGCCCGCTTTGGGCAATCTGGGGGAACATCGACCCGGGTTGCTGGGCTACATCCCGGGAGTGGGCTATGTACCCGGTTTTGGGGGGCCCGCCAGAAAATTCAATCGTTTTCAGGTGCGGCTGGTGGGTCAGCCGGATGACCCTGATGCCATTCGTGATTTCCGCTGGATTCGCTCTCAAAATCTGTAGGGTCTGCTGGCAAAAACTACTCTTGCCTGTTCTTGAAATGTAAACTTTATATAACATATATAAGAAATACCTTCAGTTCCGTGAGCGATGCGCCGAAAGGAACACCGTAAGGTAAAAGCAGAGTGCAGCCAGAACAATAGTTGGGGCAGGCTCATCCCTTCTCGCATTATCAACCGTGGCAATCGCCAGGAGTGCATTATGTCCACACGTCCAGCGCAATCCCCCTCGCCAAAAAAGGTATCCGCTAAACGGGCCAGCAAGCTGGCCGGGCCGATCCACGCCAATCTGTTCAATATTTTCGACGAGTTCACCGGGATCATTTCCGGAGAGCTGAAGTCGATGAATCTGGAGCAGTTTGAAGCCGAAAATCCCCCAAAGCCTTCCTCGTAGTAGTTCGTTGACGATGAACATTCCTCCGCAGTCCCGGCAGCCCCAGTCCACAGGTCAGCCCCCCCTGTCGCTGTCGGTGGGTCATTTCAGGCTGGAAAACCTTCGCCAAAGCATCGAGCAAAACCCGCTGGCCGCCCTCAACGCACTGGGTGCCTGGCGGGGAGATTCCATACAGAGCCCAGCGAAAGCGGTACGCTGGCCCCTGGAACAGATGCCCCTCAGCGTTTGGCTCCCCGCGTCCCCCGTGTCTGTTAATCAGGGCTTCCCTAGCCCGCCATCCCTGTTTGCCGCCCTGCGCCAGTGGGAGACGGTGACCGATGGCCTGATTCGCTTCCGGCTGATGGATATTAATACCGAAACCGCCGAGCAGGCCCACATCGCGTTTGGCTGGGCCCAAGAGACAACCAAAGGCCGGGATTACGAGGTGGGCCACGCCAACCGGGAGGTACAGGGCAGCCGTATCCGCCGGGTGACCATTACCCTGATTCAGGATCCCTTGATTGACGGGCACCTCTCTATCGCCCAGAGGCAGTCTCGCTTGCTGGCCACCGTGCTGCACGAAACAGGTCATGCCTTGGGGCTGGAGCATTCAGAAAACAGTCAGGATGTCATGTTCTACCGGGGGTGGCGTCGGGAGCAATTGAGTCATGGCGACATCCGGCGGATTCGCGAGCTTTACCAGCAGGGGCGCACTCAGGCCTGAGGGATTCTCTGGCATAAACGCTGCCGGGAAGTGTTGCCAAACGTCGACACCCGCCGGATGAGTGCCCCTTAACGGTGCGTCCGTTGGTGGACATCGGGCGTAATATATACCGGAGAATCCGGATCGCAGAACAGCTCGTATAACAGGGAATCCGGCTCCAGGTCACTCAAGGCCCAGCGATTAAAGCGATAGCGCTTGGGGGTCATGCTGACGGGTTGGATTAAATGATTTTCTTTTAAGATCCGCAGCTTTTTTTTCACCGTTTCTAGCCGGTAATTCAGTTTACGGGCCAAATCCGCCGCCGAGGGCAGGGTATCCTCCAGCATTTCCCCTTGCTGGTAGGCGTCCGTTCCGGCCAGAATCTCTCGGGCCAGATGGGTAAAAATCTCGGGTTCACTTGGGCTGGGCATACTTTCATTATAACGCCAGCCCCCGCCATCCAAACGGCTCAGCTACCTGGAGCTGTTAGAAGGGCCGCCCGGCTACTCGTCATCATCCGGGGTGCGATGATCAAAAATCTTCACCACTTTCACCGGCTCCGAGGCGACCTCTACTGCAGGGGTGTTGGGCGTGGCCGACGTTGTGGCGGTCGGTGGGGTTTTATTGGTGTTTTTGGCGGGTGGTGCGGACTGTGTCTGCGGTTCCGGCTTTTCCGGCAAGGGTTGTCGTTTTTGCTTGTCGGTTTCCCGCTTCAGGGCTTTTTCCAGCTTGCGGACTTTGGCGGAGGCGGGTTTCTGAGGGCGCTCAAAAGGACGCACATTCTCGGCTGGGCCAGAGCGCTTGTCCCGTTTGGTGACGGGACGTAAAGTGCCCGCCCGGCCTGAGTTTCCGCTGCGGGAGGCAACCGGTTTGGCTCGGCCGGTATCCGCACCCCGGTTGCTGGTGGGCGTTCGACTGGCTGCTTGACGCTTGGCCGGGGTTTTGTCGGACTGCCTGAGTTGGGCTTCTTTCCAGGCTCGCCGCCACAGACCTTCCAGTCCGTAATACTGCCCTGCCCTGCCCCAGCGTAGGCCAGCGATGGTGACTATCAGCAAGGCGCTCAATCCCAGTAGGGCCGGATTGCTTTGGGGGGCAATCAAGAGCAAATTGAGGGCCAGAAACAGGGCCAGCCAACTGGTCAGGGAAATCCCCACACCCAGCACAAAACTGCCCCCAATCAGCATTTCCAGATCGATCACGGTGCGCAGCACGGCGTTAAAATGGGGCAGAATCAGGGTGCGCAAAAAGTCCCCATACAGGGGTAGTGGATTGTTGATGGCCCAGGTTTGCCACTGGGCCTGCCAGTGCTGGGCCAACTGGGGATGGTTGAGCTGGTACTGTCCCACCAGTAGAAATCCCAAGCCCACGGAGACCCGCAACAAGGCCAAGGCCTGATGATCCCGGGGGCCGGTGGATAGGGCTCGGCTCAACTGCCGCAGGGCCTGAAGCATGATCCAAAATTAACTCGCTCTCTGGGGGACGGCATTATTATAACCGATACAACCGATTCCCCGGATTCCCGATTCCCCATTCGCCGTAAGGAGCCCCCCTCCGAAAGGGCAAAACGTCGGCCCGCTGTAGTCAGACGACGGTCTGTATTAGAATAGGGGGAGGTTCTGGAGATCCCTTGTTTTCGGATCACTGATTTCGGACTGTTGGTGTCGTTATCCGCCTTCGGCGTTGGAACAGATATGCCTTTCTCCCACAAACGTGTTTACCTTATTCCCCTGGATAGCCGTCCGGTTTGCTACGATATGCCCAGGCGTCTGGCGGCAGCGGCAGGACTAGAGCTGGGTATGCCCGCCCCCAATTTGTTGGGGCACCTGAAAAAACCGGCCAATTTCAAAACGCTGTCCCGCTGGGTGAAAAACCACCTGTTTGAAAACGATCCCCTGATCGTGGCCCTGGATACCATTGCCTATGGTGGCCTGATTGCTTCCCGGGTGAATGAAGATCCGCTGGAGACCTTGCAGCAGCGGGTGCAAAGTTTTTTTCAGCAAATTAAAGTGGATGCCTGCTACGCGTTTTCCTCCATTTTGCGCATCCCCAACTACAATTTTGACGAGGAAGAGCCCGCATACTGGAACCAGTACGGGCAAGCCCTGTACCAGTATTCCGCCCAACTGCACGAAGCCGGACAGGCGGAAGCGGGAGACATCCCGGAGGCGGTGCTGAGGGATTTCATGGATCGCCGGGAAAAGAATTATGCGCTGAACGAGAGCTACCTGAGCCTGCTGTTTGAGGGTAGCCTCGATTATTTGACCTACTGTCAGGATGATACCGGCCCCTTTGGGCTGAATGTGCTGGAGGCCCAACACCTGAGCCAGCAATTGCAGCAGCGTAAGCTGGAGAACGCCCACATCCAGACCGGGGCTGATGAGGTGGCTGCCTGCATGCTAGCCCGCTGGATGGTGTTGCAACACGCTGAACCCGTTAAAGTGTACCCTTTCTACAGTTCGGAAGCCGGTCGCCATCTGGTGGCCAAGTTTGATGGGCTGCCCATCGAGACGGTGGTGGAAAAGGCCATTCGGGCCTGCGGGGCGCAGGTGGCGAAAAGGTCGGCGGAGGCTGATTTGTGGGTCATGGTGCATACCCCGGAAGAACGTCAAGGCGATCATTGCAGCCGGGAGCAGGCCCAGCTCCAGCCCGAGCAGTGGGATGAAGTGCAAAAGGTATTGCAAAAGGCCTTGCAGTTGGGTAAGCCCATTGCCCTGGCCGATGTGGCCTACGCCAACGGGGCCGATCCCCGCTTGATGGACCGGCTGGTGTCTCAGTTTGAGGATTTAACCGGCCTGTATGGCTACGCCGCCTGGAACACCCCGGGCAACGCCATCGGCACCACCGTGGCCATGGGCCTGATTCGGCTGATGGCGGAGCGGCAGAACACCTTTAACGCACAGGCTTTCTGCCAGCTTATGCTGATTCGTTTGGCTGATGACTGGTTGTATCAGGCGGATGTGCGGCACACCGTGCGGCAGAGTATGAACGGCAACGCCCACCGGCAAGCGCCGGATGAAACCCTGCTGAACGTGCTGATGGCCGATGGCCTGTTTCTGCTGAAAAACCGGCTGGGGCTGGAAAAGCAGTCCGTCCACTGTCGTTATCCCTGCCAGCGTACCTTTGAAATTGAAGTGGGCCTGAAATGAGCCTATCCAGTCAGCCCCTCAGCCAGAAATTAATCAAGGACACCGCCGCCCTTCAGCAAAAAAAGCACCGGGACGCTGAAGGCTTGCTGCTGGTGGAAGGGCGTCATCCCATTGAAGAGGCCCACAAGGCTGGCTTGACCTTGCGGCACTGGTTTATTTTGGCGGACGCTCCGGCAGAGAGCCTGCCCAAGGAGAGCTTGCCGAAGCCCCCGTTCGAGGTTAATGCCCAGCAGATGGGCAAGTTGGCCACCACGGCGTCTGTGCCGCCCTGTCTGGCCGTGTACGAAGCGCCTCCAGAAAACAAGGCCTCTCTGGTTTTGGGAGATTTTGTGGTGGTGCTGGATGGGGTGCAAGATCCGGGCAATGTGGGCACCCTGATTCGTTCCGCGCTGGCCTTTGGGGCCGATGCCCTCATACTGACCCATGACAGTGCCGATCCTTACAACCCCAAGGTCATTCGGGCCTCCGCCGGACTGGTATTCGCCCTGCCCTTGGTTGCATTGTCTCCCAATGCCCTGTTGTCCCAGTTGCAGCAACAAGGACACGTTATATGGGCCACCACCGGCCATGGCGGTGCTTTGCCCTATCGTCAGGCCGATTTCCGGGGACGCTGCGCCCTGGTGTTGGGTAATGAGGGCCGTGGGGTCAGCGATGCCTTTCTGAATCATCCGCAGGCTCATCGCCTGATCATTCCCATGCAAGCTGCCGTAGAGTCCCTGAATGTGGGGATTTCCGGCTCCATTGTACTGGCTGAGGCCGCCGCCCAACGAGGATCATAGGGATGGACGATCCAGTCACGCCCCCTCAATACTTTGAACGCTCTGGCACCGATCCTGGCCTGACTGTCTCCGCTTCCCTGCCTGAGGTGGTTTCGTCGGAAGCCCCCATCGACTGGGCTTCACTGAGCATGCCTATGGTGGATCACATCACGGAGCTGCGCAATCGGATTTTAATTTCGGCGGGCACACTGGCTCTGACGCTGGGTGTGGGGTTTGTCTACGCTTTGCCCCTCATTCAGGTGTTTCAGGGCATGGCCCCCGCCAACATTCGTTTTGTGCAGCTGGCCCCCGGCGAAGTGTTGATTTCCAGCCTGCGGGTGTCGTTTTATGTGGGCTTTGCCCTGGCCCTGCCGGTGATTTTATACCATGTGCTCCGCTTTGTGCTGCCTGGCCTGACGGATCGGGAGAAGGGCATGGTCACCGGGTCCATTATCGGGGGCACCCTGTTGTTTCTGGCGGGGCTGGTGTTTGCCTACTACTTTGTGGTGCCTTCTGCGCTGGGGTTTCTGGTGGATTACGGGCAAAGCGTGGCCCAAACCCAACTCAGCATTGAGAGCTACATTGGTTTCTGCTCCGGCTTGCTGTTTATGACCGGGCTGATGTTTGAGTTGCCCATGGTGCTGTTTTTGCTGTCCTTTACCGGGTTGGTTACTTCCGAGAAGCTGATTCGGGAGTGGCGCTGGGCCATTGTGCTTATTTTCATCGTGGCGGCCATTGTCACCCCCACCCAGGACCCTTTTTCCATGAGTCTGGTGGGTCTGGCCATGGTGGCCTTGTATGGGCTGAGTATTCTGCCCATTAAATGGGTCGGACGCTGACCGTTCTGGCTGCTATTTTGCAAGCCGGTCAATGGGGTAATACGGACTGGGTAAACACTAGCTGCCCAGTTAATTGAGACGGCAGCGTCTTTTTTATACCCTGCTCCATATTGCGGCCTTTGGCCCAAACTCGGAAGGAGGGAATACGCATGCGTCAACCATTTCACTTTGACCCACAGAAAATCGAGCATGTCTCGGGAATTTTCAGTTCCACCATTCAGCTGAACGAGGCCTTGGACAGTCTGGAACGGCTTGGGCTGGGTAAGGATGTCAGCCTGTTGATGAGCGAAGAAACGCGCTCTTACTATGGGGAGGAGCCCAGGCACCCGGTCCACGGGGTGGAAGGCTTTACGCACAGTAGCAAATTGCCTGAGGGAGCGGCTACCGGTGGACTAACCGGGGGACTGCTGGGCGCCATTCTGGGTGGATTGACCACGGTCGGCACCATCTTGATTCCCGGAGCCGGTTTGCTGGTGGCTGGGCCGTTGATTGGCCTGTTGAGCGGCGGGGCCTTGGGAGCCGCGGCGGGCAGCCTGCTGGGAGCGCTGGTGGGAGCGGGTATTCCCGAAACGGAAGCCAAATTTTACGAGGACTCCCTGAAACAACCTGGAAATGCGCTGCTGATAGCCCATGTGCCCAAAAATATGGTGCCTGACGTGAAGGATATTTACCGCCACTGCGGGGTGCAGTCCCTGAAAGTGGGTTAAGGGCCATACTGGCCACTGGGCCCAGCGGATCACCGGTGAGAACAGGGCCTTGAGTTCTGGCCATTAACGACTCAAACATACCTACCAACGCAAATCGCAGGGCAGTCCGGCATGGGGCTGTCCTGTGCGGGTTTGCAGGGGGGGCAGGAACCTGATGGACTTGTCGAAAGGCCCTGCCGAGCCTCGTTGATGACTGGGGCGATCAATTTCCCGGAACGGACTGGTTTTATTTTTATATCACTTTTATACCGGTTCGACGCGACTGCCTTTTCTGGTCGCTGTCGATTGTTACGAGGGCTTTTTATGCGCGGATTTCCTTCCATTTTTCCATCGGTTTTGTTGACATTGGTGGCTGTCTGGTTGGTCGGCGCACTGCCTGCCCTTTCCCAGCAGGCCGATGACACTTTTTTCTTCCCTCGGGAAGCGTTTGTGCAGATCAACCCCACCTTGCCCAACTCCCGATTGAACTTTGATGACGACTCTCAGGAATCCTGCTGCGCCAAGGATTACTCGGCTTCCGGCCAGCCCGTGGCTTCGCCCGCTCAAAGTCTGGCCCCGGTGGAAAATGACGCCAGTCGGGCCAGAAGTGCCTCACCCCTTGCCCGTTCCGAGTTTGAGCGGGCCAATCCTCGCTATCAGGAAAACCTGACGCCCGCCTCTCTGGTTTCCTGCGAACGGTTTGCCCAACTGCCGGAGCTGGCCGCCAACATGCCCAATGCTGGCGCGTTCGGGGACAGAAGCGGTAAGAACACTTTGCCGATTGTCTCCCACAGTACCAACGTGTCCCATCGTCCCGGTGTGGAGTACTTCTCCGATCCCCGGTTTACCAACACCAGCGATTTCCACATAGAAACCATCGGCGGTAACAGCCAGTTGCGTTTGCAGGATGTGCGCAGCTATTCCGTCTGCATGGCCCGGGGCAACAACGTGGCCATGGTGGCCAACACCGAGGACGCCTCGCTGATTACCTACAATGGCAGCGATCACCTTTACCTGTCCGGGAATAACATCAATATGTTCACCCGCACCGGGGCCGGAGAAGACCTGATTGAACTGTATCAGGCCAGCCCCTCCGAGACCGGCAGTACGTTTACGGCCTTCAATATCTATAAAACGGCCATCAGCGGTGGATCTGATACGGACACGCTGGTGTTCAAGGGAACCCCGCCGGGTACCAAGTGGTGTCACATCGGTGGCTACCGCATGTACGGGGAATACTTCTACGTGGTGGAGTTTGCCCTGCCCCCCAGTGTGACTGAAGGCCCCCGTCGCCAGCGGGTCAACATTGGCCAATCCGTTGAGTACGTTACGATCAAAGGCAAAAAGTACCTGTTGAATGACTTTCTGGTGCATGGCGATCCGGTGGATACCATCGCTCGCAGCATTCCCATTGGCGATCCCCTGCCCCGGGTGGCCATTCGCCCCTCTGCCCCTAATTTCAGGAATCGTTAACGCCCCGCCCCGTTCTGGTGGGAAGCGTTCAAACGGTCACCAACCTCTGGCCCGGCGCGCAAACCCGATTTTTTGATTGACCGTCTCGGGCATTTTTGTTGCACAATTGGGTTTCGTTAACCTCGGGTCTGCTTTATGTCAAGCTGCCCATCATTGGCGTTAATTACTGACTGGGGCTGAATAACCCAGTCGCCTTGACTGATTCGCTATCCCCTTTTATTCTCGACTTCTTTTTAAATACTTGTTTCATCACCACTCAACCACAGGATTCATTTTCAAATGATGCGTAGTGCTAGCCTGCCCATGCCCATTCTTTCCGCTCGGGTTAATCATGCCAGTCCGGAAAGTTTCCACGAGTCCCTGCCCAAGGCTGATTCCCAGGAAAGGGAGCGTCTGTGGGGCAGCCTGACCCTGCAAAAATTCATTCATGAAGCCCCTGTTGACGCGTTGGCACCAGAAGATGTCTGGGCACCCAGCGTCAAACCGGCTCCGGTTTCGCAGGTCTCGAAGGACAAGCCCGCAGCGCTTTCTCAGGCTGCCAGAAAAGATGCCATAAACCGGGATTTGCGCATTCTGGGTAACCCCTTTGCACGGGCCAAAACCCGGGAGTTGATCCGGGAAAACCCGGATACCCCCTTTGAGGCACTCTCTCAAGTGACCCTGGGTGGGCTGTCCGAGGCGGGGCTATCGCATCTGGTTCATCGGGATCTGGCCAAATTGACCCTGAACCGTAAAAAACCGGCCCAGCGAGATCCTGCCATCCGAGCGGCAGATTGGATGGAGCGCCCCAGGCATCATGGCCCCTCTCGTTTTCAGCAAGAATTTTTAAAGCGACAACAAGAAGCAGAAGAGCAAGCCCAGCACATAGAGACCTTGCGACAGGCCTTTAGCAGGTTAAAGCTCAACGATTAAGACGTTCACGGGCCTGTTTGGCCAGCTGAAAAGCGGCATCCACGGAGTCGCCTAAGGTGGTTAGGTGGCCCATTTTACGACCGACTCGGGCTTCTTGCTTGCCGTACAAATGCAAGTACACCGGAGACCGGGCCAAAGCGGACTGCCAGTCAGGTTCTCCGTTAGCCCATAAATCCCCCAGCACATTGGCCATAGCCGCTGGCTGGCGCAAAGCGGGGTCTCCCAGGGGCAAGCCGCAGACCACGCGCAATTGTTGCTCAAACTGATCGCATACGGCGGCCTCAATGGTGTAATGCCCGGAGTTATGAGGCCGGGGGGCCAGCTCATTCACCAGTAACTCCCCTTGCCGGGTGATGAAAAATTCCACGCACAGCAAGCCCCGCATGTTCAGGGCTTCCATGATGCGTTGGGTAATCTGAAGGGCCTGCGCTTCAATCGTCTCAGAAATTTGGGCCGGGGCCAGGGTGAAATCCAGAATATGATTCCGATGCCGATTTTCCACCGGACGATAGGCTTGAAACGTCCCGTCCTCGGCCCTTGCGGCAATGACTGAAATCTCCCGCTCCAGGTCCAAAAAGCGCTCCATCACGCAGGCTTGCCCGGCGAAGGCTTCATAAGCGTCCAGCGCTTGGGCTTCGCTTTCCAGACGAACCTGCCCTTTGCCGTCGTAGCCAAAGCCAGCGGTCTTCAGGACGGCAGGCAACCCCAGCTGAGTCATGCCCGCTTGCAACTCCTGAAGATTATTGACGGGGACAAAGGGCACCACTGGGATGCCCAGATCGGATAAAAACTGTTTTTCCCGCAAACGGTGCTGGGTGATTTCCAGCACGTGCGGCTGGGGGTAGACCGGCACCTCCGGCTGCAAGGCGGCCAAGGCCTGTACCGGAATGTTTTCAAACTCAATGGTCACCACATCCACGCCTTGGGCAAAGTGCTTCAGGGCGGGTAAATCGGTGTAGTCGGCGGCGATTTCCAAGTCAGCCACTTGCCCGGCCGGGGTGTCACGCTCGGGAGAAAAGACGTGCACCCGGTAGCCCAATCGTTTGGCGGTGAGGGCCAACATGCGGCCCAATTGACCGCTGCCTAAAATGCCTAAGGTGCTGCCGGGTAAATGAACGGAAGCGGTCATACCGGCAAATGTCGCCCCTGTAGGACGGTTTCGGTCTGTTCCTGCCGATAGCGGGTTAGTTCCTCCCGCAAGGCCGGGTGAGTGTTTGCCAAAACAGCCACGGCCATCAGGGCGGCGTTAATGGCTCCGGACTTGCCGATGGCCATGGTTCCCACGGGCACCCCGGCAGGCATTTGCACAATGGACAGCAGGGAATCCATGCCATTGAGGGCCTGGCTTTGTATGGGCACACCCAGAACCGGCACCAGGGTCTGGGCGGCGGTCATGCCCGGCAAGTGGGCGGCCCCACCGGCCCCGGCGATAATGACCTGAATCTTCCGCTCCTCCGCCTGAGCCGCGAACTCGGCCAGCCACTGAGGCGTCCGGTGGGCCGATACCACCAGGCACTCGTGCGGTACGTCAAAGCGGTTCAGCATTTCGTGGGCATGGCGCATGGTTTCCCAATCGGACTGGCTGCCCATAATAATGGACACCAGCGTCTTGTTCGGGGCTGTTTCAGGAGAGGAAGCGGAAGTATTCATGGTCAAAATCAAGGTCCTTAATTTGGGCCTAGTGGGCGGCTTGCAGCAATTTAGCGCTCAGTTTGATTTGCGGGCCAGCCAGAGCCTTGGAAATGGGGCAGCCTTTTTTGGCGGCTTCGGCTTGCTCGTGGAACTGTGCCTCGTCAATGCCGGGGATTTCGGCTTCGGTTTCCAGCTCGATGGTGGTGATTTCAAAGCCTTCGCCCACTTTTTCCAGATGTACTTTGGCCACGGTGTGAACACGGGTGGGGTTGAAGCCAGCCTTGCTCAGGCCAGCGGACAAAGCCATGGAGAAGCAGCCAGCGTGCGCGGCGGCAATCAACTCTTCCGGGTTGGTGCCGGTGCCGTCTTCAAAACGGGAGGGGAAGGAGTAGCTGCCTTTGAAAGCGCCGCTGCCCAGTTCAACCGTCCCTTTGCCTTCACGCAGGTTGCCTTGCCATTCGGCCTGTGCGGATCTCATTACCATAATCTGTCTCTCCTCTCGGGATGCTAACGGCCCGATTTTAGTACGAATGCGCCTATATAGATAGGGCAGACCGCAGGGATTCTATTGGGTGGATTGATGGGGCTGTAGATTTAGGGCGGAAATCTCATTGAGATTCGTTTGGCCTTTCTGCTATACTCTAGCGCATGACAAAAGCAGTGATTAGTGGTATTGGCCCGGATCAACCGGGCATTGTGGCGGCAATCGCCGACATCCTCTATAAACGGGGATGCAATATTGTGGACTCCACCATGACCCGGCTGGCCAACGAGTTCGCCGTGATTCTGATTATTAACGCTCCCAACTCGGTGCGTTTCCCGGATCTCAAGGCCGAATTCGCCACCCTGGAAGAGAGCCACAACATGACCGTGGTCATCAAGCCCATTCCCGACAACATCGGTATGGACTTCCACAAGCCGGAAAATCCGTACATGATCTCTGTGGCCGGACAGGATCAGGCGGGCATTACCTACAAAATTTCGCGCAAATTGGCCGAAATGGACATTAACATCACCGATTTGAACGCCCAGTGCATTCAGGGCGATGAAGGCCCGGTTTACATCATGATGGTCGAAATCGATATTCCCAATTCTATGGCGGTAGGCTCCCTGCAAAAGGAAATTCAGGAAATCGCTCGGGAAATTGGTCTGGAAATTCAGTTACGCCCCCTGGAAGCCGTGGCCCTGTAAGCAACGGTACTGTATGAGCGTTCTGAAAGTCTTGAAATTCCCTCACCCTATCCTGCGGGAGAAATGCGAGCCGGTCATCAGTTGGGATAACCGCTTGCAGAAGCTGATTGATGATATGACCGAGACCATGTACGCCGCTTACGGCTCGGTGGGCTTGGCCGCCTCTCAGGTGGGAGAAACCACCCGCCTGATTGTGCTGGACACCAGCAGCAAAACCACCCGTGAAGACTACAAGGTACTGATTAACCCTACCATTGTGGAGGCTTCCCGGAACAAGACCATGCGGGAAGGCTGCCTGAGCTTCCCTGAGTATCTGGCCAACATCAAGCGGGCCACCAAAGTTACCTTTACGGCCTTTGATCGGCACGGGGAACTGAAGACCTACACCGTGCAAGGGTTGGAGGCCATTGCCATTCAGCACGAGATTGATCACCTGGACGGGGTGTTGATGATTGATCGCATCAGTTCCCTGAAAACGGACTGGATTCGTCGCCAACCCAAGGGAGAAACCGCCCTGGAGTTTACCCAGAACACCCCCACCGGTAACACTTATGTGGAGCCGTCAGCAGACCCGCCTTTGGTTCTTCAATCCGCGCTGGCCGCCCCCATGAGCGACCCCAACCGAGGGTCCTTGCCCTTGTGAACACCCGCTCCCCTGCTACCACCAACCTGGCCCGCTGTATTTTTGAGGCGGCGGAACGCCGACCCGAACACCCGGCCTTAATGGGACGTGGCGGGGTTCTGACCTATGCGGCGTTGGCCCAAAAAATAATCGCTCTGGCGGGGGCCGTGGAGCAACTGGGCTTGCAAGCCGGCGATCGGGTGGCCTTGTTGTTGTACAACACGCAGGCCTTTGCCGTGGCCTATTTTGCCCTGCTCAGTCTGGGCATTGCTGTGGTGCCGGTCAATACCCGCCTGACCGCCAGCGAGATTGACGTCATTCTGGAAGACGCTCAGGCCAAGCTGTTGATCAGCTCGCTGGAGTTTTTTAACACCATTACCCACTTGCAGGCGGATTGCTTGCAGGGCTTGGTGCTGGATACCGAGTTGCTGGCCAGTGAGGAGGAATTGGACCCGTTGTTGGATGCCTTTCCCCTGGGCTGCGCCTTGTATCGCTGGAACGAATTGCTGGCCCGCAAACTGGAACCCCGGGAGCCTTTGCCCTATGCGCTACCCGGTCAGACCCCGGCGGCCTTGATATACACCTCGGGCACCACCGGGAAGCCCAAGGGGGTGATTCTTAGCCATCGCAATATTGAGGCGGACGCTCAGGCCAACGTTGCGGTTATCGAAGCGGTTCCCGACGATCGCTTTATTACCATCTCCCCTTTGTTTCACGTGTTTGGGCAAACCAACATTCTGGTATCGGCCATGATGGCGGGCGCCACCGTGGTGCTGGTGCGCAAGTTCAGCCCCAAAACGGTGCTGGAGACCATTGAGCGCCATCAGGTGACCTTTATGGCCGCTGTGCCCACCATGTACCTGATGATGCTGACCCACCTGCGGGAAAAACGCTTTGATTTGTCATCCTTGCGGGTCTGCCACTCCGGGGCGGCCCCCATGGCCGTGGATACCTTCCACGAGGTGGAACAATACTTCGGGGCCCCGGTGCAGGAGGGCTACGGCTTGTCGGAAGCCTCCTCCATTGTTTGCTCCAACCCATTGCATGGCCCCCGAAAACCGGGCTCGGTGGGGCTTCCCTTACAAGGTGTACAGGTCAAAATCCTGCGGGAGGATGATACGGAAGCCGCCGTGCGTGAAATCGGCGAGCTGTACGTGCAAGGCGAGATTGTCATGCAGGGGTATCACCAGCGCCCGGAGGAAACGGCCAAAAGCCTGCGCCCATTCCCGGATGGCACTTGGCTGAAGACCAAAGATCTGGGCTACAAGGACGAGGACGGCTATATTTACATCGTGGATCGCACCGATGATCTGATCAATATTGGCGGAGTGAAGGTCTATCCCCGAGAGATTGAAGAGGTGCTGTTCAAGCACCCGGCGGTGCAAGCGGTGGCTGTGACCGGGGTGCCTTCCACCCTGCATCATGAGGCCATCAAGGCCTTTGTGGTCACCAAAGTGGAGCAAAGCTGCACTAAAGAAAGCCTGATGGAGTTTTGTCGTCCGCATCTGGCGGATTTTAAAATACCCAAGCATTACGAGTTCGTGGAGGCTATCCCTCAGGGGGCTACCGGTAAAATCCTGCGCAAAGACCTGCGCCGGGATATTTAATGGCCGTCCTTGCCTCGCTCGACTCGCTTATTCACTTAGCCGCTCGGTTTTACCCTGAATTGACAAGGACATTCCCCATGACTCACACCCAAACCATGCAAGATGAGTTGTTCCAGATTATCAAGCGCCTGTCTTTCAGGCGGGGAGATTTTATCTTGGCCTCCGGGCAACGCTCTAGCTACTATGTGGATTGTCGTTTAAGTACGCTGGATGGGCGGGGGGCTTATCTCATCGGGCAATTACTCTATGATCACCTGGTGAATCTGCATCCCGATGCCGTGGGTGGGATGACCTTGGGGGCGGATCCCATTGTCAGCAGTATTTTGTACCGCAGCGCTGAAGTGGGCAAGCCCATGGCGGGCTTTATCGTGCGCAAAGAGGCCAAGGGTCACGGCGCTGGCAACCAGATTGAGGGCAATCTCTCCCCCTGGATGCGGGTGGTGCTGGTGGAAGACGTGGTCACTACGGGCGGCTCCACGCTGAAAGCCATTGAAGCCATTCGAAAAGCCTACCCCAGTATCCAGATTGTGGGGGTGCTGGCCATTATCGATCGCAATGCCGGTGGCGCGGACGCCTTTAGTCGTCTTGGGATTCCGTTTCAGGCGCTGTACAACGTTCAAGCATTTCTTGAGGAATAAAACGCTGCCAGTTGCCATCCAGGTTGTGGATGAACTGGTGGGCCGACAGAACATCGTCTTCGGTGATGGGATCAAACTCGGCCAGGCGCATTAATTCTTCATCGGTCAGTTCCGGATCGGGGAATGAATGCTCATGCTGCGGGGTCTCCACGCCCACCATGGCCACCCCGTTCTGGGTTTCACAGTGGGTGCAGTAGACGTTGACGATGTAAATGCCCTCTTCCTGACGCAAGAGTTGAATATCTTCTGGCGTGAAGCTGTGTGAGCAAAAATTACAGCGCATGCGGCTAAAAAAGCTTTGGATCAGTTGGAAGGCATCCATTATGCACCTCTCGATCGTTTCTTGGGACGAGCGCGACTATCTCTTGATTATAGACCTTATTATGGGAATATAAAGGTGCTTTCATAAAAAAATAAGATTTGAGCTGATGCCCACGCCCTCTGACTCTCCAAAACCGCTCCCCTTGCTGCATAGCATGGAATTGGACGTGAATATTTTTGATACGGACTGCTATGGGGTGATGTGGCACGGCGCCTACACCAAATGGCTGGAAATGGGCCGGGTGAAGTTGCTGGAAGCTCAGGGCTATGCCTTCCCCAAGCCGGGCGACCCTGAAGGTTACGTGTTTCCCGTAGTAGAGCAAACCCTGAAGTACAAGCGATCCGCGCCATACGGGGACAAACTGGTCTTGAGTACCCGCTTGGCCGTGGAGGGCTACAAGCTGCTATTCCTGCAAAATTTTCGCAGCCAGAACACGGATCAGGTGACGGTGGAAGCGGTGACCACCGTGGTGGTGGTGGATGCCCAGTGGCGGGTGCAGCGTCGTCTGCCAGAGGCCTTGAAGGTCATCATGGGGTTGTCGCCCGGCATAGCCTAGTTTGAAAAAGTCTTTGATCGCTTGGCTAAAGCCTGCTGTGGGTCTGTATGCCGCCTTTAGCCGGGGAATGCGGGAGTGTCTAAGGCATGCTGGTAAGTGCTGCCCTTATGCTCGGTTTTATCCCACCGAGTGCGACGCTGTTTTTGCCACAGCACTTTCACCATAATGCCAAACACCAGCGGAATCCATAAAATGGTGAGATACACCGAGGTGACCGCCGTCCACTTGAGGGCTTCCCACAAAGGCGGGCGGTTGAAGCGAATGATGGCCACAATAATGGCCGAAGCAATGCCCAGACAAAAAATGGGAATGACCAACAGCGAGGAAATAATGCGGGTGGAGGTGGGATCGGCCATGACAACCCCCCAGCCCAGCTGAATGAGGTCCAGGACCAGCCACAGGGGCAGCAAAAATTCCAGAAAGTAGGCCACCATATCCAGGGTGGTACGCAAGGAGGCCTTGCGGGAGCGGAGCAAGGGGCCTGCGTATTCCAGATACCGGAACAGGGTGCCTTCCGTCCAGCGACGCCTCTGTTTGAGCAAGCCGCCAAACTCTACAATGCCTTCCTCAAAGACCGGCACCTTGTGGGCAAAGCGAATATCCCAGCCCTCAATGTGCAGGCGGGTGGACAGATCGAGATCATCAGTCAGGGTGTTCACGTTCCAGCCGTTGACTTCCTCAAGGGCTTCCCGTTTCACCAACTGGCCGTTTCCGCGCAGTTCTACTGCGCCTCGCACACTGTCTCGGCCATACTGAAAGTGGGAGTCCAGTGAATACTCATAGTTCTGGCATCGGGTGAGCCAGTTTTCATTGCCATTGGCGATGATTTTACGGGCTTGAACGGCCCCCACGTTCTCATCGGCCAAAAAGGGCACGATGCGGCGCAGGAAATCAGACTCTACGTAGGCATCCGCGTCAAAAACACAGATAACTTCCCCATCGGTCAGGGTCAACGCCTCGTTCAGCACGGCAGGCTTCCCGGGGATGGCGTCGGCGGGGCGCAGGTGATAGCGGAAAGGCAGGGGCAGCGTTTCCCCCAGTCGGGTCAGGATGGCCGGGGTTTGATCGGTACTGCGATCATCCATGATCAACAGCTCGTAATCGGGGTAATCCAGCTTCAGCAGGTTGTAAATGGTGTTTTCAATAACCACCTGCTCGTTGTGGGCAGAAATAACCACGGAAACCCTGGGCAGATAGTCCAGATTGAGGGGTTTGGGACGTTTGGCTTCCATGCGCTTGTGGTGAACCATGGCCAGCGTCATCAGCCAGGTGTAGAGGATCATGAACACCAGCAACAGCACAACGGATGAAAGGCGCGGCATGACCTTTCCGGTCAGAAAGACCACCAGCCAAATCACGGCAATCATACTCAGGAGAAGGATTTTTTCTTTCAAGAGATTTTCCTGCCTGCTTCTAAACCTGATTTACTGTAACGATAATACCCATTCCAATCCCTGTATCGCCTTTATTAATAGGCGGACAACCGATGGGCAAACTCTTTGAGGTGTTCGGCGGCCCGACGAGCGCCATGAATCTCTGCCGCCATTGTAGCAAACTCTCGGGTGCGAGTCTCAAACTCCGGATCGCCCAATAACCGTTCGATGTTGGCGCACAGCGCCCGTTGGGAACTATCGCTTAACGCCTGATAGGACATGGTGAGCGACACGCCCAGTTCCAACATGCGGCTGGCGTTGTTTTCCTGCTCAATCTGCTGGCTGTCGGGCACAATCAGGGAGGGTTTGCCCAGCGTTAGCAGCTCCATGGCTGTGCTGTGTCCGGCCTGAGTAATGACCAGATCGGCGGCCTTGAAGTAGGGAGCGGCCTCCTTGACGAAAGGATGAATCTGGGCGTTTTCCGGCACGTTGGCGGTGGTAAAGCTGGAGATGATCATGAAATCCAGGTGGCTCATGCACCGGGCCGCCTCGATAATGGCGTCGAACAAGGGACGTCGGTATTCGTGCCCGCCCAATGAGGCCACAATCAAGGGCTTGTCGCTGGGCTTGGCGATGGCTTGCACTTCATCCGCCTGCCAGGCCACCAGAGGGCCCACAAAGCGGGTACGCTTCTTGACCTGATAATTATCGGAGAGATTGGGCAGGCAAACCGTATAAGGCGGGCTGAAATCCGGAATCAGAATCTCTTCGGCGCTGGATAGCCACAGCTTCATCACCCACTCGAAGGAGCGGCCAAACAGCTTGACCAGTGCGGAATCCCGCTCGAAAAAGGGGTAAAAGGCGCTTTGGTTGGTCAGCACAATGCAGGGAATGTCCAGTCGTTCCGCGGCCAGAACCGGGGCAATGCGACCATCGGCCACCACCAGGGTGACGCCGTGGCGCTTGATGATGTCCATTTCTTCTTGCACAATCTGGTTCAGCCCCAAGGCTCGGGCCGGGTTGTTCAGGATGGTCTTGCCGACGTCAAAGTGCCCTTCGGAGCCCACGAACTTGACCTCCTGAGCCACTTCCACGCTGGGGTAGTCGTAGGAACGGATGCGCTCCAGGGCGTAACTGTAGGAAGCCAGCAGAATATCGCTGGGTTTGAAGTGTCGGGCAATGGCCAAGGCACGGCTGGAGTGGCCATACCCCTCGCTGCTCACCGAGAAGTACACTTTGTCCCGCAGTTGGGGCACATTCTTTTTTCGCTTACCAATTTGCAGCAAAGACATGTGATTTTTCGGCCTTCAATCGGTTATACAGTCCCAATACCCCCAATAATAGCATCGGTATCCCAATTAACAGAAACATGGCCCCAACGCCCACTTGCTCTACAGCCAGACCGGCTACCAGCACCGGCAAGGTGGAGGAGGTGCTTAAAATGGTGAACTGAACCCCAAACACTTTGCCCCGCTTGTCTTCCGGGATGAGTTCCTGTAAGAGAGCCTGTAAGGGAATGGCGATAAAGGCGGCTCCCACGCCCATGATGATTGACAGGGCATAGGTGTAGACCATGCGGGCGGTGAAGCGCACCGCAGCCAGCTCAAACCCGCCACTGAGGAGCTGGGGTAGGTAAATGACATGGCCCTTCATGGAGAGAAAGCGCACCAGGGTCAGCAGTACCAGGCACAGGCCCACGCTTAGAAATCCGCTGTAGACCATCACCCCACGGCGGGCGTGGTGGAAGGAATGTCCCACCCAAAAGGCGCCCAGGGCCATGCCCACCCCGCTGAAGGCGATGATGTAGGCAAACTTCTGGGCGGCCACCTGCGGATCTTCAAACAGGTAGGTTTTGGCGAAGCTGATGAACAAAATGCACAGGGCCACCATGGCAGAAAACAAGGTGGCCAGCTTCAGCATGGCGTTGCGCACAATGGGATGATCGCCGATATAGCGCAGGCCGTCCTGAATCTCATGCCCAAACCGGGCAAAGGCCTCTTTCATGCTGGCTGCTGGCGGGCGGCCGTCTTCTTCCAGCACACACAGGGGCGGGGTTTGCACAAAGGCCAGCGACAGGCTGGCGGCCAGAAACAGCCCGGTGATGGCCCAATGCACGTTGTTCAGGGAAAACAGGTTGATCAGCGGATCGCCGAGGGCAAAGCCAAAAATGACCGCCACCATCATGGTGGTGGTAAACAGGGAGTTGGCCGTCAGCAGCGAGGACTTGCTGACTATGGTGGGAATGGTGGCCGCTTCCGCGGGGACAAAAAACTGGGTGGCCGCTGATATGAGGAAGGCCACATAGTAGATGGCCCAGCCTCCGGTGGCTTGCGCGGCCCAGGGAATGAGTGCTACCAGGGCGGCCCGCATCAGGTTGGTAGCCACCAGCACGGCCCGGCGGGGCCAGCGATCCACAAACACCCCGGCAATGGCCGTGAGTAAAATGGCCGGAATGGTGAAAGCGATGTAGAGAAAGCTGCTGTAGCGATCGCTGGGGCCAAAGTGGCTGACAATCAGGCTGATGAACACCACAAAGATAATACGATCGGCGATTTGGGAAAAAATCTGGCCAATCCACAAGGCGAGAAAATTACGATTGGTCAGCACCACCCGGTAGCCTTCCCGGGCGGAAAGCGACGATTCGAGTGACTCGACTGATTCGGCAGGTGCGGTAGAGGGCGTTTGAAGCGGCATTCCGGGTTTCCTGTCAAAAGCCCGCTTTCCAAAAGGAAAGCTAGGCCCACTGGGTTTACATATTGTACTGCAACTCCCCGGGCAAGCAAGCGGGAAGCGGGAGACGCCCTATTCGGCCAAAGGTGAGGCGGGGGACGACGGGGGGTGTGTTTCGGGCCTTACCTGCTCCGGTAGCGGGGTTTCCAATAAGTTTAAAACCAAATCGTAAGCGTGCATGCTCTTTTCCACGACTTTTTGGAAATAATAGCGCAGGAACTTCTGGGCTTTACAGAACTGAGGGGCTGTCCACTGCGGGTTTTGCGGATTTTGCAGCAGGCGCAGGGTACTGGTGGAGACGTTGACCCACTCATCACTATTCAGGCCTCCTTTGCCGAGGGTTTCGGCCTGGTGCTTGCGTCGTAACGCTGAGGTGGCCACGCCGCCCAGCTGCGGGGAAAAACTGTAGAACGGGGCTTCCCAATCCAGTGGCTGGCCGGTAAAAATACACTCGGTGAGAATGGGATGGTAGCCTTCCGCCTCTAATAGATCTAACTGATACTGAATGCCCAGGGGGATGATTTGCGCTTCAGGGGCCTGATCCATCCGGTGCAGGGCGTTTTTGAGTTCGGCGTAAACCAGATGGCTGTCGGCTTCCCCGGCGGTTAAGTTGACCAGCTCGGCAAACAGCAGGGCGTAGGCCAGTTTGAGCAAGTCGGCACGAAGCCCCGGAAAACTTTCCCGAGGCTGGTACTGAATGAGCAAATCCAGACTTTTCCCTTTGGAGAGTTGCACCTCGCTGAGGTTGAGCAGCTGGCAAGCCCCCACCAGTTTGCTTTTTGGTTTTTTGACGCCCTTGGCGATGGCGGAGATGCGCCCGTGTTCTGAAGAGTACAGGTGCAGGATCTGATCGGCCTCCCCAAAGTCATAAGTGCGCAGGCAAATGACATCGGTGGTATAGGTTTTGGCGGCAATGGGGGACACGGGAAACGCTCCTGCTTTGCGGGGCTAAGCCTCTGTTTCAATCTGGCTTGTCGATACAATCATACACGGGGCCAGCCGTGCGCATGAAGTCGAACGCATGCTTTTCCGCCGAGTATAAATGTCACTGGGCAACCGTCGGTTAAAGATCGCTTAATAAGGGCGGCTTTTCCTTTACGCATCACCCTGCCCAATGGCACAATAGAAGGCCAGCGGATCTCCTCCGCGGTTTCTGGCAAGCCCCACCCCTTAAACCCCATCAGCAGAGTTGAGTTTATGAGTACCGTCCGTCCTTTTGTTCACCTCCACGTGCATACCCACTACAGTATGCTGGATGCGGCCACCCGGGTGCCGGATCTGGTCAAGATCGCCACGGCCAACAATATGCCAGCGGTGGCCATTACCGATCATGGGGTCATGTATGGGGCGGTCGAACTGTACAACGCCTGCAAAGGCGCTGGCATCAAGGCCATTATCGGGGCCGATATGTACGTGGTGGATGGGGATATTACCGATAAAAGCAGCCGCCAGCCCATGCACCAGTTGGTTCTGCTTTGCAAGAACGAGATCGGCTATAAAAATCTGGTTAAAATCGTGTCCCGTTCCCACTTGGAAGGCTTTTACTATAAGCCACGCATCAACTGGGACATTCTCAAAGCCCACAGCGAAGGGCTGATTGCCCTCACCGGGGATTTGACCGGGCCGGTGGCCCGACCCATTTTGCGGGGCCATCTGGATGAGGCCCGGGAGCGGGCCCAGTTACTGCAAGGGATTTTCGGGGAAGATCTCTACATTGAAATCGTGGATCATGGGAAGGAACCGGAGTACCGCTTTGCCGTAGAGGCGGTTAAAATCGCCCAGGAGTTGGGCATTGAGCTGGTGGCCACCAACGATACGCACTTCTCCCGACCGGGCGATGAGACCATGCACAATATCCTGCTGTGCATGCAGCAAGGCAAAACACTGGCGGAAAGTGGGTCTCGGGATATTTACGGGCCGCAGTACTACATTAAAAACGGCGATGAAATGGCCAAGCTCTTTCAGTTTCTGGACGCCGCTGTTCGGGAGCGGGTGCTGGATAACACCCTGAAAATCGCTGACAAGATTGACTTCAAGATGAAGCAAGGGGAGTCCATTTTGCCGGACTATCCCATTCCCGAAGGCACCACGCTGGAGAGCGAGCTGGAGCGGGAAGTGATGGAAACCGCCCGGGAGCGCTTTCCTGAAATTACGCCTGAGATTCAGGAGCGGCTGGACTTTGAGCTGCGCATTATCAACCAGATGGGCTTTCCGGCCTACTTTTTGATTGTGGCCGACTTTATCCGCTACGCCCGGGAGCAGAACATCCCGGTGGGGCCGGGCCGGGGGTCCGCCGCAGGCAGCCTGGTGGCCTTTGTGTTGGGCATTACCGATATTGACCCCCTGGAGCATAATTTGCTGTTTGAGCGATTCCTGAACCCGGAGCGGGTCTCCATGCCGGACGTCGATATTGACTTCTGCATTGACCGGCGGGGGGATGTCATTGAGTACGTGCGCCGCAAGTATGGGGCCGACCGGGTTTGCCAGATTATCACCTACGGCACGCTGGCCGCCCGGGCCGCTTTGAAGGCCGTAGCCCGGGTCATGGAGATTCCCTTTGCGGAAAGCGACAAGTTGGCCAAGATGATTCCCTTTGGGCCTGCCGTCAAGCTGAAAGATGCTTTGGAAGACGGCATGGAGCTGAAAAAACTGTATGACACCGACCCAAAGGTGAAAGAATTGGTGGATCTGGCTTTGGCGTTGGAGGGTACTGCGGTTAGTGTGGGTATGCACGCCGCCGGGGTGGTCATTTCCAAGGACGCTCTGGATACCATTGTGCCGGTGCAGTTCACCAAGGACGGGCATGAGACCGGACAGATCGTCTCCCAGTATCCTATGGGGGATTTGGAGAAGCTGGGCCTGCTGAAGATGGACTTTTTGGGCCTGCGAAACCTGACCATCATTGATAACACCGTGCAAATGGTCAAACAAATCCGGGGAGAAGAGGTGGATATGCGCCACTTGCCGCTGGATGATCAGGATGTCTACGAGATTTTGACCGCAGGCGATACCGATGGCATTTTCCAGCTGGAATCCGGGGGGATGAAGGCCTTGGTGAAGGACCTGAAGCCGTCCGTGTTTGAAGATATTGGCGCCTTGGTAGCCCTGTATCGACCGGGCCCCCTCAATTCGGGGATGGTCAAGCAGTTTGTGGACCGGAAACACGGACGGGCCCAGGTGGAGTACAAGCACCCGGCTCTGGAACCACTACTGAAGGACACCTACGGCACCATCGTTTACCAGGAGCAGATCATGCAGATTGCCCAGTCGCTGGCGGGTTACTCGCTGGGGCAGGCGGACTTGCTGCGTCGGGCCATGGGAAAGAAAAAAGCGGAAATCATGGAGCAGGAGCGGGCCGGTTTTCTGGCGGGCTGCGAAAAAAATAATGTCGATTTGACCATTGCCAACGAGCTGTTTGACACCATGAGCGAGTTTGCGGCCTACTGCTTCAACCGGTCGCACTCGGCAGCCTATGCGCTGGTGGCTTACCAGACCGCTTTCCTCAAAGCGCACTATCCGGTGGAATATTTGTCGGCACTCCTCTCCAGCGTAAGCGGCGATTTGGAGAAGGTGCAGTTTTATATTTTGGCCTGTCGCAAAATGGGTCTTAAAATTCTCCCGCCAGATATTAATAAGTCAGGACAGAATTTTACCCCCGATGGGGACAAAGCTATTCGCTTCGGCATGGCCACCATTAAAAACGTAGGCGTGGGCGTGGTGGAAAACATTATTGCCGCCCGCACGGAAAAACCCTTTGCCTCGCTGGAAGATTTTTGTGAGCGGGTGGATCCCAAGGTGCTGAACCGAAAAACCCTGGAGAGCCTGATTAACAGCGGAGCCTTCACCGAATTTGGGATCTCTCGCAAGCAGTTGTTTGGCAATGTAGAAACCATGACCAATTACGCGGCCAAGTGTCAGGAGCAAAAAATTACCGGACAGGCCAGTTTGTTTTCTCTGCTGGGCGGCGATGATGAAGCCGGTGGGATAGGCGGTTTTGGCGGATTGATTTTATCCGGCGATCCGGCGGAATACAGCGACGAGGAAATTCAGCAACTGGAAAAAGAGCTGCTGGGCTTTTACGTGAGTAGTCATCCCCTGGATAGTTTGCTGGATAAATTGCCCATGATGACCAGCCATGCCATCGCCGAACTCAAGGATTTCCCCGATGGGGTGGATGTGGTCATTGGCGGGTTGATTTCCAGCTTGCAAAAGAAAATCACCAAAACCAACCGGCCCATCTGGATTGGCAAGCTGGAAGATTTTTCCAGCGAGACGGAATTTGTCATGTTTTCCGATGCCATTGAGAAGTGCGGAGAGCGGGTGGCTGAAGGCAAGAAAGTGCTGATTCAGGGGCGCTTGCAATTCCGGGGGGATAATGGGGATCAGTTCAGTATTATCCTGAACGAAGTGCATCCGGTGGACGAGGTGCAACCCTTTCATCTGTTCTTTGACAGTGCGCCCAAGTGGGAAATCTTGCAGACCATTAGCACCATTTTGGTGAAGAATCGTGGGTTTAATCCGGTGATTCTGAACTTTAAAGATGGCACGAGAATTAAAGCGGGCACCAAGTTCTGGATTAATAACAATAACCGGGAGTTGGTGAAAGAAACGCTGGAGTCTCACTTCGGGCAGATTTTAAAGGTAGGTTAATTGTTTTTCAGGGGGGCGTTGCCCCCTGTGACCCCACAGGAGGGGGGACAGAGCTTTTCGCTCGTCCTGTCCCCCCTCCTGCCCCCCTCCTGCCCTCCCCTGCAAAGAATATATTTTAATGTCGAAATGAAAAAAACAGTAAAACCTCCCCTGAGGCCTGATTTGTCATTCCCGAGGAAGCGGGAATCCACGCTGTCTTTCACGTTTGTACTTATTTATTTCTCTTTTTTGATTGCTGGATCTGCGTGGCTCGGCTCAGCGGATTCCCACTTTCGTGAGAATGACAAGAGGTTTGAGGCCTAAGGAAGGTAGGATAGGTTGGCACGATGGAATGGGGAAAGGTTTGTGGATGGTGGCGGATGCTTGGGCGTTTTTCTGGATTCCCACTTTCGTGGGAATGACAGCGCCATAACAAATTGAAAAGACATGCGTGGGGAGGTCTGGAGGGGGGACAGGGCTTACCCTGGACTCTGTTCCCCCTCCAGTGGGGTGCAAGGGGCAAAGCCCCTTGAGAAAGAAAAATCCCTATGCGTAGCAATGACAAAAAACTTTTTAACAAGCCATATCAATTGCAATTCGGGGACGCCAGGCCAGCCGCAAGGCGTTGAGAATGGCCAGCAGATCAATGGCTTCCTGCACCAGTGCCCCTTGCACCGGCGAGAGATAACCCAGGGCCGCCAGCCCCATGCCCAGCAGACTCAGGACCATGCCCCCGATGGCGCATTGCAGGGCGATCCGGCGAAGCAGCAGGCTGATGTGCAAAAGCTCATCCACTTTGACCAGGGTATTTTCCAGGATGACGGCCCCGGCAGCCTCACTGGTGACGCTGCTGTGTTGGCCAAAGGCCAGCCCAACGGTCGCGGTGGCCAGTGCGGGAGCATCATTAATGCCATCGCCCATAAACAGGGTGGGAGCCAATGCCGTTTCCGCTCGAACGATAGCGACTTTTTGCTCGGGGGATTGCTCTGCTAACGTGTTCTGAATGCCCAACACCTCTGCGAGATAGGCCACTTCCGAAGCGCGATCTCCGGACAGCAGCAGGACTTTTTTAAAGCGGTGAGAGGGCCCCAGATGACCAATAAAGGAATGTCCCTCGGCACGGGGGGCATCCCGCAGGCGAAATAGTCCGGCGTATTGATCGTCGCACAGTAGAACGCATTCCAATCCCGCGGCCACCGGCGGCAGGTTGGCTGCCAATTGTGGCCAGAGTCGGTCAATTTTATGCCGGCTGGTCAAATGCCAGCGGTGTCCGTTGACCAGTCCGGATAGGCCCTGTCCCGGCTTTTCGGAGACTTCACCGGCTTTGGGCAGGGGGAGGTTTTCCCGGGCTGCAGCTTCGAGAATAGCGGAGGCCAGTGGATGTTTGGAGTAGCGCTCCAGGCCAGCTGCCGCTTGCAGTAACGCCGATTTTTGAAAGGAAGGGGCTGGTAAAATTTCCGTCACGGCGGGTTTGCCATAGGTGAGCGTCCCGGTTTTGTCAAAAATAGCGGTTTGGCAGGTGGGTAAACGCTCCAGCACCACCGGGTCTTTAATAATAATGCCACGTTTGGCGGCCAGAGAAATGGCGCTGATGATGGTGATGGGAATGGCAATCAACAAAGGACAGGGCGTGGCAATGACCAGCACGGCCAGAAAGCGGACTGCCTCCCCGGTGATAGCCCAGGTAGCCAGTGCCAGCAGCAGGGCTACGGGCGTGAAGATGGTGCCGATCTGGTCTGCCAGGCGGCGCATGCTGGGGCGTTTCTGTTCGGCATCTTGCATCACAGTCATAATGGTGGCGTAGCGGGAGTCAACGGCCCGTTTTTCCGCCCGAATCACCAGAGCGGTTTCCCCGTTAATGGCGCCGGACAGGATGGAAGACCCCGGCGCCTTGTCTACCTGATAGGGTTCACCGGTCAGGTAGGACTCATCCATGCTCCCCTGACCCTCCAGCACCGTACCGTCCACCGGGGCGGTTTCATGGGGAAAGATCACCAGACGATCCCCAATGGCGATCTCGTCAAGGGCGACTTCCTCAATTTGCTCACCGGTCTGGCGATGGGCGACACTGGGCATCCGCTTGGCCAACGCCTCAAGGACAGAGGAGGCCTTGCGCAAGGCAAATTGTTCCAGGGTTTGCCCGCCTGCCATCATCAGGACAATCAGCGTTCCGGCCAGATACTCTCCCAGGGCCAGACTGGTCAGCAGGGCCAGCACGGCCAGAATATCGGCACCGAAGTCTTTCTTGAGCGTTTTCCTAAAGACCTGAAGGGTCAAGGGAATGGCGCTTATGGCCAAAACGGCCTGAAGCGGCAGCAGGGAGCAGGGGAGCCCCAGTCGCCAGAATAGCCCATGCAGCAATAACCCCACAAGGGTGATTAGGGTAAGTATCGCTGACCAGTGTGGAGAGGTTTTCATCGGTGCATTATGTTATTGATATTTATTGTAGGAAGATTCATAGCGCAACGCTTTGATGTGATGTTAACACTTGGCCTTATGCGCCAAATTGACATTTTAGCCCAGAATCCTCACACCAGAAGGCCCCAATGGTTCATGCGCAGCTTGACTTAATGAAACCGGCTCTTTTTAACCACTCCCCCTTCCACGTCCGAAAGGGTGTGCATCATGATAAAGGCGTTTTCATCGATGTCACGGGCGGCATTTTTAATTAATGCGATTTCAAGGCGGGTGACCACGCAGAAGAGAATATCCTGCGCCTCGTTGCTGGAGCCTCTGCGGCCTTGATATACCGTGACGCTGCGCTTCAGGTCCCGGACGATGGCTTGACGGATGGCTTCATTCTGGAGGGAAATGATGGTGATGCCAGTAAACTCTTCAAGCCCGTGCAGGATGAAATCAATGGTTCTGGAGGCCGCCAGATAGGTTAAAACCGAGTACAAGGCGGGCTCAACACCCAGAAAGAAAGCGGCAAACAGAAAAATAACGATATTGAGGATGAGAATGACGTCACCGACGCGCAGGATATGGGTGGCTTTGCTGATGAGCAGGGCGGCAATTTCTGTGCCATCCAGCACCGCCCCGCCCCGAATGGTGAGTCCAATGCCCGCCCCGATAAAAAATCCCCCAAAAATCGCGGTGAGCAGTTTATCCGGGGTGACATCGGGAAAGGTCACAAAGGCCAGACAAAGGGCCAGACCGGCAATCGCCAGGGCGCTTTTTACGGCAAAGCGCCAACCCATCTGGCGAAAGGCAAGCAGGATAAAGGGCAGGTTGATGAGGGGAATCAGAATGGCCAGCGGGATGGAGAAAATTTTGGCCAGCAGCATGGAGACGCCGGTCACTCCTCCGTCAATGAAGTGGCTGGACAGCAAAAAGCCTTTTAGTCCAAAGGCGGCACAAAAAATACCGCCCAGAATCAGTAAAATATCTGTACCAAGCCGAACACTTCTGCTCATTTTCATCATTAGACCAACCTTCCGGGGATGTTTGGAGACCTTGCCGACCGAGTGACTGGACTCTTAATGGGCTCTATCGCTTCAACAATAGCACAGATACGCTGGGGGGGGCTGCCGAAGGGTGATTGGCAGGCGGCGTTTGCGAACGGGTTGCCCCCGCCTCAATCAGAAGCCTTACTTGCAGAAGCCTTTCTTGAAAGTCATTCAATGACCCGGGTTGTTACAAAATATTAATTGTTTTACCGTAGTTCTAAACTTTTACAATACAGCGGTCGATAATATTAATTGTAATGCTCCCCTACTGTGTTATTGTTCTGAAAATACCTTGTTGAGGCTTTTTTCTGGGATGTTACCAGCGTGGGAATGATTAATTAAGCCAGGAACGTAATTTCAGCGTAAAGTCAGTGTATCCAGCCTCAATGGTTGGTTTTGGGAATATTGCGATATTAATGGTAGATAGACTGAGTTTAAAGAGTTCACCAGTCTCCCCACTCAGCCACAGGAGTTCATGATGAAATTTTCAGGCATTGACAGATTCGTTAAGGGAATCCGGTCAGGCTTTACATTGGCGGAATTACTGGTTACCTTGCTCATTCTGGCTGAAATTTTTGTATTTACCATTCCCAAAGTGCTGGTTACCCAACGCAATCAACAGTACAACGCCCGGGCCAAAGAGGTGGCGGGCATGATTACGGGGGCCTACCAGCAATTACAACTCAACGGCGGGCTCAGTGCGGCTACCAAAGGCAAAGATTTAACGCCCTACATGAACTTTGTCAGTGTGGATACCACCAGTTTCATTGATAGTTTAGGTTCAGCGGCTTATTCGGAAGTCTGCAACAGTTCCATGCCCTGCTTGCGCTTACACGGGGGAGGGCTGTTGCGGATAGGAGTGCATGGTTGCTATTGTGAAGTTACGTTTTGGGGAACCAGCACCACGAACTATATTGGTTTTCAGTTTGATCCGGATGGCTTAGCCTTGGGTGGCACGAATAAAGATGTGATTGAATTTGATCTTTTTTATAATGGGAGACTGACGACCCGAGGTGCAACGAGCGGCTGGATTCAATCTAGCGGTATGGCTACATCCTCTACCGCTCCAGACTTTGATCCTGCCTGGTTCTCCTGGTAACAGTCGCCAGTCCGCTTTAAGGCACCCCTGCCCAGTGGCCTGCCTTTTGCCTGATTGCACAGGGCTCCCTGCTTGTGCATTGCGCAAAGGTACCTCCCTCAGGAGTGCCTGTGTAAAAGTATTACAGGCTTACTCGGCGGAGTCCTGTCTCTTCAGTTCATTTCCTTGTGAATGGTGTGCGAATATTTGAAAAAAACTGCAGGTACAACCTGTTTTGGAAAGCCTCTTTACAACAGGACAGAATGCAAAAAACACCCGGAAAAGGGGTGTTTTGAGAAGACTTAAAAAGTGGCGCGCTCGGAGAGATTCGAACTCCCGACCTCATGGTTCGTAGGGATGACCCATGCTGATTGGCTTTCCAGGTTTTATAAGTCAATTTAGACCAAAAACAATATCTTTTTCAAATTTTATGTCACTCTGCAGGCCAATTTAGTGACGTATTTTCAAAAGCCAAGGCTGAAAACATTGATAGCATTTACATTTTAAACCATATTCTACAACCAGTTGATGACATCAAAGAGACATAACTGGAGCACATCTTAGACTGGCCCAGACACATCTTGCCTACAAATGGCCCCCTATCAGACAAAAAATAGAATCAACTAGGTCTTTTTAAGAAAGGTTCTATATTTTTCAGGCCAGTAGACGGGGATAAAACTTCTTCAGCCAATCCAGAACATCCTGGCGAAACGCTCCAAGCTCTTCCAATAATTCTGCCACGCCCGAGTTCGAAACAACACCCGCCCGCTCATACTCGGAGGCATTGCGCATCTTCCGGCAATTATCCAGATAATGAATACGCGCTTTGGCATCACCACCCATGGTAAACCGCAGGGATTGGATGGTGATATAGTGATGTCCCACACTGGCTGAAGGCCGGTAGCCTGAAGCGTATAACAGAATCGTGGCTAGCTGCAGGGCCGCTTGATAAGCAATCGTAAACCGGTTATCTGGCGATAACGCTTCAATGGAAGCATCCCGGATGTTTCGCTCAATCGCTTGTAGCAATTGGGCCACTTCTTGCGAAGTGGTCTGGTGAGGTTTTAGTTTCCCCTCATTCAACCATTGCTGTAAACTCATCCTGAGTTCCTTTTAACCAAATTTTTGGGGTTTCCATTAGCTCAATGGCAAAACGGTTTTGATCCTGAAGCCGCTGTCGGTAATCAGCTACCGTCATGATAACAGGATTGAACTCCCGCTTCAGGTTATCCGTGCTATCCGCCATGGCCTGTGAGAGGCTTTTTAAGCTCACATCCCCCAGTAAAAACAAATCAATGTCACTCTCAGCGGTGGCATTGCCTTTGGCTAGAGAACCAAAGATAAAGGCCAGTTTGACCTTTTGATCCAACGGCTCCAGCGCTACTTTTAAGGCCGTGGCCATTGCATCGGTTTTCAGAAAGGCCTGTTGCAGATCCTGAAAAGCCGGATGAGCTTGTTTAGCCTGATAATAGACCCGGTTCCCGCTTTTTTCTTGGGCAATCAAATCCGTTTTCTCAATGCGCCCTAGGGCATGCTGGACTTGCAGCAGGGAATGGCCGGTTGTTTCAGCAATTTCCCGCTGATAATAGCGGCTATCAGGATGTGTGAGAAACAGGCACAGCACATCCACCAGAACCGGGCTTGGAAACAGGGGCATGAGCGACATCGACTAACATCCTTAGTCTTTTGACCAATTTTATTAGTCATTATGACATGCCGACTACAGACGCGCAAGCCTCAAGGTATATCAATCCATCTAGAAGGACGAGCCTTTGGCAGGGAAAACCCAATGGCGGCCCTTGGGGCAAGAAGGCAAACTCGAGCTTGACCTGCAGTCAGTCGCAAAACCCATCGCTTCGCAATGCTCCCTAATGTATGCGACACAGCAACTAAATCCGGTGGAAAGAAGGACGTTTGAAAGAGAGGAAAGCAACTAAAATCAGTCATTTAGTATAAGTGACCATTTCTGTAATACCCCATAGCTTTAGCAGTATTGACTTTAAAACCATGCTCGACTAATCCAAAGTAACTATTTGGATTGACCAAAAATGGACACGCACATTTAACGTTCTCTCACTGCCGCGATTCAGGAAGCCAGTGCCAGTATTAAAGTACTGCTCCTGACTAGCTCACAGCAATACAACAGGCCAAAATTTCACAGAATCCCTCGCTGGACGTTTAACTATTGCTACTTCAAGGTATTACATTTGCTGAAGAGGAAGGGCGCGTATAGGTTTTGCCGTTTCTGCCGGATCTGGAACGATTAAAGTTACGATAGGAACAGGCAAAACCATTGACCTTACCAGAGGTTTACCACAAAATCTGGCGCGGCTCTTATCCAGATATGGAGGTACAGGACAGTAAAACTGAGGACACTTCTAAGGTCAAGACCACGCCAAAGGAAATATAGCACTGCTACTCTTAGTTAAATCCCCTTGTCTGCAGAAAGGCAGGCGTTCACTCCACCCAAAAAGCTTTGCAACTTTCCGTAGTGCCTCTCTGGATAGAACCTGCCAAAAACTGAACCTCTGTTAGGCATCTTAGTCTGTAAGTAGACATTGATTTGATACAATAACTACCAGAACCAAAGACCCCCAGCAATAATTTATCAACCGAAAGCAAAAACGGTTAGTGCTGAATTGTCCACCATGCCCTTTGAACTAGAGTCCATACGGTAACTTTGGGTTAGAATTTTGGTCTTGACCCGAAAAGCCTACAAGGCGACGTGAGAAAATCGGGGTTCAACAGCTTGGCAAACCAAGCTCCTTGCAGCGGTAAAGAAATGAGAATCTGCTCTACTGAAGAATTATGAGGGCGGACATCATTGTAATCTTTTCGCCAAACTTCAACTTTCCCCTACGCCCCTAAAGACAAGAAGCAATCTTGATTCAAACATTCCTAACAAAAACGGCTGCTAAAGCTCTTATCATAAGGAGCATCCAGATCCAAAAGATCTTTGAGTAACAGCTCTGAACATTAAAAACATTATGCGTGGGTTTTCCGGATCTGGAAAAATCCAATTGCACGCCTCTAGCGAAGGCTCAAAGATCCAGTTCTTTCGATATGAACTCAGGCCGATTATCCACTCTTATGCAGGAAGGTTTTCCATACTGGCTGACTGCCAAATCGAGTGTTTAAAAAACGTTAAAATCCTTATAACGGACGCCGACTCTGATGGATAAACTAATTCGGGTATGATTATCCACAATAGTTAAACAGCGAAGCTTTTGGCCATAGTTGAGGTTAATTGACACAAAGTCCATACTCTAGCACTCGTTTTGCCTTGCTGCAAGCACCCTAACGTGCCTGAGCTGATGGTTAACTCGCCTCTTGGATGTCTGTGAATTCTCTTGCTAGTAGAACCGGTAAACCCGTTTGAAGTGAATGTCCGATTCTTCCCTTCTGAGGAGAATATGAACCCGTCGATAGCCATAGCGGGGCTTTTGAAGGCAATTTCCTTTAAAGCCGTCGATTCTGAAACCGGGCAATTACTTAGACTGAGATCTAGATGGCCGAAATACACTCGCGTTTCGGCGACTTTACCAGCGAATCGTACAGCGGTTTCACCCCCCACCCTATTATACCGACAAGTAACTCCTGAAGAACGACTGATCCAAAGCAAAGCAGACACCGTCGGGTTGAAAGCAATAATGCGGACACCAGACATTGGCTCACCCTCTTTTCGCCGAAAAACCAAAGTCGTTTCTCAAACTACCCTCTTGGTCAGTTTAGCCCTCAAACTCCAAGCCATTAGACACTTGCTATTCAACTATTGAAATAGCGCCCTTCCTACTTATCCTTTTGGATGGTTATATTCTTAAAATATACTATTGTAAATTCTTGTTAATTTTTTTGACTTAACCAAGATTCAAGACTCATTTTTGTGAGATTTTCCTAAATATAGTTTTTCAATTTGAACTATTTTTCATTAATTGAGCGAGCAAAAAAATGAATTTACATAGCAACTTACCTGTCTTTATGCCCACCTTAGGCAAAGCGAATGCCAGTCAAAATAAACTTGAAACAAGTTTAACTGCTCAAAATCTAAATACCGCTTGGGTCTAAAGATATCATCCAGTTTTCTGGAGGGAGTGCTACTGATGCAGCCAAAGAGGCGGCAAAAAGCGAGGCGCAGAAAAATAATAAATCTCTTATTAACTGGGGAAAAATGGCCGTCAAATTTACCTTTAAAACGGCTTTTCAGATTGCTAAAAATATTATAAACGTAGATCATGTAAAATGGCTTGGCACAAAAACTAAGGAAATACTCCACAAAACCGGTGATGCCATGTCAAATATTGGCGACCATATCCATTCTTTTGTACAACATGGTTGGAATTTTGCCAAAGACCATATCATAACAGGTTTTCAAACTCTCTATGAATCTTTTGGGGATTTAATTCATAGAGGATCAGAACTTTTATTTGGCAGTTCAAGCATTAAAACAGCTTCTAAATCTTTAAAGTTTGGTGGCCAAAATGATTCGCCAGCTCAATCTTCACAAGCATTTAATCCACCAACAATGGCTGGACAAGCAATAGAGCAAAAAGATTTCACTAAAGCTCAAACTCTTGAAATTCAACTGAAAGCCCAAGCAGCTCAAAGAAAATTTGAAAGAGAAGCTAAAAAGCCCAATATCACTGAGTCTGAAAGATCATCTATTTCAGTTCGTTACGCTACTGAAATTTTCAATCCTCTTTTTGAAAATCTAGAACTCATACGGTAACTTTCTGAAGGCAGAGCATGGCGCAGCCCAATTGCCAGAAGGCCTCCCAATTCTGCCAGCGATAGTCGTAGCGGATTTCAAGCTTTCTGAATTTGCCCAGCCA